>DASXXQ010000178.1:0-48175 GCA_036502985.1 Buttiauxella sp.
TTCAGCAAAATGCTGGTGTTTAATATTTTTTTGCGCAAGTTCTACCGCAGCGTTTGAGCTATTAAACACATGAGCTTTTAGATATAGATTAATATTCATGTTTTTTCTTATTCTTGAAATAATCAGATACTCAATCCTATATTTATTAAAAAAATGCTTATATCAAAAAACACTCATTGTCGTAAATGAGACTACATAACAGGATAAAAAAAGGCTCCCAGAGATGGAAGCCGTTTTATGATTTTGCTGCGAATACCGAACGTTCGCCATTGCAATGCACAGCCGGGCGGCTTCGCATCGCAGGAAACTTAGTGCAGCTTCAGACGCGGGCGAATCACACGGTTGATACTGCCCACCAGCATCATCAGGCCGGTTTTGAAATAGCCGTGCAGCGCCACCTGGTGCATACGGTACAAAGAGATGTACACGAAGCGGGCCATACGCCCTTCCACCATCATCGAGCCGCGCATCAGGTTGCCCATCAGGCTGCCGACGGTGGAGAATTTAGACAGCGAAACCAGCGAGCCGTGATCTTTATAAACGTAAGATTTCAGCGGCTGGCCTTTGCTCTGGGCAATGATGTTTTTCAGCACCAGCGAAGCCATCTGGTGCGCGGCCTGCGCGCGCGGAGGCACAAAACCACCTTCCGGACGAGCGCAGGAAGCGCAGTCGCCAATGGCATAGATATCGGGGTCGCGCGTGGTTTGCAGCGTCGGCTCGGTCACCAGCTGATTGATGCGGTTGGTTTCAAGGCCGCCGATATCCTTCATGAAGTCCGGGGCTTTAATGCCCGCCGCCCAGACCATCAGATCGGCCGCGATGTATTCACCGTCTTTGGTGTTCAGGCCGCCTGCATCCGCGGAAGTGACCATGGTCTGTGTTAAGACGCGGACGCCGAGCTTGGTCAGCTCGCTGTGCGCCGCGGCGGAAATACGCGGCGGCAGCGCAGGCAAAATACGTTCGCCCGCTTCGACCAGCGTGACGTTCAGCGCTTCGTTGGTCAGGCCTTTATAGCCGTAGCTGTGCAGCTGTTTCACCGCGTTATGCAGCTCAGCGGAAAGCTCCACGCCCGTCGCCCCGCCGCCCACGATGGCAATATTTACTTTGCCGCTGGCGCCCAGGTTGGCGGAGTATTTCAGGAAAAGGTTCAGCATTTCCGAATGGAAACGGCGCGCCTGGTGCGGGTTGTCGAGGAAGATGCAGTTTTCTTTGACGCCCGGGGTGTTGAAGTCGTTGGAGGTGCTGCCCAGCGCCATCACCAGCGTGTCGTACGGGATTTTGCGCTCCGGCACCAGCAGCTCACCTTTTTCATCGCGCAGTTCAGCAAGGGTCAGCGTTTTTGCTTCGCGGTTGATGTCCATCACGGAACCCAGCTGGAACTGGAAGTGATGATTGCGCGCGTGGGCCAGATAGCTCAGCGCATCAACGCCTTCATCCAGCGACCCGGTAGCCACTTCGTGCAGCAGCGGTTTCCACAGATGGCTGTGGTTTCTGTCTACCAGCGTGATTTTAGCTTTTTTGCCGCGGCCCAGTTTTCTCCCCAGCTGCGTAGCCAGTTCAAGTCCGCCGGCACCACCACCTACAATGACAATTTTTTTTAATGGCGTAGTCAAAGTGACCCCCTAAAATATTAACCAATTGTTAATTAAAAGTTATTAAAATAACGTTTAATTAACAACAAGTTGCGTGTTCACTTTCATGAATGTGACCAAAGAATAACATGAACGGTGCATTGGTCATACCAAAATTGATATACATCAATTTTTATGCCGAAAAGATAAGCAAAACGGGCCAGCATAAGCTGACCCGTGATTTTTACGCAGGATGTTGCCGGAATGTTAGCCCAAGGTTTTGAAGGCTTTCATTCGCTGTAGATGCGGAGAAATGTTTTTAAATTTATGGGTTTGCTCTTCGTCCCAGACAATCTCATAGAAAGGGTGTAGCGTCTCGGCCGTCCGCTTGTTATCCAGCGCTTCGTCGCGGCGGGAAAGGATAGCCAGGCAGCGATCGCGGTTTTTCTCGCGGAAGTTCTGCACGCACTTGGTGGTAATGTCGGTGTACTCTTCCGGGCGATCAATCTTCCCTTCCATATTTTCCTGTGGGAACAGGTTAGGGTTAAAGATGACCTGCCGCATGTCGCACAGGAAACCGATGCGCTCGGCCCAGAATCCGCCCAGCCCCACGCCGCAAATCAGCGGGCGTTCGTCGTCGCTCAGCTGCTGCATTTTGTCGACCTCTTTCAGCAAATGCTGCATGTCGTGCTTCGGGTGCCGGGTGCTGTAGCTGATGAGCCGCACGTCCGGGTCGATAAACTGAAGCTGCAGCACCTTTTCATGGTTCCCGGGACTGTTTGAGTCAAAACCGTGTAAATAGATAATCATTGCATCCTCACCACGCGAATACCGGCCCTGCGGCCGAAGGGATTAAAGACCCGCCTTGTGGGCCAGCCACTGTTCGTGCAGCGCTTCAAGCTGCTGACTGACCTGCTTCCAGCGCGCGGAAGCCATCAGTTCCTGGCGGGTAAATGAACCTTTATGATACAAACCGGTAACACGGTCTGCTTTGACCGGAGACAGGTTATCCAGCACGCTCACGGCCCCCTTACGATTATTGCAGACGAGGATCATATCGCAACCCGCGTCCAGCGATGCCTGCCCGCGTTCGGCGTAGCTGCCCATAATCGCCGCGCCTTCCATGGACAGGTCGTCCGAGAAAATCACGCCCTCAAAGCCCAGCTCGCCGCGCAGAACCGTTTTTAGCCAGTGCGGGGAACCGCTGGCCGGACGCGGATCGACATTGGTATAAATCACGTGCGCAGGCATGATGGCATCAAGCTTGTTATCGGCGATCAGCGTACGGAAGATTTGCATGTCGTGCTGGCGGATAACGGCTTCCTCACGATCGTCCCTCGGCGTCTCTTTGTGAGAATCTGCGGTGACCGCACCGTGTCCTGGGAAATGCTTGCCGGTGGTTTTCATACCCGCTGAATGCATACCGTCGATAAAGCGAGTCGCCATCTCCAGCGCTTTGGTGGGATCTTCATGGTAAGAACGCTCGCCAATCGCGGCGCTGATGTGGCCCACGTCCAGCACCGGCGCAAAGCTAATATCGATATCCATCGCAATCATTTCGCAGGCCATCAGCCATCCCGCGTCCTGCGCCAGCTCGCCGCCTTTTTCAAGTCCGTGCAGCGCGGCAAAAGACTGGGCGGCAGGCAGGCTGGTAAAACCGTCGCGGAAACGCTGCACGCGCCCGCCTTCCTGATCGACCGCCACCACCAGCCGGTTGCGCGAGGCTTCGCGGATCTGGCGAACCAGCTCGCGCAGCTGCTCAGGATCGTGATAGTTGCGGGTAAACAGAATCAGCCCGCCGACCAGCGGGTGCTGTAGAATTTCGCGCTCTTCGGCATCCAGCTCAAAGCCTGCCACATCCAACATTACCGGGCCCACATCTACCTCTCTTTATTGGTTCTTCGCTCGCAGCAGGCTCCAGGCCTCGTCTGCCAGCGTGATAAATTGTTTGTCCTGCGTTTGCTGCCAGCGGCATTCGTACCACGAAGCCATCAGCATCATAACCCATGGCCGCCAGCGGGTGACCTGGGCGCGCAGGGTTTTAGCCTCAATTTTGCCAAAGCGCGCGTAGCGCCGCAAAAGCTCATCGCCACCCTGCTCGTCTGCCACAGCGACGGCGGCCAGCTCCAGCGCAATATCGCCGTCGCCCGCGTATTCCCAGTCGATCAGCCGGAGCCCTGCCTGCTGATGTACCAGATTGCCGGGATGAACGTCCATATGCAGCGGCGCAAGGCGCAGCGGCTTAGGTTCGCCCCGCCGGCGCATGCTTTTTAACAAGCGTAACCACAGCAGACTGTGCCGCGCCGGGGAAGCCTGCTGCCAGTAATACTCAAGCAGCGGCAGTAGGGTGATGCGCCAGCCAAACAGCGGCTGACGATGTAAGCGGTAAAGCAAAGCGCTTAGCGCCTGCGAGGAAGGCATCTCAGCCCTCACCTCGCCGGCAAGCCATTCGACAATCAGCCAGCCTTCCGCCAGACAGACAGGTTCTGGCCCGATTCCCGCAGGCAGCATTTTCAAGGCCCGGTACTGGCGACGCAGTGAAACACCCGGCATCGGTGATTCAGGCTGACAGCGGGCCACCAAATCCCGCTGCCCCACCTTAAAATGCAGGCTGCCGCCGCTCAGCCCTTCCAGCGCAGAAAAGCAACCGGCGGCCTGAGCCGCCGGAAGTTGATGGGCAATCGCTGCCTGAAGTGAAGCCTTACTGGGTTTGCTGTACTGCACCGCTGCCCGACCAGATGATTTCACCGGTTTGCACCAGCATCAGCTGCATTTTCACCGCCGGAGAATGCACGTTGCCGCTGGCGTTGCTATAAAGCACGTACTGCGCGCCGACTTTGCGGGCGATACCAATCGCTTTGCTGCGCGAGCCGAGGCTGTCCTGCGGTGAAAGGCCCAGTTCCTGCTTAGCCATGGAAAGCTGCTGCTCGGAAACAAGGGTAAATTTACCGTTGTTAGACAGCGCCCCGACTAACGCGGCCGTCGCTTTATTGGTATCAAGCGAACCGTTGGTGCGGTTATTGACGCGATCCACCAGCAGCACCCCGCCCGGCGTTACGCCATCGGCCTGCAGCATCTTGCCGACCATCGGCTGCATTGCGCTGCCCCAGTCGTAGGTGCGCACCTTCGGCGTGGCCGGAATGGTTGGCTCCGGCTGGGTTATTGGGCCAGGCTGCGTCGGCACCGTGGGAACGGAAGGCACGGTGGGCTCCGGCTGTGCAGGCTGTGTCGCGCCCGGCTTCACTTCTTCAACGGGCGCAGGCTGTTCGCCACCGCCTTTAATACAGCCAGAAAGTATCATCGCCGCGGCGATAACGACCAGATATCGATGGATTCCCTTGATCAAAATTCACCCCTTATAAAGAGAGATAAAGACGCACTTTACGCGCGTCCGGGTAACTGGCCGTGGAGGAAACAGTTACGGAAGTCTGCGCCGGTATGGTGACGGAACGTGGTTTTTCGAGCGGATGAATCTCCAGCCCTTTAACGTCGTACCAGTAGAAACGATAGTTGACGGTGACCGGCACGCTGCGTTCATTATAGAGCGTTGACTGCGAGACGGTGGCCCCCTCTCTGGAGGAGATATCAGGTTTTTCAGCGCTGATACCGGACGCCAATACCGAAGCCTCCATCACCAGCGTCTGCCGATCGCTCACCGGTATCGCAGGACGTGAACCACACCCCGCCATCAGCACCACCGCCAGCAGCAATAAGAGCGGGTTCTTTTTCATCATTTATCCCTTATGGGCAAGCATAGGTCCAAGCACCCTGCCGCCCAGCAGATGCATGTGGATATGGTAAACTTCCTGCCCGCCGTGGCGATTGCAGTTCATAATTAAGCGATAGCCATCTTCCGCAATGCCTTCCTGTTCTGCAATCTTTGCCGCCACGGTCAGCATGCGGCCCAGCGCCAGCTCATGCTCGCTGGTGACGTCGTTGACGGTGGGGATCAGGATGTTCGGAATGATAAGAATGTGCGTAGGAGCCTGAGGTGAAATATCGCGGAAGGCGGTGACCAGCTCGTCCTGATAAACGATATCTGCCGGAATTTCGCGGCGAATGATTTTACTGAAAATGGTTTCTTCGGCCATGACGTTTACCTTTTTTCACTCATTGTTGGTATAGCGTAAGAGTATGAGCGACTTACCAATACTCTTTCAACCTTAACCGATGATTTCTTTGCCTGCTCCGCGCCTCGCCGCTGCATGTTTGTCCACCCAGTTCATCCCCACGGTTTACGCAGGTAAAACGATATTTCAATCGCCGATGTAACATATATTTACAGCCAATCAATGAATGCGTATATTTCTCATTTGCATTTTCATGCGCATTTTATGCAAGCCAACAACAATGCACCCGGCGCGCGGATATGTTTGGCTCCGGGGCACAACATCCAACGTTTATTAAGGGTTTAAGATGTCTCTATCCATGCATTTCAGGGATGGGAAACGAGCGCCTGTGGGTAAGGTTTCCATGCTGGCTTCCTGCGTCGCTTGCGCTTTACTGCCTTCAGCAAGCTTTGCCGAAACGGCGAAGGGCGAAGATACTCTGGTTGTCGAGACCAGCGCTGACGGCGCCGCTGCGGATACCGCCAATGAAGATTACAGCGTAAAAGCCACTGCCGCCGGGACCAAAATGACGCTGGTGCCGCGCGATATTCCTCAGTCCGTAAGCATCATCAGCGAACAGCGCATGCAGGATCAGAAGCTGGATTCGCTGGGCGACGTGCTGAAAAATACCGTGGGCATCAGCGAGAGCTTTGCCGATTCTGACCGCGCCACCTACTACGCGCGCGGCTTTGCCATTGATAATTACATGGTCGACGGTATCCCGACGCTGTTCGAATCCCGCTGGAACCTGGGCGATGCGCTTTCCGATACCGCGCTTTACGAGCGCATTGAAGTTGTGCGCGGCGCAAACGGGCTGACCACCGGCTCCGGCAACCCTTCCGCCGCGATCAATATGGTGCGCAAGCACGCGGACAGCAAAGAGTTCACCACAAACGTTTCGGCAGAATACGGCAGCTGGAATAAGCAGCGTTACGTGGCCGACCTGTCAACCCCGCTGATTGACTCAGGAAAAATCCGCGGCCGCATAGTGGCGGGCTATCAGGACAACGACAGCTGGCTGGACCGCTACAATCAAAAGAAGAAGTTCTTCTCCGGCATGCTGGACGTTGATCTGACCGAGGCCACCGCTTTTTCCGTGGGCTACGACTATCAGCAGACTAACGTCAACGGCCCGACGTGGGGCGGCATTCCTCGCTGGTACACCGACGGCAGCAAAACCAGCCCTGACCGCAGCTACAGCACCGCGCCGGACTGGGCCTACAACGATAAAGAATCTCAGCGCACCTTTATGACGCTCAGGCAGCAGCTTGGCAACGACTGGCAGCTCACCGTGAACGCCACGCATACTGAAATGACGCTGGACAGCAAGCAGCTTTATCTCGATGGCCTGGTCGATAAGTCCAGCGGCCTGCTGGTCAGCCCTTACGGCCCGTCTTACCCGTACGTGGGCGGCACCGGCTATAACACCGGCAAGCGCAAAGTCAACGCGCTGGATACCTTCGCCAACGGCTCCTACGACCTCTTTGGCCGTCAGCATGAGCTGATGATCGGGACCAGCTATACCCGGCAGAACAATACCTATTACAGTTCGTGGGCCAACATTGGCGATACCGAGCTGGGGAATTACGGCAGCTATGACGGCAGCTTCCCGGAAACCAACTGGTCGCCGCTAAGCCTTGCGCAAAAAGATACCGTCCACCAGAAATCGGCTTATATGGCGACGCGGATTTCTCTGGCCGACCCGCTGCACGCGATCCTCGGGGCGCGCTATACGAAGTACAATCTGGATACGCTGAACCAGCAGCTTGAGAAAAATAACACTTCGCCTTACGTGGGCATTATTTTCGATCTCAACGAGACCTGGTCCACCTACGCCAGCTACACCTCGGTCTTCAAACCGCAGACCGAACGCGATACGCAGAAAAAATATCTGTCGCCGATCACCGGTAATAACTACGAAGCGGGCCTGAAGGGCGACTGGATGAACGGACGTCTGACCGCCTCTGCGGCCATCTTCCGCATTGAGCAGGACCACCTGGCGCAGTCCACCGGCGAAGTGATTCCCGGCACCAGCGGCGAAACGGCCTATGTGGAAGCTGACGGTACGGTGAGTAAAGGCGTTGAGTTTGAGATTAACGGCGCGCTGACCGACAACTGGCAGATGACCGTTGGGGCAACTCGCTACGTGGCTGAAGACAGCGAAGGCAACGCGGTCAACCCAAATCTGCCGCGCACCAGCGTGAAGATGTTTACCCGCTATCGCCTGCCGATGCTCCAGGACCTGACCGTCGGCGGCGGCGTCAACTGGCAGAACAAGGTCTGGTCTGACGTTGCCGTCCCCTCTGGCACCCTGCGTTCCGAACAGGGCAGCTTCGCGCTGGTTGATTTATTTGCCCGCTATCGCGTGACGAAGGCATTTTCCTTGCAGGCCAACGTGGATAACCTGTTCGATAAGTCCTACGACACCAACGTTGACAGCCGCGGCATTGTTTACGGTGCGCCTCGCAATTTCTCGGTCACCGCAAGTTATTCATTCTGATGACCTGCTGATGTAAAAAAGGGAGGCCGCTGGCCTCCCTTAGTCTCCCCACATCACGACTTAGCTGTTACGGATCCACTCATCCATTTCAGTTTTCAGGTTATCGGACTTCGTCCCGAAGATAGCCTGAACGCCTGAACCAGCCACAACCACACCCGCTGCACCTAATTTCTTCAGGCCAGCCTGGTCGACTTTAGATACGTCGGCTACGCTGACGCGCAGACGAGTGATACAGGCGTCGAGGTTGGTGATGTTTTCTTTACCGCCGAAGGCGCTGACCAGAGCCGGTGCCATTTCGCTGGTAGAGGTAGTAGACGTTTCCGCCGTAGCATCTTCACGACCCGGCGTTTTCAGGTCCAGCGCTTTGATCAGCACGCGGAACACGGTGTAGTAAATTGCCGCGTAGCACAGACCAACGATTGGGAACAGCCACAGTTTGCTGCTGTTTCCGCTCAGCACGATGAAGTCAATCAGACCGTGAGAGAAGGAAGTCCCGTCACGCATACCCAACAGGATACAGATTGGGAACGCCAGGCCTGCCAGCACCGCGTGGATGATGTACAGGATGGGTGCCACGAACATGAAGGAGAATTCGATTGGCTCGGTGATACCGGTCAGGAACGAGGTCAGCGCGGCGGAGATCATGATGCCGCCGACTTTTGCGCGGTTCTCAGGCTTAGCCGAGTGCCAGATTGCGATAGCCGCAGCCGGCAGACCGTACATTTTGAACAGGAAGCCACCGGACAGTTTGCCCGCGGTTGGGTCGCCTGCCATGTAACGAGGGATATCGCCGTGGAACACCTGACCCGCAGCGTTGGTGTATTCACCAATCTGCATCTGGAAAGGAACGTTCCAGATGTGGTGCAGGCCGAACGGCACCAGGCAGCGCTCTACGAAGCCGTAGATACCGAACGCCACAACCGGGTTCTGGTAAGCAGCCCACTGAGAGAAGGTCTGGATAGCCGTACCGATTGGTGGCCAGATGAAGGACAGCACGACGCCCATGAAGATCGCAGCCAGACCGGAGATGATCGGCACGAAACGTTTCCCGGCGAAGAAGCCCAGATACTCAGGCAGCTTGATGCGGTAGAAACGGTTGAACATGTAAGCTGCGATCGCACCGGAGATAATACCGCCCAGCACGCCGGTATCGGCAAGGTGCTTGGCTGCAATTTCTTCAGCGGGTAAATGCAGAACCAGAGGCGCAACGACGGCCATGGTTTTCACCATAATACCGTAGGCAACCACAGCGGCCAGCGCGGAAACGCCGTCGTTATTGGTGAAGCCCAGCGCCACACCGATCGCGAAGATAAGCGGCATGTTGGCGAAGACTGAACCGCCCGCTTCCGCCATCACGTGAGAGACGACTGCCGGCAGCCAGCTGAAGTTTGCAGAACCAACGCCCAGCAGGATACCTGCGATAGGCAGTACGGATACTGGCAACATCAGCGATTTACCCACCTTTTGCAGGTTAGCAAATGCATTCTTAAACATAATTGAGAGTGCTCCTGAGTATTTGTGCTTTTTTTACGCATTATGCGCGTGGGAACGGGGGGAGAACCGGTCCCGATACAGGGCATCTAAGCGCCCCTTTATTTATTACGCAGAGTAAAATAAATAGAGAAAACTTTGTTTGACGGCTATCACGTTTCTCAGAGAGTCGCCTGGAAAACTTTCACTAATTTACAATACCGATTTCTAAATGTTTCAAAATGACGAAACTCCGCCCTTTTTGAGGCGGAGCACTTTACTCGCTTCCCAGATTAATTACGAGCAATAAAATAACTGAAAAACATCAGGAAGATGACAGGCGTGACGGGGAGATATGGAAGAGTTCGGCAAAGTTTTTGGTGGTCGCAATGGCCAGTTCTTCCAGAGATACTCCCTTCAGCACCGCCATGTATTCCGCGACATCGCGCGTCATGGCCGGCTGGTTCTCTTTACCCCGATGCGGAACAGGTGCCAGATACGGTGAGTCCGTTTCCACCAGAATGCGATCCAGCGGCACAAAGCGCGCGGCATCCCGAAGCTGCTCGGCGTTGCGGAAGGTCACAATCCCGGAAAATGAAATATAGAAGCCCATATCCAGAAGCTTAGCGGCCGTTTGCCGATCTTCTGTAAAACAGTGTAGTACCCCACCGCATTCTGTCACTTTCTCTTCGTGCAGGATCGCCAGCGTATCGGCGCGCGCGTCGCGAGTGTGAACGATGACCGGCTTGTTGAGCTCGCGGCCAATACGAATATGGTTGCGGAAAGATTCCTGCTGGCGCGGCTTCGTTTCCGGCGTGTAGAAATAATCCAGCCCGGTTTCACCCAGCGCAACGACGCCCGGCTCGGCGGCCATGCTGCGCAGCGCCTCAACGTCATAGTCCTGATCCTGATTAAGCGGATGTACGCCGCAGGAAAACGCCACGTTATCGCGCTCGCCAACCAGCTCACGCATGCCGCGGTAGCCTGCAAGCGTGGTGGCAACGGCCAGGCAGAACTTTACGTCACGGGCGGCGGCCTTTTCGAGAACGTCATCGACGTTTTTATGCAGAGACTGGTAATCCAGGCCATCGAGATGGCAGTGTGAGTCAACGAGAAACATACAAACACTCTTAAAGATGTGGAGAAGGAAGGATAGCACCGGGTTGCATGAGTCGCTCCCAGGTGAGCAGCTGTTCAGCGATCAGCAGTTCGCGGTTCACGCCAACAACCGTGAGCAGCGATTCGCGACAGGTGAACCAGCCAGACAAAATAGCCTGCAGCACGGCGGGCGAGGCGCTGTTAGCAAGCGAAGCCACCAGCGGATGCATATCATCGTTGGTTAGCCACTGACCTGCCCCCTGCTGCCATTTCAGCGCGTCCAGCAATAAGGAACTGAGCCAGTGAATGCGCCGCACCGCCTCATCGTGATTCAGCACGGAGAGCAGGGAAAGCCTCTCTTTTGAGGCGCACGCCTGGGCAAGTTTTTCGCACAGCGCCTGACGATGCTTCCAGTTTCCCGGCTGTAACAGCTCGAGCGCGGCGGCCGGTGCGCCTGAGCTTAGACGCAGAGCGGCGCGCTGCTGGGCGCTGTCGAAAGTGCTTTCGCGAGCAAGCCAGGCCAGGGCGAAAGATTCCTCCGGCGGAGCTAAATACCAGTACAGACAGCGGCTGCGCAGCGTGGCGGGTAATCGCGCAGGTTCCCGAGAGCCGAGGAAGAACCAGGTATTCGCGGGCGGTTCCTCAAGCGTTTTGAGCAGGGCATTCGCCGCCGCCTCCGTGAGTAATCCTGCATCCTTAAGCCAGACGATCTTCGCCCCGCCCTGCTGAGCGTGGCCGTAGAGCTTTTCGGTCACGTCCCGGATGCCGTCGATGCCAAGGCTACTTTTGCCCTTTTCAGGTTCAATAACGTAGCTATCCGGATGCGTGCCTGCCTGCATCAGCTGGCAGCTACGGCACTGGCCGCAGCTTTTACTGCCCTGCGGCTGCTGGCACATCAGCCAGCGGCTGAGGGCGTAAATCAGCGCCTCGTCCCCCATGCCTGCCAGCGCATGAAGCAGTAACGCATGGTGCCCGCGCCCGGCCTGGTACTGGCCGAGGATTTGCTCAAACGGCCCGCGCAGCCATGGATACCATTTCATCAGATAATTCCTTTAGCCCAGTCGATAACCGCGCGGCGAACGGCGGCGGAGACTTCGTCCAGCGATTGAGTCGCATCAATCGTGCGAATACGGCTGTCAGCCGCGGCAAGCTCCAGATAGCGGGCGCGGGTGCGGTTAAAGAAGTCGATAGATTCCTGTTCAATTCTGTCCAGCTCGCCGCGGGCGCGGGCGCGGGTCAGACCGACTTCCGGCGTCACGTCGAGATAAATAGTCAGGTCAGGATAGAAGTCGCCCAGCACGGTGTTCCGCAGCGCCATCAGCAGGTTCTGGTCGATGCACCGACCACCGCCCTGATAGGCCTGAGTGGAGAGATCGTGGCGATCGCCAATCACCCAGGCACCGCGGGACAGCGCCGGTTTGATGACCGTTTCAACCAGCTGTACCCGCGCGGCATAAAACATCAGCACTTCAGCTTTGTCGGTGACAACTTCATCACCAATGCCTTTGTTGTTCAGCGTCAGTTCACGCAGCCTTTCGGCCAGGGGGGTGCCGCCAGGTTCGCGGGTAAAGACTAAATCGCTCACGCCGAGCTCTTTTAAAGTCGCAACCACCACGTTATGCGCGTTGGTCTTCCCTGCTCCTTCGAGCCCTTCGATGACGATAAATTTACTGGCCATTCTTGTCCTTCAGCGTTTTGATATACACCTGCACCGCCTGATTGTGGCTGGCAAGGTTGGTGTTAAAGGTGTGCCCGCCTTTGCCGTCGGCCACAAAATAGAGATAAGGCGTTTTTGCCGGATGTGCCGCCGCGTTTAATGATGCGGCAGAAGGGATAGCGATTGGCCCAGGCGGCATGCCGCTTATCACGTATGTATTGTAAGGCGTTGGCGTTTCGAGATCTTTGCGCGACAGCTTACCATTATAGTTGTCACCCATACCGTAAATCACCGTCGGATCCGTTTGTAAACGCATGCCCATTCGCAGACGGTTGATAAACACCGAAGAAACGCGATCGCGTTCGCTCGCCACGGCCGTTTCTTTCTCCACGATAGACGCCATGGTAACGAGGTCATTTTGCGTTTTGTAAGGCAGGCCTTCTGCTTTGCCGTCCCACGCTTCCTGCACGGCTTTTTTCATGCGCTCGTGGGCGCGCTTTAGCAGCGTGACGTCGGTGGTGTTAGCGGTGTAGAGCCAGGTATCCGGGAAAAACCAGCCCTCTGCCCAGTCCGGATGCTCAAGCTTCAGCACTTCGGCCACGGTGGCGTAGCTGTCATCCTTAAGCGTATGTTTGATCCAGGGCGCTTCGCGCAGCTGCTGTAGCCAGTCGCTCAGGCGCATACCTTCGACAAAACGAATGGGGAACTGCGCTTCTTTGCCGCTGGCGAGCAGTTTTAGCATCTCGCGAACGGTCATTTGCGGGGTAAAACGATAGGTGCCCGCCTTGAAATTCGCCAGCTCAGGTTTGACCTTCAGCAGCCACTGGAAGACGCGCGGGCGGGAAATGAGCTTCTCTTCATAAAGCTGTTTACCCAGCGCCAGGCGGCCCGTGCCGGCCTTCAGGGTGAAGATTGTTTCTTCTTTGATCGGCAGTGGCGTATTCGCCAGCTGGCGAACCTTCCACATGCCCACGCCTGCGGCAATGCCCAGAATAATCGCTAACAGCACAAAGAAACCCAGTATCTTTTTCATCGGTAATCTTTTACTCACAAAGTGGCGCTAAAAATTGATAAAGCACGCGCGAATCGTAATGCCAGGCTTCTGCCTGCCTGACCGGCACCACCGGCATCAGGGCGTTGCAGATAACGATCTCATCAGCACTTTCGAGAGTATCTACCCTCTCCCGCACCTCCTGAACCTGCCAGCCCGCATCGGCAAGGCAGGCCAGAATATGCTGCCGCATGGTGCCGTTGACGCCCGCCCGATCGACATACGGGGTAAACACGCTTCCCCCTCTGCGCCAGAATAAATTAGCCGCACAGCATTCCGTAAGCCACCCGTCGCTGTCAAGAACCAGCGCCTCCTGGGCTGACGTCTGTTCAAGATGCGTACGGATGAGGACCTGTTCAAGGCGATTGAGGTGTTTAATGCCCGCCAGATGCGGATTAACTCCGAGGCAAACCGGGCTCAGCGCAAGGGCAACCCCGTGGGTTTTCCAGTCGTCATAAAATGTGGGATAAGGAGAAAGACTGATTATGCGTGTCGGCTGACGGCAGTTTGCTGCGCTGTAGCCTCTGCCGCCGCTACCCCGGCTGATAATGACTTTAAGGACAGCGCGCTTTTCACCTGCGGCTAGCTGCCTGCATTCATCTTCAAGCAGTTGCCATTCGCTAAAAGGGATTTGCAGCGTTTCGCAGGCCAGCTGCAAACGGCGAATATGCCGGGCGATAAATTTAACGCCGCCATTGAGAATCGCCGCGGTGGTGAAACATCCATCACCAAACTGAACCGCTCGATCGTTTACCGCCAGCGTCGTCTGCCACTGCCCGTTGATTAGGTACATAACTGCTCCTCAATATCCGAGGCGATAAGAGTGCCAGCGCGGGGAAAAAGCAGCAAGGGGGGAAATCTGAAGCACTGCCGGGGAAACAAACCGGGTCCGCAGGCGAACCCGGTCTGTCGACGGTTTTAGACCTTTTTAAAGATCAAAGAACCGTTGGTACCACCAAATCCGAAGGAGTTACACAGCGTGTATTCCAGACCTGAAACCTGGCGTGCGGTATGTGGCACAAAGTCCAGATCGCAGCCAACGTCAGGGTTGTCGAGGTTGATGGTTGGCGGCACGGCCTGATCGCGCAGCGCCAGGATGGAGTAGATGGACTCTACTGCCCCTGCAGCGCCTAACAGATGACCGGTCATAGATTTGGTCGAGCTCACCATTACGCGGCTTGCATCAGCACCAAAAATGGTTTTCACCGCCTGAGTTTCGGCTTTATCACCGGCCGGCGTGGAAGTGCCGTGCGCGTTGATATAGCCAATTTGTCCTGGGGTCAAGCCTGCATCACGCAGGGCGTTTTCCATCGCCAGAGCCGCTCCTGCACCGTTTTCCGGTGGAGAAGTCATGTGGTAAGCATCGCTGCTCATCCCAAAACCAACGACTTCAGCGTAGATTTTGGCACCACGTTTTTTCGCGTGTTCGTACTCTTCGAGCATGATCACACCGGCACCGTCACCCAGCACGAAACCGTCGCGGTCTTTATCCCACGGGCGGCTGGCAGCCTGCGGATTATCGTTGCGGGTGGAGAGCGCACGCGCTGCACCAAAACCACCGATACCCAGCGGCGTACTGCCTTTCTCTGCCCCACCGGCTAACATAGCGTCAGCATCGTTATAGGCGATAATACGCGCGGCCTGACCGATGTTATGCACGCCAGTGGTGCAAGCCGTGGAGATAGCGATGCTCGGGCCTTTCATGCCGTACATAATCGTCAGGTGGCCTGAGATCATGTTAACAATGGTGGACGGTACGAAGAACGGGCTGATTTTGCGCGGGCCACCGTTAACCAGAGAAGTATGGTTCTCTTCGATAAGGCCTAAACCGCCGATTCCGGAACCGACTGCGGCGCCGATACGGTGAGCGTTCTCGTCCGTAATTTCCAGACCAGAATCCAGCATGGCCTGGCAGCCAGCTACAACTCCATATTGAATGAAGGCATCCATCTTGCGCTGTTCTTTGCGCGAGATAATGTCATCACAGTTAAAATCCTTTACTAAGCCAGCAAATTTCGTTGCATAGGCGGTAGTATCGAAATGGTCGATCGGGCTGATGCCACTCTGACCGGCAAGGAGAGCACTCCAGGTAGACTCTACGGTATTGCCGACAGGAGACAACATGCCCAGTCCGGTCACAACTACACGACGCTTAGACACGTTTGTCCTCCAGGGAGGGAAAAAATAAGACTTGTGGGACTATTCAGATAAAACTCAGGCGGTCGAATGACCGCCTGGAGATGTTCACTTACGCCTGGTGGCCGTTGATATAATCAATGGCAGCCTGAACGGTAGTGATTTTCTCAGCTTCTTCGTCCGGAATCTCAGTATCAAACTCTTCTTCCAGAGCCATTACCAGCTCAACGGTGTCAAGAGAATCAGCGCCCAGGTCCTCAACGAAGGAAGCGGTGTTCACTACTTCTTCTTGCTTAACGCCCAGTTGTTCGCCAATGATTTTCTTAACGCGTTCTTCGATAGTGCTCATACTCTTAAATTTCCTATCAAAACTCGCTTTCGCGATGGTTTTCGTAGTGTATAAAATGTTGAAAAAGATGCAACTAAATCCCGGCAGGTTGTACCACGATTTTACGCTATTTTGCGGGCATTCGCCCAAATAACGCAAATAATTTTAATCGTGGTTAAACCATGTACATTCCGCCATTGACGTGCAGGGTCTCACCAGAGATGTACCCGGCCTCGTCAGAGGCTAAAAATGCTACAGCGCTGGCGATTTCTTTTGCGTCACCTAAGCGACCCGCTGGAACCTGCGCCAGAATACCCGCACGCTGATCGTCAGAGAGCGCACGCGTCATGTCCGTTTCAATAAAACCCGGAGCAACAACGTTTACCGTAATACCGCGGGACGCAACTTCGCGCGCCAGCGATTTACTGAAACCAATCAGGCCTGCTTTCGCCGCAGCGTAGTTAGCCTGACCAGCATTTCCCATGGTACCAACCACAGAACCGATAGTGATAATACGACCATGACGCTTTTTCATCATAGCGCGCATTACCGCTTTTGACAGACGGAATACTGATGACAAGTTGGTTTCGATGATATCGTTCCACTCGTCATCTTTCATGCGCATTAACAGGTTATCACGAGTGATACCGGCATTATTAACCAGAATATCCACTTCGCCAAACTCTGCGCGAATATTTCCTAAAACGGCTTCGATAGAAGCAGGATCGGTCACATTCAGCATAAAACCTTTGCCGTTAGCGCCTAAATAGTCGCTGATAGCCTGCGCACCGCTTTCGCTGGTCGCTGTCCCAATAACTTTTGCACCGCGAGCCACAAGGGTCTCCGCGATGGCACGGCCGATACCACGGCTAGCGCCGGTTACCAGCGCAACTTTTCCTTCAAAACTCATGGTTTTCCTCGTTTTATTGTTCAAGCGCCGCTGACAGCGTGGCAGGCTCGTTGATGGCCGATGCCGTCAGAGTGTCAACAATACGTTTGGTCAGCCCGGTCAGGACTTTACCAGGACCCACTTCCAGCAGCTGGGACACGCCCTGCGCTGCCATAAATTCTACGGACTTAGTCCACTGCACCGGACTGTAAAGCTGGCGCACCAACGCGCTGCGAATGGCTTCAGGCGTGGTTTCGCACTGCACATCAACGTTATTCACAACCGGGACGGTTGGCGCGTTGAATGCGATGCCTTCCAGCGCCAGGGCAAGCTTATCGGCCGCAGGTTTCATTAAAGCGCAGTGAGAAGGTACGCTTACCGGCAAGGGAAGAGCACGTTTTGCACCCGCAGCTTTACAAGCTGCGCCTGCACGCTCAACCGCTTCTTTGTTGCCCGCAATCACCACCTGGCCCGGCGAGTTAAAGTTTACCGGTGAAACCACCTGGCCCTGAGCCGCTTCTTCGCAGGCTTGAGCAATCGAGGCGTCATCCAGACCGATGATAGCCGACATGGCGCCCGTGCCTTCCGGCACGGCTTCCTGCATCAGTTTGCCGCGCAGCTCAACCAGACGAATTGCATCGGCAAATTTAAGTACGCCTGCGCAAACCAGCGCAGAATATTCACCGAGGCTGTGACCGGCCATCAGAGCCGGAGTTTTGCCGCCCTTCTGCTGCCACACGCGGTAAATCGCCACCGAAGCGGCCAGCAATGCAGGCTGCGTCTGCCAGGTTTTGTTTAATTCTTCTGCCGGACCCTGCTGGGTTAATGCCCACAGGTCATAGCCCAGCGCGTCAGAAGCTTCACGGAAGGTTTCTTCCACGGCCGGGTTTTCCGCCGCTAAATCGGCCAGCATGCCAACGGTCTGGGAACCCTGTCCCGGGAAAACAAAAGCGAATTGAGTCATTTTCTCATCCCTATCATCAAAAACGAACCAGTGCTGAACCCCAGGTAAAGCCGCCGCCGAAAGCTTCGAGCAGTACCAGCTGACCACGCTTAATACGTCCATCACGGACGGCTTCGTCCAGTGCTGCTGGCACCGAGGCCGCGGAGGTATTCCCGTGTCTGTCGAGGGTTACCACGACGTTATCCATCGACATGCCAAGCTTTCTCGCCGTGGCACTGATGATACGCAGGTTCGCCTGGTGCGGAACCAACCAGTCAAGGTCAGATCGGTCAAGATTGTTAGCCGCCAGCGTCTCATCAACAATGTGAGCCAGCTCGGTTACTGCAACTTTGAATACTTCGTTGCCAGCCATGGTCAGGTGAATCGAGTTTTCTGGATGCACGCGATCGGCATTCGGCAGCGTTAACAGATCGCCGTAGCTCCCGTCCGCATGCAGATGGGTAGAAATGATGCCCTGCTCTTCAGAAGCACCGAGCACCACGGCACCTGCGCCGTCGCCAAAAATAATGATCGTGCCGCGATCGGTTGGATCGCAGGTGCGGGCCAGAACGTCCGCGCCAATCACCAGCGCATGTTTCACCGCGCCGGACTTCACGTACTGATCGGCAATGCTCAGGGCATAGGTAAAGCCTGCGCACGCGGCGGCCACGTCAAACGCCGGGCAGCCTTTAATACCCAGCATGGACTGAATCTGACAGGCGGCGCTCGGGAAAGCGTGGGTGGATGACGTTGTCGCTACAACAATCAGGCCAATTTGTTCTTTGTCGATACCGGCCATTTCCAGCGCGCGATTAGCGGCTGCAAAGCCCATCGTTGCTACGGTTTCTTCGGGACCGGCAATACGGCGTTCACGAATACCTGTACGGGTGACAATCCACTCGTCCGAAGTATCCACCATTTTTTCCAGGTCGGCGTTAGTCCGCACTTGTTCGGGCAGAAAGCTGCCCGTACCCATAATCTTCGTATACATGTACGCTCAGTCACTCTTAGGTAATACAGATTCCAGGCGGGCAGCAATCCGGGTTGGAACTTGCCGCCGCACCGCCTGCACTGCCTGTTCAATCGCGACGGCAAACGCTCGCTGATTGGCAGCACCGTGACTCTTAATCACCGTGCCGCGCAATCCTAACAGACAGGCGCCATTATACTGGTCGGGGTTGAGGTGACTGAATCGCCTGGTCAGATGCTTTTGTAACCAACGCTTCAATAAAATCAGCCACCACGCCCTTTTTTTCCCTTCGCCCTGAGATTTCAGCAGCGACAGGAACATTCTGACAACCCCCTCCATCGTCTTGAGTGTGACATTACCCACAAAGCCATCACACACAAGGACATCCGTTTTTCCGGTTAACAGTTCGTTGGCTTCAAGATAACCAATATAGTTGATAGCAGGCATTGTTTTTAATAATGCAGAGGCATCGCGAATACTGTCGAGGCCTTTTGTCTCTTCTTCACCAATGTTGAGCAGCGCAACGCGTGGATTCGCTACGCCAAGCACTTCTTCGGCCATGACGGAACCCATAATCGCAAACTGCACCAGCATATTACTGTCACAATCTACATTCGCACCGAGATCCAGCACGACAGTTTTACCTTTTTGCTGATGAGGCAATACCGTCATCAACGCGGGACGCTCAATACCTTCGATGGGTTTTAGCAACAGCTTTGCCAGCCCCATCAGCGCACCGGTGTTTCCTGCGCTTACGCAAGCTTCCGCTCGCCCTTCTTTCACCAATTCAAGTGCCACTCGCATTGAAGATCCGCGGCTGTTGCGGATCGCCTGCGACGGTCTGGCATCACTGGCAATAACCGATTCCGCGGCAACAATTTGCAGACGCGAACGTTTTTCAAAATCAGCTTTGGCAAGTAATGGTGTGATGGTGTCGGGGCAGCCGACTAGCAGAAGATTTAGTTCGGAATTAGAGTCCAGTGCCTGCAATGCTGCAGGCACTGTCACGGAAGGACCGAAGTCCCCACCCATGGCATCTAACGCAAGGGTTAGACGTCTCAAGGTATCGTCAGATTACTTAACGATAACCTTGCGGCCGCGGTAGTAACCGTCGGCGGTGATGTGGTGACGCAGATGAGTTTCGCCAGAAACTTTGTCCACGGACAGGGTGGCAGTGGTCAGCGCGTCATGGGAACGACGCATGCCACGTTTGGAACGGGTTGGTTTATTCTGTTGTACGGCCATGGACCTTACTCCTCAATTACTTACGCTTTAAACTGGCTAATACGGCAAATGGGTTTGGTTTCTCCGCCTCTGCAGGCAGTTTGCCAAAGACCATGTCCGCCTCGGACACTTCACAGTGTTCAGAATCATGCACCGGAACCACTGGCAAGGAGAGGATAATTTCATCTTCAACCAACGCCAGAAGATCGATTTCACCAAATTCGTTGACCTGAACTGGTTCATATCCTTCCGGGAGTGCTTCAGCCTGCTCGTCTTTGACGATCGGGCTAAAACAATACTGTGTGTAGACCTGATGAGCAAACGGCTTTCCGCAACGCTGACATGCCAATGTTACCGAAACCTTCGCATCACCGGTAATAACCGCGAGGCGTTGGTTATCGATAGCAAAACGCATATCGCATTCCACATCACTGTCTACACTGACTACAAACTCGGCGACGCGCTCTACCTGAATAGGGGTGTAAACACCCTGGTAATCAAGGCGTTTTTGAGCCGTACGAACCGGATCGAGAGTCAGGGGTAATTTTACTTTTTGCATAGGGCGCGCATATTAACTTTGTAACGTCATAGAGTCAAAGAAAAAGGCCTCGAAACAGCGCCTTTGCCATTTATTCGCACACATTGCGGTGGCACAGTTTAAAATGCCTTTACTCGAATCGCTATCATTAATGACAAAATATGACTCAAATTGTTCTGGCCTCGACTTCACCCTATCGCCGAGTGTTACTTGAAAAACTAGCAATCCCCTTTATTTGCGCTGCTCCACTGGTAGATGAAACGCCTGAAGCGGATGAAGACGCCCGCCACTTAGTCACGCGTCTGGCGCAAGCCAAAGCGCAAGCACTGAGCAAAGAGTATCCGAATCACATGATTATCGGCTCGGATCAGGTCTGCGTATTGGAGGGTAAAATCGTCGGCAAACCCCACACCGAGGAAAAAGCCGTCGAACAATTGCTGATTGCCCGCAATAGCATTGTTACGTTTTACACCGGCCTGGCACTTTATAATTCCGCATCCGGTAATTTACAGGTGATTTGCGAGCCGTTTGACGTACATTTTCGCCACCTTAGTGAGCAAGAAATATGTAATTACGTCCGTAAAGAACAGCCATTGCAGTGTGCGGGGAGCTTTAAAAGCGAAGGTTTGGGGATCACATTATTCGAACGGCTTTCAGGTAAAGACCCAAATACCTTAGTAGGGCTACCGCTTATAAGTTTATGTGAGATGCTGCGCAACGAAGGCGTTAACCCACTGTTAGCATAGATTAACGCCATCTATCACTCATTCTGATAGATGGCGTACGACAACTGATTTTATGAGCGCGCGTTACGTAGCACAGCAAGGCAACGTTTCAGCTTCTCATCCAGAGGCGCTTCTATACGCATAATTTCACCGGTATTAGGATGGGTGAAACGTAATGCCACTGCGTGCAAGAACAAGCGATTCAGGCCTGTTCCCGCTAGTTGTTTATCAAATTCACGATCGCCGTAACGATCGTCGAAGGCAATCGGGTGCCCGGCATGCAGTGTGTGCACACGAATCTGGTGGGTACGTCCTGTAATCGGACTACAACGCATCAGTGTTGCGAAAGCGTAACGCTCTTCTATTTTAAAACGTGTTTCAGAAGGTTTACCTTCACTATTCACCCGCACGATACGCTCGCCGCTTTGCAAAATATTCTTAAGCAAAGGTGCCTGCACCGCTTTGACGTGTGATTGCCACTGGCCACGTACCAGTGCGAGATAATCCTTCTGCATGCCTTTTTCACGCAATTGCTCATGCAACGAACGCAGAGCCGAACGTTTTTTCGCCACCAGCAAGATGCCAGATGTATCGCGGTCCAGACGATGCACAAGCTCAAGGAAACGCGCTTCAGGACGCAGAGCACGTAAACCTTCAATCACACCGAAACTTAAGCCACTACCACCGTGCACCGCAGTACCTGATGGTTTATTCAGCACCAGAATATGGTCATCTTCATACAGAATCGCATCTGTCAGGGCGGCTACTTTTTGCAGATGAGGCGAAACAGCCTCTTCTTCACGTTCTGCAACACGGACTGGCGGAATACGAATTTCATCGCCATCCTGGATTTTATATTCCGGCTTAATGCGTTTTTTATTCACCCGCACTTCGCCTTTTCGCAAAATGCGATAAATCATACTTTTTGGCACACCTTTTAACCGGGCGAGCAAAAAGTTGTCGATACGCTGCCCGGCTTCATCGGCGGAAATGGCAACGATTTGTACTGAAGGAGTCTGAGTTTTCATGGTCGGCGATTCTAAATAGCGTGCGCGCATAGCGCCACTCATTTTTATGTGCTTAACTGAGAATCTGCCTGGTTTTAAGTCGCCTGACTCCCCTTTTTCAGCTTTCTGCGACATGCAGCGAAAAAGTGAGTTAAAAAACTGTCAGAAACGAGGCATCAAAGGCAAAAGTCATCTTGCTATAATAAGGTTAGCAATGGAATAATGTTGCGGTTTTCCGTGTTGATACTTGTTAGAACAAGGAATTTTGCGGAATTACCAGTTTTGCCTGAATGTTCATCCACGCAGCAATGGCGTAAGACGTATTGTACTTTCAGGCAGTTAGCGGGCTGCGGGTTGCAGCCTGGCCGGTAAAATGGAATCAACGCTTGCGAAACTTTTCCAAGGCTTGTTCCCACGATAATTGCGCTGTATTTCCGTATGAAATACAGGCTACCGACACTTTGCGCCTCTCAGCAAGCGACAACCGTGAGGTTGGCGACTTAGCGTTTAGTCACGAGGCCATCGGTTCACTCCCGGTCAGCGTCACCATGCCCGTAGCTCTGTCACCAATGTAAGAATAATGAGTAAGTTACGATGAAAAGAATGCTAATAAACGCGACTCAGCAAGAAGAGTTGCGTGTCGCCCTTGTAGATGGGCAGCGCCTGTACGATCTGGATATTGAAAGTCCTGGACACGAACAGAAAAAAGCCAACATCTATAAAGGCAAAATCACCCGAATTGAACCAAGTCTGGAAGCGGCATTTGTAGATTACGGCGCGGAACGTCATGGTTTCCTTCCTCTTAAAGAAATTGCCCGCGAATATTTCCCGTCTAATTATTCATCACATGGCCGTCCGAACATTAAAGATGTTCTGCGCGAAGGTCAGGAAGTGATTGTTCAGATTGATAAAGAAGAACGTGGTAATAAAGGCGCAGCCTTGACCACCTTTATTAGTCTGGCAGGAAGTTATTTAGTATTGATGCCAAACAACCCACGTGCCGGTGGTATTTCTCGCCGTATTGAAGGTGATGATCGTACTGAATTGAAAGAAGCCCTTTCCTCTCTGGAACTGCCAGATGGCATGGGTCTGATTGTACGTACTGCTGGCGTGGGTAAATCCGCTGAAGCACTGCAATGGGATTTAAGCTTCCGTCTGAAGCACTGGGAAGCGATTCAAAAAGCGGCGGAAAACCGCCCTGCACCATTCCTTATCCATCAGGAAAGCAACGTAATTGTACGTGCGTTCCGTGATTACCTGCGTCAGGACATCGGTGAAATACTTATCGATAACCCGAAAGTACTCGAGCTGGCTCGCCAGCATATCGGTGCTTTAGGTCGCCCTGACTTCAGTAGCAAAATTAAGCTCTACACCGGTGAAATTCCGTTGTTTAGCCATTATCAAATCGAATCGCAGATCGAATCCGCTTTCCAGCGTGAAGTTCGCCTGCCATCCGGTGGCTCGATTGTAATCGACTCCACCGAAGCATTGACCGCAATCGACATCAACTCCGCGCGCGCAACTCGCGGTGGCGACATCGAAGAAACGGCCTTTAATACCAACCTCGAAGCTGCGGATGAAATCGCACGCCAACTGCGCTTGCGTGACCTGGGTGGTTTGATTGTCATCGACTTCATCGACATGACGCCTGTGCGCCACCAGCGTGCAGTTGAAAACCGTCTGCGTGAAGCTGTGCGTCAGGACCGAGCACGTATCCAGATTAGCCATATCTCCCGCTTTGGCCTGCTGGAAATGTCCCGTCAGCGTCTTTCCCCTTCTTTGGGCGAGTCCAGCCACCATGTCTGCCCGCGTTGTAGTGGTACAGGCACCGTGCGCGACAACGAATCTCTGTCTCTGTCCATTCTGCGTCTGATTGAAGAAGAAGCGCTGAAAGAGAACACCCAGGAAGTTCATGCGATTGTGCCGGTACCAATAGCGTCTTATCTGCTGAACGAAAAACGTGATGCAGTAAGCGCCATTGAAACCCGCCAGGGCGGCGTGAAAGCCATCATCGTTCCTAACGATCAGATGGAAACTCCACACTATTCCGTTCTGCGTGTGCGTAAAGGCGAAGAAACTAAAACTCTGAGCTACATGCTGCCTAAGCTGCATGAAGAAGAGATGGCGATGCCATCTGAAGAAGAGTACGCCGAGCGTAAACGCCCTGAGCAACCTGCACTGGCGACCTTTGTTATGCCAGATGTGCCGCCTGCTCCGCCAGAGCCAACACCAGCCGCGCCGTCAGCTCCTGCTGCTAAACCTGCGGTTGCGAAAGCACCAGCAGTAGAACAGCCTGGCCTGATTAGCCGTTTCTTCGGTGCGCTGAAAAACCTCTTCGCGGGTGAAAGTACAGCTGAAAGCAAAGAAGTTAAGGAAGAGAAACCTGCCGAGACTGAAAGCCAACGTCAAGGTAATGATCGTCGCAATAATCGTCGTCAGAACAACCGCCGTGACCGTAACGATCGAGGCGATCGCAACACCCGTGATAATCGTGGCGATCGCGATAATCGCAACGAAAACCGTGACAACCGTGAGCCGCGTGAAAACCGCGATCGCGATGATAACCGCCGTAATCGCCGCCAGGGTCAGCAACCAAATGCTGAAGTACGTGAAGTTCGTCAGAACGTTGTTGAAGAAGCTGAAAAGCCAAAAACACGTGACGAACAGCAACCACGCCGCGATCGTAATCGTCGCCGTAGCGATGATAAACGCCAGGCGCAGCAAGAAGTTAAAGTTCTGCAACGCGATGATGTTGTAGAAGTTGAGGCGGAAGCTGAGCAGGAAGAACGCGTCCAGGTTATGCCACGTCGTAAGCAACGTCAGTTGAACCAGAAAGTTCGCTTCGAATCTGCACCAGAATCTGTGACTGAAGTCGTGGCAACACCTGTTGCTTCCGAAGCAGTGGCTGCACCTGCTGCTCGTACCGAACTGGCCACTATCCCGTTACCTGCGGTGATTGAAAAGCCTGCCGTTGAGCAACAACAAGAAGACAACAACGATTCACGTAACGACTCTAACGGTATGCCGCGTCGTTCTCGTCGTTCCCCGCGTCACTTACGTGTCAGTGGTCAGCGTCGTCGTCGCTATCGTGATGAGCGATACCCAACGCAGTCTCCAATGCCGTTGTTCGTTGCATGTGCTTCTCCTGAGCTGGCATCAGGTAAAGCCTGGATTACTTATCCAGTTGCGCGTGGGCAGGACGAATCCCAGTATGATAATGGTGATCACGCGCCGGTCTTCGTTTCACACGAAGAACAAGCTGTGCAATTGAATGCTGAGCAACCCGTGATTCAGGAAGTTGCTGTTGCGCAACCTGTCATTGAAACTGCTCATGTTGAGACCACGCACCCGGAAGTCATTGCTACGCCAGTCACTGAGCAACCACATTTGATTGCTGCCGAAGATGACGTTGTTGCTGAACAAGTGATTGCCGAAGTCGTGCCTGCGCAAGAAGAAGTTGCCGCTGAAACTCAACCACAGCAAGTAGTAGAACTTGCGCAAGAAGCACCAGTGGTTGTTTCAGAAGCAGCGCCAGTGGCTCCAGTTGAAGAAACGAAGCCGCAAGAAGCAGTTGCACAGGAAATTGTTGCGCAGAAAGCTGAAGTTGTAGAAACCCACGTTGAACAGGCCCCAGTTGAGCAAACTGTTGCCCAAGAAACTGTGGTTCAGGCAACGCCAGAAGTGACAGCCGCACAGCCAGAGCAGCCAGTTGTTGCACATGTCATTAAACATGCAACTGCACCAATGACCCGTGCTCCAGCACCGGAATACACGCCAGAAGCACCACACCATAGCGATTGGGTTCGCCCAACTTATGACTTCGCTGGTCGTGGTTCTGCCGGTGCAAGCAGTGCGACCCACCAGGCATCAGCACCCGCTACACGCCCGCAAAGCACTGAATAATCGCTAAGCGTTGTGTGAAAAGCCGATCGGGAAACCGGTCGGCTTTTTTATTTGTTGCAGCACTGTATATTTCGGGCAAAAAAAAGCCCACTTCGGGGTGCTGAAGTGGGCATATAAAGCGTGCTCAGTTTCATAGCACGCCCAAAACGGTAGAAATTACTTATTGAGTTGGAACAAAGACATCCCTTGCATATCGCTAAAGGCTTTGTAAGAAGCCTGAAGCGCTGCTTGTTGCATCGTGTAAGAAGAGATAGTGGAGTTCCAGTCAATATCAACTAAGTCACTCATTTGTTGAGACTGACCCAAAGCACGGTCGCTGCCCAATTCATCAAGTTTATCAAGTTCGTTCAGTTGAGTACCTAACTCGGCACGCACGGTAAGTACGTTATTGAGCGAGTTTTTCAGCCCTCGGTTGGTCTTATCAATTGCGTCGCTCAAAACTGCTTTACCGGCGTCATCAAGGTCTGCGGCTGGTTTTCTCAGCGTTTCAATAGCGGAATCGAGCATATTGAATAGATTGGTCTCCGAGGTAGCACCACCCGGCTCCGGCACGGCATTACTGGTCAGTGAATCAAAAATTTGCGACCCCGTGTGCCCGATGGTCATCGTGCGTGACGCATCAACAGACTGGGAAACGTTTACGTCCCCGCCGCCATAAGTGACACTGCCTGCACCACCGGTAAATGGTGCTGTTTCGGTCTTGTAACCGGCAAAAATAAAGCGCCCGTTACCGTCAGTACTGTTCGCCAGGTTTAAGATTTGATTGCGAATACCTTCCAGATCGGTGGCCAGCGACGCACGGTCATCGTCGCTTAACGTCCCGTTACCTGCGTAAACGATTTTTTCTTGCGCGGACTGAATCGCCGTTGTCACCTGTCCCAACACATTTTCTTCCAGCGATACTTTTTGCGTGGCAAAAGTGCGAGCAAGCGCGTATTGGCTGTTTTGCGCCTGAGCCTGCGAAAGCACCACGGCCTGTGAAGCAGCAATAGGATCATCAGACGGTTTATTAACACGCTTGCCTGTCGACATCTGCTCGCCGTAGCGCAACCACTCACTTTGTGAGTTAGTTACACCACGCATGTTCTGCTGGTACATCATTGCGGTACTGATACGCATACGCCAGATTCCTTAATTAACGGATGGACAGTAACGCATCAAACAAAGTTGATGCCGTCTGAAGAACCTGGGCGTTCGCCAGGTAATATTGTTGGAAACGCTGTAAGTTACCGTACTCTTCGTCAAGGTTGACGCCAGAGATAGACTGCTGTTGGTTACTTAACTGCGTGACCACATTATCTTGCGTGGTGCTGGTGACTTTCAGCGTGCTGGTTTTGTTCCCGACATCACTGACAAGACTTGCGTACGCATCGTTAAACGACTTGTTGCCATTTACTTTCTTGGCACTTTGCAAATCCAGCAACGCCTGCGCGTTACGGTTGTCGCTTTCGCCACCGCCAGGGGTGCCAGCCAAAGCCAGCTTACTTTCGTCGGTGATCAACACGTCCATATTCACTACGGCGTCTGACACAGGTTTAACCGTAAAGCTGTCATTTTTAGTCGGCGCAGTGCCACTAATGTCTAGCTTCAGGCCATCAAAGCTCATGCTCATCTTGCCGGTGCCATCATTGGTAACCGTCGCCGTGAACTGCTTATTATCCGCCAGACGCGTGACTTGCCAGTCCTTACCGTCATAAACCACTTTGTAGTCACTGGCCTGCACCTGAGTGCTGTCCGTCATACTGGCAGTCAGTGTAGTGGTATTAGAGGCATTGTTGCTGTTACTTAGAACCGCTGGATCACCGAATTTGAAGAAGTTTTCACCTACATCACCGTTAGCATCGGTACCGCTACTGTGCTGTTTGTTAATCGCATCAGCGAACGTCAGAGCCAATTGCCCGAGGCGGTTACGTGCGCCATCAAGATCCTGTGAGCGGAAGGTCAACATGCCGCCCAGTGAGCCACTTTTCAGTTGGTTTTCAGGAATTTCAGTGGTTCCTGAAACTGAATCAACATAGCCGACAGTGATACGAGAAGGATCTGCACTGGAACCCACCGCCGCCAGCTTATTGGCTTTATCACCCTGAACCAGGGACAAACCATTGGCGATAGAAATATTATAGGTTCCGCCATCCTGAACACTGACGTCTACGCCCACGATCTGGTTCAGTTCGCTGACCAGTTGGTCGCGCTGGTCCAGCAAATCGTTAGGTGCAGCGCCTGCCCCCACACCGGTAAGGCGTGAAATCTGGTTGTTGAGATTGGCAATCTGGCTGGCGTAATTGTTGATTTGCTCAACGCTGCTTTGAACGGCGGTATTAACCTGCTTGTCCTGGTCGCGTAGATATTGATCCGTCACCTTAAACTGGTTTACCAGACCGCTGGCATTTCCCAGTAACGCCTGGCGTGCAGCCGGGTCTTCAGAGTTGCTGACCAGCGTTTGCAAGCCGCTAAAAAAGCTCTGCATGGTTGTTGCGAGGGTATTGGTGGTACCAGACAGCATATTGTCAATTTTGGACATCTGCTGATATTGAGTACTCAGACCACTGCTTTGCGTTTGCGCCGCACGCAGTTGATTGGTAATGAACGAATCATATTCACGTTGCACACCGCTGACGTATGCCCCATTACCCACCCAGCCACCCGCGCCCAGCGTACTTTGCGACTGTGACAACACAGTAGTCTGGCGGGTGTAACCGGTAATGTTGTAATTCGAAATATTGTTACTGACGGTATTCAGTGCCGCCTGAGCAGCACCCAGGCCACTCATGGCACTGTTAATCAGGCTACTGGACATGAAATTTCCTTTGCTCGTTTATCACGGGTCCTGTCGATTATTATCGGCAGCTACCGCCAGGACTTGAGGCTTTAATAACATGTGTTCAGAACAAATTTGACAGGTCGTTGCTATACGCTTTTGCAACTTTTTCCCCCATCGCTTTCATCTGTTGAATCATGCCGGTGAGCTTGCGTGCGTAATTTGGATCGGTGGCATAGCCCGCGTTTTGCAAGGCCTGGGCCCCCTGCTCTGCGGTATCTGCACTGGTTACGGCGGCGTAACGTGGGTTTCGGGTGAGCAGACCTACGTAATCAGAAAGTGCTTCGAGATAAGAGCTATACACCCGGAACTTCGCTTTCACCTTTTTCGCTTCACCATTTTCGTATTCCGTAGTGGTGACTTCAGTGACCTGCCCTTTCCAGTTTGCCGACGCTTTAACGCCAAATAAGTTGAAGCTCGGCTCGCCTTTTTCAGTGAGGATTTGTCGCTGGCCCCAGCCAGACTCGAGCGCGGCCTGCGCCAGAATCAAGTGATGGGGGATGCCGCTCTGCTCGCTGGCAAGCCGCGCGGGTAAGGACAACTGCGCCAGAAAGTCTTTGCTGTCGCCCGTGAGCGGCTCTTCGTTGGAAGGGGCTTTAGGGATAGCCTGGCGCACCATTTGCGTTAATGTCTGGTTCTGGAAGCTGGTTACGGTTTGCATATCAAACTTCATCGGCACTTTACCTGCGTCTTCCGATGGGTCTGCATTGCCTCCCATTTGCTCAACCATCATATCGGCAAGCCCAAGCCCTTTGGCACTGAGCTGCTGCGCGATTTGCTGATCGTAGATGCTGGTATACATGCGTGTCTGCTCGCTGCTAAATAAGCCATCTTTTGGCAGCGCCTCACGCATGCTTTTTAGCATCATCTGCACAAACATCCCTTCCACCTGGCGGGCAACCGTTTTGAGATTGCCCTTGGGATCTTGCCCAGTTTTCGCTTTCAACTCATTGAGAGAATTAGCGTCCCATGCTGCATTAGCCAGTGACTGGGCTTCGTTAAGCATCAGATGATTTCCACTTTGGCACGCAAACAACCCGCGCTTTGCATCGATTGCAGAATCGACATCAACTCCATTGGTGTGGCCCCCAACGTATTGAGCGCGCGTACCACGTTGTTGAGGTTGGCGCTGGCGTTAACCCGCTGTAACGCGCCACCACTTTGGCGTAAATCGATTTGAGTTTGCGGCGTGACCACTGTTTGCCCGCCGCCAAATGGTGTATCCGGCTGGCTGACCTGGGCCTGGCGGTTAACCGTCACCGACAAGTTACCTTGCGCCACCGCACACGTATTCAGCGTCACTTCCTGGTTCATCACTACCGAGCCGGTACGTGAGTTGATGATAACTTTGGCGTCTTGTGCCGGTAAGTTCACCTCCAGGTTTTGAATATCAGCCAGTAAACGTACTTGCGAGCTATTACCGGTTGGCACTCGAATTTGGATAGTGCGCGCATCCAACGCCGATGCACTGCCAAAACCACGCGAACGGTTGATGGTGTCGGTGATTTGCTGGGCCAGTGTGAAGTCGTCATTGTTCAGTTGCAGGCTGATGACATTCCCGGTACCAAAAGTACCCGGTAACTCGCGCTCGATAACCGCACCGTTGGTTATACGGCCACCGTTGAGCTGGTTAACCTGAACGCTGCTCCCACCGGCAGAAGCCCCTGCACCACCGACTAAAATATTGCCCTGAGCCAGCGCGTAAACCTGGTTATCAACCCCTTTCATAGGTGTCATCAGCAAGGTGCCGCCACGCAGGCTTTTGGCATTGCCCAGGGAGGAAACCACTACATCAATATTTTGGCCGGAGCGGGCAAAGGCCGGGTACTTCGCTGTCACCATGACTGCGGCCACGTTCTTGAGCTGCATATTGGTGCCCGCAGGAACGGTGATACCCAACTGGGAAAGCATGTTATTGAGTGTCTGGGTGGTAAACGGCGTTTGTGTTGTCTGGTCGCCCGTACCATCAAGCCCAACCACCAGCCCATAACCAATCAGGGCATTCTCTCGCACGCCTTGTACACTGGTCAGGTCGCGGATGCGGTCCGCCATTGCCTGTGTCGCCACCAGCATGAATAAAAATCCAAGCAAATATCTGGTCATGAATCCCTCGCTTACATCGGCGATAAATTAAGGAAGAAGCGTTGCAACCAACCCATGTTCTGCGCTTCATTGATATAGCCGTTACCGACATATTCGATACGCGCATCAGCCACTTGTGTGGATGGCACGGTATTGGAGCCACTGATGGTGCGAGGATTCACCACACCGGAGAAACGAATAAATTCGGTGCCCTGATTGATGGCGATTTGTTTTTCACCTACGACATGCAGGTTGCCGTTTGCCAGCACCTGATCCACCGTCACGGTTAACGTGCCGCTAAAGGTATTACTGGCATTTGCCCCACCTTTACCGTTAAAGCTGTTGCCGCCAGAAGCATCGACATCCGCACGATTGTTGCCAAACAGCCCTTCGAGATACCGCGGCGTGACATCCATGCCAAAGTTTGTTTTGCCATCACGGCTGGCATTTGCCGAGGAACTCTTACTGGCACTGACATTTTCCTGAAGCTGAATGGTCAACGTGTCACCGACATTACGTGGGCGACGGTCTTCAAACAGCGGTTGATAACCGTAGTTCACAGGCTGTGCCGTCTGGAAGATAGATCCATTGATCACAGGTGCAGGGCCGGGAACCGGTTGGGCGGTAGTCGCCCCTTCTACCAGCGGTTTGGCGGGTATCAGGGCACAGCCGCTTGTTGCCAGCACCAGACACATCACGACAGGGCGAAGAACCATAGGTTTTTGCATTGCTTTCATCTTCAGGTCTCGACAGCCGGTGCGCGTGAACGTACCGGCAAACATCTTACAATTGCGTCAGTTTTTGCAGCATCTGGTCTGTAGTAGAGACCGCTTTACTGTTGATTTCGTAAGCGCGCTGAACCTGGATCATATTCACCAGTTCTTCGGCAACGTTTACGTTCGAGGTTTCGACATAACCCTGATACAACAGCCCTGCTCCGTTGAGGCCCGGCGTACTCTCATTCGGCGTACCGGAAGACTGCGTTTCGGCGTACAGGTTTTCACCCAGGCTTTCCAGACCCGTATCATTCATAAACGTGGTCAAGTTAAGCTGACCCACCTGAACGGGTTGCGCCTGGCCCTGCTGCGTAACACTCACAATGCCATCACGTCCGATAGTAATGGTCAGTGCGTTAGCCGGAATAGTGATTGCTGGTTGAACCTGGAAGCCGCCCGCCGTGACCAGTTGACCGTTTTGGTCCACCTGGAATGAGCCGTCGCGGGTGTAGGCGCTTGAGCCATCCGGCAACTGTACCTGGAAGAAACCCTGGCCTTTGATAGCCACATCTTTGCTGTTATTGGTCTGAGACAGGTTGCCCTGGCTGTGCAGGCGCTCGGTGGCTACCGGACGCACGCCCGTACCAATCTGCAAGCCTGACGGCAGCGTGGTTTGCTCAGAAGATTGCGCACCTGGCTGGCGAATCGTCTGGTAAAGCAAATCTTCAAACACCGCGCGCTGACGCTTAAAACCATTGGTGGAGACGTTTGCCAGGTTGTTGGCAATCACATCCATGTTGGTTTGCTGGGCATCAAGGCCGGTTTTGGCGATCCATAAAGAACTGATCATGGTGAATTCCTGTTAGATCCTATGTTTTGGACACTCGACAACTGTTATGCAAATTGGCGGACGTCGCTTACGCTAGTCCCCTCCTACAAAACTTATGTTTCGTAAGAGGGCTAGCCGCTGCGGCACCCGACAACAGCGCAGTTATCAGGTCATTGACAGCAACTGGTTGGCACGTTGTTCGTTCTCATCAACGCTCGAGATAATTTTCATCTGCATCTCGAAACGGCGGGCGTTGGTTATCATGTCGGCCATCGCTTCTACCGGCTTAACGTTGCTGCCTTCCAGCACACCAGACATAACTCTGATACTTGGGTCGGCCTGCAGAGTTGCGCCACGCGTGGCCTGAGCATCCGCGCTCAAACGGAATAATCCATCGTCGCCACGCACCACTTCCTGGCCGCTGGCTTTCACCAGTTTCAGGCGGCCAATCGGTGCCACGGTATTCGGTGGATCTCCCGGATTGAGCGAAGAGATAGTCCCATCCGCCGCGATAGTCAGTTGCGAGCCCTGCGGGACCGCAATCGGGCCGCCGTCGCCTATCACCGGTTGCCCGCCGATAGTCAACTGCCCGGCAGGGCTGACCTGCATATTGCCGTTACGGGTATAACCCTCACTGCCATCAGCACTTTGTACCGCCAGCCAGCCATCTTGTTGCAGGGCAACATCCAGTGGACGTTGAGTGTAATCAAGCTGCCCTTGGGACATATCCGCGCCCGGCGTCGAAGCTGTCACCAGCGTACGCGTTGGCAAAGAAAGCCCTTCCACAGGTACGGCTCGCAACGCAGTCAACTGCGCACGAAAGCCTGGTGTTGAAGCATTTGCCAGGTTGCTGGCCGTTACCGCTTGTTGATTCAGCGTCTGGCTTGCCGCACCCATGGCGGTATAAATTGCGTGATCCATTAAGCTATCCCGTTAGTGCTTAGCGCAGGTTAACCAGGGTGTTGAGGATCTGGTCCTGGGTTTTGATGGTCTGCGCGTTAGACTGGTAGTTACGCTGCGCAACAATCATGTTAACCAGTTCTTTACTCAGATCGACATTCGAAGACTCCAGCGCACCGTTGGTCAGTGTCCCGAAGTTGCCGCTACCCGCGGTACCCAGCAGCGCGACACCGGATGAATTGGAAGCAGACCACACGTTGTCCCCTTCTGATGAAAGACCTTCAGGGTTGGCAAAGTTAGACAGAACAATCTGCCCTAACAGTTGGGTTTGTTCGTTGGAGTAGTTACCGACCAGGGTGCCATCATCGTTGATCTGGTAGCTGACCAGGTCACCCGGTTTGTATCCGTCCTGATTCGCCGCAACGATGTTGTTTGAGCCGGTATTCTGTTGCATAGAGTTCAGGAAACTAAGATCAAAGCTCGCAGGCGTTGCGCCATTGATAGCCCCAGTCGTGAATTTATTGGTCGTACCACCGGTCAACACGCCATTGCTGTTGAACACCATGGGATTCCCTTGAACAACGGGGCTATTTGCCACGCTGCTGTCCTGGGTATAAACATCCCAAGTGTTAGCCGTTGTCGATTTTACAAAATAGACGTTCATATCATGGGCGTTACCCTGGCTGTCAAAGACAGTGATCGAACCTTTTTTGTTGTAACTATCTGGATCTGTTGGGCTAAAAGTCGATTTCGACGGAACATCATCGGTGGAGTTCAGGTTAATCTGCATGGATGCGGTGGTCGTGCTTTTCGCCGCCATCAGGGTGTTAGGAACGGAAAGTCCTGTAGGGTTCGCACCTTGCTGAATCGTTGGCGGAGTGCCTGATGCCGGGTAGCCCGTCAACTGCATCCCCTGCATGTTCACCAGATTACGGTTTTCATCGAGTTTGAACTGACCGTTACGGCTGTAATAAACCGAGCCGTTAGTGTCCACCAAACGGAAAAAACCGTTCTGGCTGATAGCCACATCCAGGCCACGCCCGGTGTTGGTGGTTGTGCCGTCATTAAAGTCCTGAGTAATACCCGCAACTTTTACGCCCAGGCCAACTTTAGAGCCTGCGAACATATCAGCGAAGGAAACGCTACCCGATTTAAAGCCGTAGGTGGCGGAGTTGGCAATGTTGTTACCAATCACGTCCAGGTTGGTCGCCGCAGCATTCAGGCCGCTGACCGCTTGAGAAAAGCCCATGTTTTACTCCTGCAAAGGGTTGGAGGCTTAGATAATCTGCCTGATGTCATCGAGGGTGGAGGTGCCGTAAGTACCGAGATCGAGCAAGGTCTTGCCGTTACTGAGTGTCACGCCGTTGACCATGGCAAAGTTAAGCGGTTGAGCGACCAACTGCGTACTGCCATTACTGGCATTTATGGCGACGTTGTATGCACCGTCTGGCGCAGTCGTACCGTCCGTCATGGTTCCATCCCAGGTGAAGGTATGAACCCCTGCGGTTAACGCACCAATATCGAGCGTACGCACCACTTTGCCCGTGTTATCGGTTATCGTTGCGGTGACTTTATCGGCGGCTTGTTGCAGCTCAACACCGAACGGTGTGGTTGCTTCACTGCCTGCCAGAATTTTAGTACCGGGAATCATGACACCATGGCCAATCAAGGCGCTGGACTGGACAGACTGGTTATTAGTTAACTGCCCTGACACCGAACCCAATGTGGTATTGAGTTTTTCAATTCCGCTTACGGTGCTGATTTGCGCCAGCTGAGTCGTCAGTTCATTGTTTTGCAGTGGGTTGGTGGGATCCTGGTTTTTCAACTGCGCAACCAGCAGCGTCAAGAAACTACTCTGAAGATCGGCAGAACTACTGCCAGTCAGGCTGCTATTGCCCGATGTCGCGCTAACACCACTGGTTGTGGTGTCATTCATATTAACGGCGATGCCCATCAGTCTCTCCTTTATTGACCAAGTGTCAGGGTTTTCAACATCATGCTTTTCACGGTGTTGAGGACTTCCACGTTGGCCTGGTAGCTGCGTGATGCAGACATACTGTTAACCATCTCACCCACCACATCCACGTTCGGCATCCGCACATAACCTTTGGCATCGGCCAGTGGGTTACCCGGCTGAAACACCAGTTTGTCCGGCGCCTGGCTCTCTTCCACGCCCGTTACTTTCACGCCGCCAGTTTGCGCACCTGGTGCTGCATCAACCTCGAAAACAACTTGCTTAGCGCGATACGGTTGGCCATCGGGTCCGGTCGCACTATCGGCGTTAGCCAGGTTACTCGCCGCCACGTTCATACGCTTGGATTGCGCAGTCATTGCTGAACCGGCAATATCAAAAATATTCAGTAAAGCCATCTATTAGCCACCCTGTTGCAGCACCGACATCATGCCCTTGATTTGGCCGCCGAGAACCGTGAGGTCTGACTGGTATTTCAGGCTGTTATCGGCAAATTGTGTACGTTCGCGGTCCATGTCGACGGTGTTGCCATCCATCGACGGCTGGTCAGGAATACGGTAGAGAAGGTCGAGCTGCGGGACAGTTTGAGTTTGTGCAGGAATATGGCGCGAGGAGGTCAGCGCAAGCGATACGCCGCTACCTTCAACACGCCCTCTGTCCATCACTTTTTTCATTTCGCTGGCAAAATCAATATCGCGAGCCTGATAGCCAGGGGTATCCGCATTGGCGATATTTGCTGCCAGAATTTCCTGACGCTGGGCGCGCAAATTAATCGCTTCTTGCTGGAATCGCAGCGCGGCATCCAGTTTGTCTAGCATGTTCCCTCCGCATAATTAGGATTTGTCCGACAGCTTAAAGCCCCTTACGCGTGCGTTATCGTTGGAATAAACACAAAATGCGTCGCTATTTATCGCCTTGATCAATTCCGTGTGCGGTTAAAATCATTGCAACCTGAACAAGGAGAAGCGTCATGAGCGGTCTGCAAACCTGGAGCACAATTGCTCTTTTACTGGCATGCCCGCAGGCATTTGCCAGCATTCTGGATGCACCATTGGGCCAGTTTTTTCAGCAACGTCTGGCAGGTATAAGCGATGAGGTGTCGGTGATAGTTAAAACGCCCGACACACAATTGCCGCCCTGCCCGCTTCCTGATTTCTCAATGCCCGGTAATGGTCGGCTATGGGGTAACGTGAGCGTTCTGGCACGATGCGGTAACGACAAGCGATATATTCAAGCTGAAGTGCATGCCACGGGGAATTACGTTGTTGCCACTCAAGCTTTGCCACGTGGCAGTGTAATCAGTGAAAGCCAGGTGCAACTCAAACACGGGCGGCTGGATCAACTGCCGCCGAGTGCGATATTAGATATTAGCCAGGCAAGCAGCGCCGTTACTCTGCGCGATATCGCACCCAATCAGCCCATTATGTTGTCAATGGTGCGCCAGTCCTGGCGAGTCAAGGCTGGTCAGCGTGTTCAAGTGGTGGCGGCAGGTGAAGGATTTAGTGTTAACAGTGAAGGCAAGGTGCTGAACAATGCAGCCGTCGCGCAGAACGCGCGGGTAAGAATGGATTCTGGTCAGGTTGTGAGCGGCGTGGTTTCCGTTGATGGGAATATTCTGATTAACCTATAATATTCCGTTGACGATTAAGAACACTATAAAGGTTCTGCGGCGACTGCCGATAGTGTGTTAACAGATGATAGAAATTCCCTCGATGAGGATAAAATAATGAGCATTGATCGCACATCGCCTTTAAAGCCGGTAAGTACCGTACAACCGCGCGAAACGCCAGAAGCTCCGATTCAAAAGGGCCGTCTGGAAAAGAGTACGACACCTAACAGCACCAATGTGACTCTCAGTGACGCACAGGCCAAATTAATTCAGCCGGGCAGCGGCGATATCAATATGGAACGCGTTGAAGCGCTTAAAACCGCAATCCGCAACGGTGAGCTTAAAATGGATACCGGCAAAATCGCCGATGCATTAATCCAGGAAGCTCAAAGCTATTTATCGAGTAAATAATTGCATGAGTCGTCTGTTAGAAGTGATGGATCAAATGACTGTGGTGCTCAACTCTCTTAAAGAGGTGATGGATGCCGAGCAGCAACAATTATCCGCAGGTCATGTGAATGGCAGTGCGTTGCAGCGCATTACTGAAGATAAAAGCTCATTGTTAGCCACGCTTGATTATCTTGAGCAGCTTCGCCGTGCCGCACAGAATGCCGAAAATACCGGTAGCACGGATATTAGCCAGCGTTGGCAGACGATTACGCAAAAGACTCAGCATTTACGCGATATTAACCAGCATAACGGTTGGCTACTAGAGGATCAGTTGGCGCGTAATGAACAAGCGCTGGCGGTACTCAAGCCGCATCAGGAACCCAAGCTTTACGGGGCCGATGGGCAAGCGACGACGGTGAGTCGTGGCGGAAAGAAAATAACGATTTAATACCAGAAAGAATAAGGGCGGTTTCACAACACCGCCCTGGTCATTTCTTAAAGACCCTTCAGAATCTTCATTGTCGCTTCCACATCAATTTCATCTTCCGAGAAAATTAACGTTGAGCCCTGGAACGTGGTGATCGCCAGCTTTTTCAGCGTGCGCATTTCGCCAGGTTTTGGCTCCGCTTTCGGGCGAATACTGTTCATCAGTGCGCCCACTGACAACACCGCATTTTCTTTATCAATCTTCGTTTCAGCAGGGACTTCTTCGCTGTAAACCAGGAAGGATTTAATCGCCGTGATTTTGATGCGCTCGCCCGCGATATAGATGTATTTGCTATCGGGTTCGACTTTTACCGCAAAGGCAGACAAGCCTTTGTTGTTCGTCGTAGGCTCGAAAGTCACCGAGGCATCTTTCTTAATCAGTTCTGGGTTGGCGACCTTAATCACATGAAAATAACGATTGTCACCGTTTTCATCTTTGATAAAACCGAAACCTTTATCTTCAAACCAGGTTGTGATTGTTCCGTGCATCGCTATTACCGCCTAATTAATCTTTCAATGTGCCAAATTTTGCAGCGCGTAGTTTAATGCAGAACGCCCGTTTACTACAGCGTGCGACGGGCGAAATCTTTCACTCTGAATCCCAGCACCGTTAACGTGGCGAAATAAGCTGCGATCCCGGCAACCACTACCACCATTAAACGCAAAATACGGTATGGCATCGTACCCAAATCCCACGCCGGCATAATGTACATCATGCCAAGCAGTACCGCCGCCATCACAATCACGCCCGCAAACAGACGCCAGAGAAATGCGCCCCAGCCCGCTTGTGGCTGGAAAATATCTTGTTTACGCAACTGCCAGTATAGCAGGCTGGCATTCAGACAAGCCCCGAGGCCAATCGATAGCGACAGCCCTGCATGCTTCAGCGGGCCGATAAACGCAAGGTTCATTACCTGGGTCAAAATCAGCGTCACAATCGCAATTTTGACTGGCGTTTTGATGTCCTGGCGTGAATAGAATCCGGGGGCCAACACCTTCACCACAATCAACCCCATCAACCCCACGGAGTAGGCCACCAGTGCACGTTGCGTCATGAGCGCATCGAAAGCCGTGAATTTACCGTACTGGAACAGGGACACCGTTAACGGTTTAGCGAGGATCCCCAATGCCACCGCACTCGGCAACGCCAGCAGGAAACATAAACGTAAGCCCCAGTCCATTAAGCGCGAATATTCGTCGTGGTTGCCGCTGGCAAAACTCTTCGCCAACGACGGCAGCAATATAGTCCCTAATGCAACGCCTAACACACCGGATGGGAATTCCATCAGACGGTCAGCGTAGTACATCCAGGAAACGGAACCAGAAGCGAGGAAAGACGCAAAAATGGTGTTGATGATGAGTGAAATTTGGCTAACAGAGACACCCAGAATGGCAGGCCCCATTTGCTTAATCACGCGCATTGCGCCCGCATCTTTCAGGTTAACGCGAGGTAAAACCAGCATGCCTATCTTTTTCAAATGCGGTAACTGGTACGCCAGCTGCAAAATCCCGCCCACGGTAACCGCCCAGGCTAATGCCAGAATCGGTGGGTTAAAGTGTGGGGCAGCGAACAGTGCAAAACCAATCATGCTGAGGTTTAAGAACGTCGGTGCAAATGCCGGTACAGAGAAACGATTCCAGGTATTAAGAATCGCACCACACAGCGAGGCCAGCGAAATCAGGAAGATATACGGGAACGTTATCCGTAGCAGGCTGGAAGTCAGCGCGAATTTATCTGCGGTATCGGCAAAACCTGGCGCGGTGACCAAAATCACCCACGGTGCCGCAATCATCCCGATGACGGTGACAACGGCCAGCGCCAGCGTTAATAACCCGGAAACATACGAGACAAACACACGGGTCGCATCTTCACCCTGCTTACTTTTGTACTCGGCAAGAATAGGAACAAACGCTTGCGAGAATGCACCCTCTGCGAAAATACGGCGCAATAAGTTCGGTAATTTGAATGCTACAAAAAAGGCATCCGTCGCCATGCCTGCCCCAAACACCCTTGCCACAATGGCGTCACGTGCAAATCCCAGCACGCGAGAAAACATCGTCATCGAGCTGACTGCTGCCAGCGATTTTAATAGATTCATTTATTATATCGTTCCACAAACATCAACGCCTGCTGAGCAGGCGTTGTTAAGGGGCATATCGTTCAGGCGCTTAGTCTACCGATACACAGCCGAATTACTACTGTCAGATGTTACTGGCTTATTCGCTCATGGCATCGCGCCACAGTTTTTCAACCACGCGTTGCGCGATCAATGCCTGCTCGCCCGAGGTTTCAGGAACAGTCTGATTTGCAACACTTTCAAGGAAATGACGAGCGCAACCGGTAAAACCGCGTTGTTCAAGCGTGGTTTGCCAACCAGGAACGGGGCGATTGACCACACCCTTACCGCACTCTTCACGCCATTCGCGCATATCTGTCACATCATACAAACCACCGTCGGTCACCGCTTGTACCCATTCACGCTGGCTACCCGCCCGGCGATGCATGCTGGTGGTAATTTGCAGATTGCCGCTGGAAAAGTGATGTTCAGCAAACAACATTTGCCCTTGATCGTTAGTGAGCAACGTCCCGCTTTGTAATTGCGTTTCACTACCACCCAACCACAGCGCGGTATCCACCACGTGCAGATAATCATCCAGTAACGTGAAACGCAAATCGTTTGGTCCAACGCTGTCGGTACGGTGTTTATCCATCCGTAGGGACGCACCTTTCGCCAGCTTCTCTTTCAATTCACGATACAACGGAGAAAAACGACGGTTAAAACCGACCATCAACGTACGCTTTTGGCGATGTGCCATTTCCACCAGGCGCTCTGCATCTGCAAGATTTTCTGCCAGTGGTTTATCGACACAAACATTGACGCCAGCCTGCAATAATTCACTGACGACAGCATAGTGGCTGCTGGTTGCACTATGGACAAAAACCGCATCGCACTGCGCGGCCAGTTCTGAAATAGAAGAAACGTAGGGAATGCGGTAGGCGTCACAAATTTTTTGCGCTTTTGCCTGCGTTGGGGAAAAAGCGCCCTGCAACGTCCAGTCGCTGGCGGCGGTTAATACCGGCAGCCATGCTTTTTGTGCAATACCACCCAGGCCGACAACACCGACGCGAAGTTTAGTCATCAATTAATCCCCGAGATGAGCAAGCAGTGAATCAAGGCGTTGCTTAAGATCGGCAACTTCATTTTCAAGCTGCTCAACGCGTGCGGTTAAATCCTCCGCAGGCTGCATCGCACTCTGCGGAGCGGCCAGTTGTGAGGCATCAACTTCACCACTAAAAAGATGCATATAACGGCTTTCACGTTTGCCAGGTTCACGCGGCAAACGCACCACAAACGGGCCATCTTCACGATTAGCAAGATTTTCAAGGGTAGTTTCGACCTGCGCCATGTCGCTGAATTCAAACATTCTTCCCGCGCGGGTGCGTAATTCCCCCGGCGTTTGCGCACCGCGCAGCAAAAGTGCCGTAACTAATGCCACTTCCGCAGGCGAGAGTTTAAGGTCGCCAAATTCAGAGTTGCAAAAACGCTGCTCGTACTTAGTAACACGATTGCCAAAGCCGCTGACGGTGCGCAAATAGTGGCGTTTGACCAGAGTATCCAGCGTTTCCTGAACGTCATGTTCTTTCAAGTCCATAACCGGTTCGCGGTTGGTTTTCTGATTACATGCCGTCACTACACCGTTGACCGACATTGGATACTGTTCGGGTGTGGTCACCTGTTTTTCCATTAGGCTACCCACCACTCGCGCTTCAACCGCAGTTAATTGATATTTCATTTCTCGTCCTTAACGCCCAGGGGTCCATTCTTTGTTGGTCAGCGCAGTCAGAACATGATCGCGCCACACACCATCAATCAGTAAATACTCTTTGGCATAGCCTTCTTTTTCAAAACCGAGACGTGCGAGAAGATCGCCGCTGCGCTGGTTATGCGGCATATAATTCGCCATGATGCGATGGATTCGCTGGCTGCGCTGCATATAACGAATAGCCGTGGTCAGCGCTTCAAACATCAAACCCTGCCCCTGCCATTTTTCGCCAAGCGAGTAGCCGAGATAGCAGGCATGGAATGAACCACGAACCACATTTGAAAAATTGGCAACACCGTAAATTTCTTTTTCTTCTGGATCGAGCAGCGCAAAGTAATAAGCACTGCCTTGTTTATGCATTTCGCCGATCATGCCCAGTCGCGCTTGCCAACCGGAAGGATAGCAATGGCTGTCATCACGAATGGGCTCCCAGGGTTTCAGGAACTGGCGGTTTTCGGCGTAATAATCTGCCAGACGCCAGGCATCGCGCTCATAGACCAGTCGTACAACCAAACGGTCCGTTACTAATCGCACTTTCGGCACGTTACTGCGGTAGCCAAACATGTTCACCCTACTCCTCACATCCCACATTTTTCTTAGGCAACGTAATTACTATACCTGCGGCTGACGCAGGAAGGAAAACAACAACATGCAGATTTCTCATCACGTCATATTTTTTCGATTAATGAGTTCAATCAAAACATCAGATTGATAAAAAAATATTGTCGCAAGCCTCCCTGTCAAAAAGGCTGATGGCAGTAGAGAATAAAGCGTTGTCACACTTTTAAAGTTCCCTGGAGGGGAGATGTCACGGGTAGCGCAGGCCAGGAGCCTGGGTAAATACTTCTTACTGCTCGATAACATGCTCGTTGTATTAGGTTTCTTCGTGGTTTTCCCTCTTATTTCCATCCGCTTTGTCGACCAGATGGGTTGGGCGGCGCTAATGGTCGGTATTGCGCTTGGCCTACGGCAACTGACGCAGCAAGGGCTGGGGATTTTTGGCGGAGCCATTGCCGACCGGCTGGGCGCAAAACCGATGATTGTCACCGGAATGTTGTTACGCGCGGTGGGTTTTGCACTCATGGGAATAGCCCATGAACCGTGGGTGTTGTGGCTCTCCTGCTTTATTTCCGGTATTGGTGGCACGCTATTTGACCCACCTCGCGCAGCACTGGTTGTGAAACTGGTGCGCCCGCACCAACGTGGTCGATTCTTCTCAATATTGATGATGCAGGACAGCGCAGGTGCGGTGATCGGCGCGCTCCTCGGCAGTTGGTTGCTGCAATATGATTTTCGTCTGGTATGCGGTGCTGGCGCAGTAATGTTTGTTATTTGCGCCATCGTTAATGCCTGGCTGTTGCCCGCTTATAAGCTGTCTACCATCCGTACCCCAATGCGTGAAGGGATGGGACGCGTGCTGAGTGACAAACGCTTCGTCACTTACGTGCTAACGCTCACCGGGTATTACATGCTGGCGGTGCAAGTCATGCTAATGCTGCCGATTATGGTCAATGAAATCGCCGGCTCGCCTGCCGCCGTGAAATGGATGTACGCCATTGAGGCAGCGCTTTCATTAACACTGCTGTACCCGATTGCCCGCTGGAGTGAAAAACGGTTCCGCCTTGAGCAGCGCTTAATGGCCGGTTTGTTCTTAATGACGTTGGCCATGATACCTATAGGCTTTACCACCAACCTCCAACAACTCTTTACCCTGATTTGCGTGTTTTACATTGGTTCAATTATTGCCGAACCGGCTCGCGAAACATTAGGGGCTTCGCTCGCCAATTCCCGCGCACGCGGTAGCTATATGGGTTTCAGTCGCCTGGGTTTAGCCATTGGGGGGGCGTTGGGTTACGCCGGAGGCGGGTGGCTGTTTGATGCAGGGAAAAGTATCAACCAACCGGAACTTCCCTGGGTAATGCTCGGGATTATTGGCGTGATAACCCTGATTGCACTCTGGTGGCAATTCAGTCCGAAACCGGTGGAACCCTCAATGCTGGAACCGGGGAACTAGTTTGCGGCACTCACTCTTCTCCTCCATACTCAACAGTTAACGGATGCTATCCGCTAATCAATATGGAGGAGTAACGTGAAGCTTTATATCTACGATCACTGTCCTTTCTGCCTCAAAGCACGCATGATTTTTGGCTTAAAGAATATCCCCATTGAGCTGAAAGTCTTGCTAAACGACGATGAAGCCACCCCGACGAAAATGATTGGCAAAAAAATGGCGCCAATCCTGCAAAAAGACGATAGCCGTTATCTGCCTGAAAGCATGGATATTGTGCACTACGTCGATAAACTTGATGGCAGCCCTCTTCTGACGGGCAATACCCACGCCGCCATCAACGACTGGCTACGTCACGTGAATGCCTACGTCCAACATCTGCTGATCCCACGCTTTGCGAAAGCACACTTTGATGAGTTTGCAACTCCTGAAGCGCGCGCTTATTTCGTAAAGAAAAAAGAAGCGATGATCGGCTCTTTTGCAGAACACCTCGCACATTCACCGGGCCTTATCAAAAAAATCAGTGATGATTTACGTAAGCTCGACAAGCTAATCGTGCAGCCTAATGCCGTCAACGGTGAGCTATCGGAAGATGATATTCATCTGTTCCCGCTGCTGCGTAATCTGACTCTGGTTGCCGGCGTGGAATGGCCAAGCCGTGTTGCTGCCTACCGGGATAACATGGCCAAACAGACGCAAATAAACTTGCTCTCATCCCACGCCATTTAAAGATTGCCTGGGTTTTCTTAAGGCGGGTAAGCGGCAAGCGAACCCGCCACTGCCTACCCGCACAATCGGATTAAACTCAGCGATTCGGCTTTTTCCTGTAGCACTGCCTGCACTAGTGCATCATGATGCTTTATGTCAGGATCTGTGATCTATGCAGCATGTTAAGGAACTCCATGAAGAAGATAGTGTTAGCCGCAGCGTTGATGCTGAGCGGATTAGTGGTGGGTTGTAATCAGCTAACGCAATACACCGTAAGCGAACAAGAAATTAACCAGGCGCTGCATAAACGTAATAATTTCTCTAAGGATATTGGCCTACCCGGTGTTGCCGATGCCCATATCGTGTTAACTAATTTAGCCAGTACGATTGGCCGTGAAGAACCAAATAAAATCACACTAACCGGGGATGCAAACCTGGATATGTCGTCCCTGTTTGGCAATCAGAAAGCTAATATCAAGCTGAAACTCAAAGCCCTGCCGACCTTTAACAAAGAGCAAGGAGCTATCTATTTGCAAGAAATGGAAGTAGTGGATGCCACCGTTGAACCGGAAAAAATGCAGACAATTGTCCAGACCATTATTCCTTATCTGAATCAATCGCTGCGTAACTACTTTAATCAGCAGCCTGCTTATGTGTTGAGCGAAGACAACAGCACGGGCGAGAAACTGGCTAAAAAATACGCCAAAGGGATTGAAATTAAACCGGGTGAAATCGTTATTCCATTCACGGAGTAAACCGTCTTTTCAGGGGAGACATCACGCTCCCCTGGAAAATTTCAACGAAAATAGTGCAAAGCGAAACGTTTGCACATATCCTTTGTGTCCGGCATAAATCATCGTTATTTCCTTCCTACGCCGGAGCACTTTCATGACCGTATTACCTCAGGTATTAAAAATTCGCCGCCCAGATGACTGGCATATTCACCTACGTGATGGTGAGATGTTAAAAACGGTGGTGCCTTATACCAGCGAAATTTATGGTCGCGCGATTGTGATGCCAAACCTGGCGCCGCCTGTAACAACGGTTGACGCAGCCATTGCTTATCGCCAACGTATTCTCGACGCCGTACCTCAGGGGCATAATTTTGAGCCTTTGATGACCTGCTACCTGACCGACTCTTTAGATCCTAACGAAGTTGAGCGCGGGTTTAACGAGGGGGTGTTTACGGCGGCGAAACTGTATCCAGCCAATGCAACAACCAACTCAAGCCACGGTGTAACCAGCACCGCTGCAATCTTACCGGTGCTTGAGCGCATGCAAAAAATCGGTATGCCGCTGCTTATCCACGGCGAAGTGACTCAGGCCGACATTGATATTTTTGACCGCGAAGCGCGCTTTATTGAAACTGTCATGGAGCCGCTACGCCGCCAGTTACCAGAACTGAAAGTAGTGTTTGAACACATCACCACCAAAGACGCCGCACAATACGTGCAGGAAGGGAACTCCCTTTTAGGCGCAACTATTACTCCGCAACACCTGATGTTTAACCGCAACCATATGCTGGTTGGCGGGGTACGCCCTCACCTGTATTGCTTGCCGATATTAAAACGTAGCATTCATCAGGATGTGTTACGCGAGCTGGTTGCCAGCGGATGCGATCGTGTATTCCTCGGTACAGACTCAGCACCTCACGCGCGTAACCGTAAGGAAACTAGCTGCGGTTGTGCCGGTTGCTTTAACGCCCCTTCAGCATTGGGTGCTTACGCAACCGTGTTTGAAGAGATGAATGCGATGCAGCACTTTGAAGCATTCACCTCCCTCAACGGCCCACGCTTCTATGGTTTGCCTGTTAACGAAGAAACCATTGAGCTGGTACGCACGCCGGTCACAATGCCAGAAACTATCGAAACCAGCGACGACAGCATCGTGCCATTCCTGGCCGGTGAGCAAGTGAGTTGGTCTGTAAAAGCATAATTTTTAACGCCCCTTGTTGCATTGTTAATAATATACCTGTATAAATATACAGTATATTGTACAGGGGGCTGTTATGCGTATTGAAGTCACTATTGCCAAAACTACATCTCTGCCATCAGGCGCGATTGATGCGCTTGCCAACGAACTCTCGCGTCGTATTTCTCAACATTATCCTGAAAATGAGAATCACGTTCAGGTGCGTTACGCCGCTGCTAATAACCTGTCGGTGTTGGGCGCCAACAAAGACGATCGCGACCGCATTAGCGAAATATTGCAAGAGACCTGGGAAAGCGCTGACGACTGGTTTGCTGCGGATTAAAACACATCATGGAAGATGGTTGGCGTTGAGCCACTATTTATCCTTGATATACCCTAAATAGTTCAAGTTGTGGCCAGGCGGCAGAGAACTTGTTTCCTGGATATTACACAGGTAAGCGAATGGTCGAGTGTGTGCAGCAAGCATCGCCACAACTTGAAGTATGACGGGTGTAAATAAATTCCCTCGTTACTTTTATGCCGGGTGTCGCCATCCGGTTTTTTTTGTTTAAAATTCACTCCACACATAATTCCTCTATGCTCTAAATAATTTGAGTTTCCATCAGGTGAAAAGGGAACAAATCCCTTAAAGTTTACTTTAGTCAATGAATGGATTGGGTGAGTACATCCAGCATTCTTCCCTGAGATATGGCGGCTATATCATCATTATTATTCAGAATCCGCCGATTCAATGAAGAATATCCTGCCGGTTTCTTGTGCAATTAAGCGCTTTATTGTAAAAAAAGTGTTGCAGGGTATTTATTTCTTCCTCGAAATAGCTTAATCATTGATATACTTAACTGGCTTCACATTAAACAAGCATTAAACCTCGCGAACCGTTGTCTTAAACACACGTACAAAAGGGGTTATGATGGAAAAAAATAGTGATGTTATCCAGACCCATCCCCTTATTGGATGGGACATCAGCACCGTAGATAGCTATGACGCGCTGATGCTTCGCCTGCACTACCTGACCTCAAATACGCAAAAGCACGACGAAACTGAAATTGGTCAAACTTTATGGCTGACCACGGATGTCGCCCGGCAATTTATTTCTATTTTAGAAGCCGGCATTGCAAAGATTGAATCTAGTGATTACCAGGTAAACGATTATCGTAAGCATTGATTGACGATGCTGCCCAAATAACGCAAGGCACCGTAGAGGTGCCTTTTTTATTATTCAGCTTTCACTTATTTGCCAGTCAACCAAGAATTAATTACCCTACTAATTAGTTTCTGTCACAGAGAAAAGCATCATGCATTATGACCTTATCATCGTCGGTAGCGGTTCTGTTGGCGCAGCCGCCGGGTGCTATGCCACTCATTCCGGCTTAAATGTGCTAATGATTGACAGTTGCCACCCACCGCATCAGCAAGGCAGCCATCACGGTGATACGCGCCTGATGCGTCACGCCTATGGCGAAGGGGAAAAGTATGTCCCTTTGGTATTACGCGCTCAGAAACTGTGGGATGCATTGCAGGAAATCAGCGGCGAGAAAGTCTTCCATCGCACCGGCGTGATTAATCTCGGCCCGGCAGATTCAGCTTTCATCTCCACGGTACAGAGCAGCGCACAAACCTGGTCATTGCCGCTTGAAACACTCACGGCAGATGACGTGATGACGCGTTGGCCGCAACTTACCGTACCGGAAAACTATCTTGGTCTTTTTGAGCCTGATTCTGGCGTATTGCGCAGCGAACTGGCCGTAGCCACTTACATTCGTCTGGCCAATCAGGGCGGT
>DASXXQ010000179.1:0-23570 GCA_036502985.1 Buttiauxella sp.
ATGGTTTATCACTGGCTTGGCAAATTAACGCAACACATAGAACAACAAAAGTCTGACATTTTACGGGGAGAAGATTATGAGTCGCTTAGTGGTAGTCTCTAATCGCATTGCGCCACCGGATGATAAAAAAAGCAGTGCCGGTGGTCTGGCTGTGGGGATTTTAGGCGCGTTAAAAACGGCGGGTGGATTATGGTTTGGCTGGAGCGGTGAGGTGGGTGACGCCGATGCGGCATTAAAAAAAACCAAGCGAGGTAATATCACCTGGGCTTCTTTCAACCTGAGCCAGGAAGACTACGAAAGCTATTATCTGCAATTTTCTAATGCCGTACTTTGGCCGGCATTTCACTATCGTCTTGATCTGGTCGACTACCAGCGTGAAGCGTGGGAAGGCTATAGCCGGGTTAATATTTTGTTGGCAGATAAGCTCAAGCCACTATTAGAAAAAGACGATATTTTATGGGTACATGACTACCATTTGCTGCCATTCGCTGCAGAATGCCGCAAACAAGGGTTAAATCACCGCATCGGTTTCTTCTTACATATCCCATTCCCAACACCGGAAGTATTTAACGCACTGCCTCCCCATGAGGAATTACTGGAGGCGCTGTGTGAATATGATTTACTGGGCTTTCAGACTGAAAATGATCGTCTGGCGTTCCTCGACTGTATTGCCAGCATCACACGTCTGGATAATCAGGGGAAAAATCAGCATCAGGCATTTGGTAATACGTTTCGTACTGAGGTTTATCCAATTGGTATTGAGCCTGAGGAAATCAAAAAAAGTGCGCAAGGTCCATTGCCGCCGAAACTGGCGCAGCTCAAAGCTGAACTGGGAAGTATCAAAAATATCTTTTCAGTAGAACGACTGGATTATTCAAAAGGATTACCGGAACGCTTCCTCGCTTTTGAAGCATTGCTTGAAAATTATCCGCAACATCACGGTAAAATTCGCTATACGCAAATCGCGCCAACTTCCCGTGGCGATGTTCAGGCTTATCAGGATATTCGTCATCAACTGGAAACCGAGGCGGGGCGCATTAATGGTAAATACGGGCAATTAGGCTGGACACCGCTGTACTATTTAAACCAACATTTTGACCGAAAATTAGTCATGAAAGTCTTTCGTCACGCGGATGTTGGGCTGGTTACGCCTCTACGCGATGGCATGAATTTGGTGGCGAAAGAGTATGTTGCGGCACAAGATCCCGCCAATCCAGGCGTATTGGTTCTGTCAAAATTTGCTGGTGCGGCAAATGAATTGTCATCTGCGTTGATTGTGAACCCGTACGATCGTGATGACGTTGCCGCAGCGCTGGATCGCGCACTCACAATGCCGCTAGCTGAGCGTATATCACGGCACAGCGAAATGATGGCGGTGATAGAGAAAAATGATATTCATCACTGGCAGCAGAGGTTTATTGAGGATCTAAAGCAAGCAGTGCCAAGAAGTGATGCGTTTCATATGGGAAAGAAAGTGGCAACCTTTCCTAAGCTTGCATAACGAGTAGGCTTTCAATATTACCTGTGGGGTGGATTAGCGTAAGCGACATCCACCCCTTTGCGGGTGTCGCTACACCAACCTGACCTACGAACCACATCGGTCGTCTGCCCTTTTTGATAAAACTTAACTTAAACTCCGCTTAACTCAACGGCACTAATAAAACATCCACCTGGCTTGACGCCACTACCGCTTTTGCGGAACAAATGACCTTACTAAAAAAACGTTGATTGTGATTACCGCAAATAACTAAATCCACAGCGCTTTTATTACAAATCGCCAGAATATGTTCGCTTAATTCACCCGTGGCGATGACCGTTTTTTTAATAGGGTAATTAGCTTGTTCAACCAACTCGTTAATAAAAAGTTGAGTCTCTTCAAGCATTAACTCTCTTAAATTTTCCATCATCGGTGCAGCAAATTGATTATAAAGTTCGGGATCTGAGGCGAGCGTAATCAGTGTGATCTGTCCATTCACGGGCCGGGCAATTGAAACAGCCTTTTCCACCAGCAAATGGCTCTCCGGACTGACGGCGACAGCAACCAGTATGTGTTGGTAACTCATTACAACCTCCTGTTGCCTGATAACCAGACTGTTAACATTTTTCCTACTACAACACTCATAATTACGCAAGAATAGTACCCATGGGAATTGTGAGTGTGCTCATGAAAAATGATTAACAGTGCTAATGTAAGCATCCTGGGAAGAAACCGGAATGCATCTGTCGCTCATTTTTCCATCAAACTTTCGCATTATTTTTTGTTGCTAAAGTTCTCTTTGGCTTTGTGCGAGAAATTATTTCTTATCTGAAACAAAACACAATATTTCAAGGTGTTATGTACTGAAAGAGCTTTTTACAGCAGTGTATTCTCTGGTTGGAAAAAAAATGCGATATAAATCACATAGCTAAGTCAGCGCAGAGGAACGTTATAGAAAGTAAGTCATCGGATTGTTAGCCAAACGAAAAGGTTTTTCCATATTAACGTAACGGATATATCGAGTTTGATTGCAAAGTGAACAATTGAAAAGTCTTACTGATGTTTCCAAGGGATGCATAAAGTAAATATATGTGATCCGCGTCACATAAATCCTAAAATTCGACAGCAACCGCATTGTATGTCTAAAGGGCTACGAGTAGAGTTTGCCCGCAATTAGGATAAATCTTAATTTTATATAAGAAGTTTTGCTCGGATAAGAACGTACCAACAAGGATGATTCCACGGCAATTTTTGTCAGTGGATTTAGTGCGTGTTTTCAATTGATCAATTTTGGCTTTTTGCTTGCTTTAGTTTTAACCGGGGTGACCCGGCGACTCACGGGGTGCGGCTTTGCCGCATGTATAAAAGATAGTTTTTCAGGATGAACACAATGCATACATCCGAGTTGTTAAAACATATCTACGATATTAATTTATCGTATTTATTACTAGCACAACGCCTTATTAACAGCGATAAACCTTCGGCAATGTTTCGTTTGGGTGTGACCGAGGATATGGCTAATTCTCTGAGCGAATTAACATTGCCGCAAATGGTAAAACTTGCGGAAACCAATCAATTGATTTGTCAGTTCCGTTTTAATGACAACCAGACAATTACCCGCTTAACGCAAGACTCTCGTGTGGATGATTTGCAGCAAATTCATACTGGCATTTTGTTATCTACCCGCTTATTAAATGAGGCGTCCGCGATAGACGAGGCTCCTCGCAAAAAAAGGGCGTAACAAAATGAGCGAAAAAAGTATTGTTCAGGAAGCACGCGATATACAACTGGCGATGGAGTTAATCACGCTAGGGGCAAGATTGCAGATGCTGGAAAGCGAAACGCAATTAAGCCGTGGCAGACTGATCAAACTGTATAAAGAGCTCCGAGGTAGTCCCCCTCCGAAAGGAATGCTGCCTTTTTCTACCGACTGGTTTATGACGTGGGAGCAAAATATCCATGCTTCCATGTTTTGCAACGCCTGGCAGTTCTTGTTACGTACCGGTTTATGTACCGGTGTTGATGCGGTCATCAAGGCTTATCGCTTGTATCTGGAACAATGTCCACCGCAGGAAGGCGGCCCATTGCTGGCGCTGACTCGTGCCTGGACGTTAGTGCGATTTGTTGAAAGCAATATGCTTGAATTGAGCCGCTGTAACTGCTGCGGCGGGAACTTTATTACGCACGCACACCAACCCGTAGGCAGCTTCGCTTGCAGTTTGTGCCAACCACCATCAAGAGCAGTAAAAAGACGTAAACTTTCTACGAATACTGCCGATATTATTCCACAACTGCTGGATGAACAGGTCAAACAGGCCGTTTAACAGTTCGGTGTGGATAAACACTCCAGCAGCGATAAGTCATTATCGCTGCTTTTTTTTGCCCCGCACTCAGCTGTTTTCACCCTTGATTTGTGATTCCTCGTCACATTTAACAGCAGAAGGATGTACTCGTGCTGATTGTAATAGGTTATCTGGTCGTAATTGCGACAGTATTTGGCGGCTATATGATGACCGGTGGGCATCTGGGCGCGCTCTATCAACCAGCTGAATTTATCATCATTGGTGGAGCGGGAATTGGGGCTTTTATCGTTGGTAATAACGGTAAGGCGATTAAAGGAACGTTAAAAGCGTTGCCTTTACTTTTCCGTCGCTCGAAATACACCAAAAGCATGTATATGGATCTCATGGCCCTGCTTTATCGCTTGATGGCGAAGTCCCGCCAGCAAGGGATGTTTTCGCTGGAGCGTGATATTGAAAATCCTAAAGAGAGTGAAATCTTCGCCAGTTACCCGCGTATATTGGCCGACAGTCTGATGTTGGATTTTATTATTGATTATCTGCGTCTGATTATCAGCGGGAATATGAACTCGTTTGAAATTGAAGCGCTGATGGACGAAGAAATTGAAACTCACGAAAGTGAGGCGGAAATACCCGCGAATAGCCTGGCAATAATGGGGGATTCGCTGCCTGCATTCGGTATTGTGGCCGCCGTAATGGGCGTCGTTCACGCGTTGGCTTCTGCTGACCGACCCGCAGGTGAGCTTGGTGTATTAATTGCGCACGCCATGGTGGGAACCTTCCTGGGTATTTTGCTGGCTTATGGCTTTATTTCGCCACTGGCGACGGTGTTACGTCAAAAAAGTGCTGAAACAACCAAGATGATGCAGTGCGTGAAAGTCACATTGCTTTCAAGTCTTAACGGTTATGCACCGCCAATCGCCGTTGAGTTTGGCCGTAAAACTCTTTATTCCAGCGAGCGCCCTTCGTTCGTCGAACTCGAAGAACATGTTCGTGCCGTTCGTTCGCCGAATGCACAACAACGCGCAACGGAAGAAGAAGTATGAAGCACAATGCGCGCCCCATTGTTGTCGTAAAAAGGCGCAAGCACAAAGGCCACGGCGGCGGCGCGCACGGTTCGTGGAAAATTGCCTACGCCGACTTTATGACTGCGATGATGGCTTTTTTTCTGGTTATGTGGCTGATTTCCATCTCCAGCCCTAAAGAACTGGCGCAAATTGCCGACTATTTCCGTACGCCACTTTCTGCCGCCATTACCGGAGGACAACGCATCGCCGATAGCCAAAGCCCGATCCCTGGCGGCGGTGATGATGTTACCCAGCAACAAGGTGAAGTGAAGCGTCAGCCCAATATTGAAGATCTCAGAAAACGGATGGAAGCCAGTCGCCTCAAACGTCTGGGTGACAAACTCGATCAGCTGATTGAAGCCGATCCTAAGTTGCGTGCATTGCGCCCCCATCTGCAAATTGATTTGGTTCAGGAAGGGTTGCGGATACAAATCATCGACAGCCAGAACCGCCCGATGTTTAAAAATGGCAGCGCAGAAGTTGAGCCTTATATGCGCGATATTTTGCGCAGCATCGCGCCGTTACTGAATGAATTCCCAAACAAAATTAGCTTATCTGGCCACACTGATGATTTGCCTTATGCCATGGGCGAGCGCGGTTATAGCAACTGGGAACTTTCCGCAGACAGGGCAAACGCCTCGCGTCGCGAATTGATGTCGGGTGGACTTATCGACGGCAAAATTCTGCGTGTTGTGGGGATGGCGTCAACGATGCGTCTGACCAACCGCGGGCCGGAAGATGCCATCAACCGACGCATTAGTTTACTGGTACTGAATAAACAAGCTGAAGAGGCCATCGTGCACGAAAACGCAGAAAGCGAAAATCAGCCAATAAGCATTCTCCAACAGCCTGGCGCCGTGGAACCGGCACAGAACACATTACCGCCACAATCCGGTACGAGGTGATAGCGTGAGTATGGATATCAGCGATTTTTACCAGACATTTTTTGACGAGGCCGACGAGTTGCTGGCCGATATGGAACAGCACCTGCTGAATTTGCTGCCAGAAGCGCCAGATTCAGAACTGCTGAATGCCATATTCCGCGCCGCGCACTCGATAAAAGGGGGGGCAGGGACTTTCGGCTTCTCTGTTTTGCAGGAAACCACGCATTTAATGGAAAACCTGCTCGACGACGCACGGCGTGGTGAGATGCACCTTAACACCGACATCATCAACCTGTTTTTGGAAACCAAAGATATTATGCAGGAACAGTTGGACGCTTATAAAAACTCACAAGAACCGGACGCTGAGAGTTTCGACTATATCTGCAAAGCGTTGCGCCAACTGGCTCTGGAAGCCAAAGGTGAAACTGCTACACCGCCTGCAAAACTGACGGTTGTGGAAAAAGACTCTGTCGCCGCAGCTCCTGCCAGCGACGGTGATTTGCGCATTGCGATAACCGGACTGAAAACCAGCGAGCTCGATTTGTTGCTGGAGGAATTGGGAAACCTTGGCACATTAAGCAATGTGGAAAAAGGCGAAAACTCAGTGACGGCAACCATAGAAACCAGCGTCAGTGCGGATGATATTAGCGCTGTGCTCTGTTTTGTTATCGAACCCGAACAAATAGAGTTTCTGCCGTTACCAGTAAATCCTCCCGTGGCAAAAGCTGAGGTTGAAAGTGTAGACACGCCAGTTGCTCTTGCCGTGAATACACCACCGCCAGTCGTTGCAGCGCTGGCAACGGCTGCGCCTGCCGCTGTGCGCCCAGAGCGCGAAAGCAAAGCGACACGCGTTAGCGAGTCGAGCAGTATTCGCGTGGCGGTAGAGAAAGTTGATCAACTGATAAACCTGGTCGGTGAATTGGTTATCACGCAGTCAATGTTGGCACAGCGTTCTAATGAATTAGACCCGGTCGAACACGGCGAACTGATTACCAGTATGGGTCAGTTGCAACGTAACGCACGCGATTTGCAAGAGTCGGTGATGTCTATCCGTATGATGCCAATGGAATATGTCTTCAGTCGCTTCCCGCGTCTGGTGCGTGATTTGGCGGGTAAACTGAACAAGCAGGTTGAGCTCACGCTTCAGGGCAGTTCCACTGAACTGGATAAAAGCTTAATTGAACGCATTATCGACCCGCTTACCCACCTGGTGCGTAACAGCCTCGATCACGGCATCGAAACGCCGGAAAAACGCCTCACGGCAGGAAAATCCGCTGTCGGTAATTTGATTCTGTCTGCTGAACATCAGGGTGGAAATATCTGCATCGAAGTTTCCGACGATGGCGCAGGTTTGAACCGTGAACGTATTCTTGCTAAAGCGCTGTCACAAGGCATGCCGGTGCACGAAAACATGTCTGATGACGAAGTGGGCATGTTGATCTTCGCCCCAGGATTCTCGACCGCCGAGCAGGTGACCGATGTGTCCGGGCGTGGCGTCGGCATGGACGTGGTGAAACGTAATATCCAGGAAATGGGTGGTCACGTTGAGATCAAATCCCAGGCGAATGTCGGCACGACTATTCGCATTATGCTGCCGCTCACTCTGGCTATTCTTGACGGCATGTCGGTCAAAGTGTGCAACGAAGTCTTTATCCTGCCGCTCAACGCCGTGATGGAATCATTGCAGCCAAAAGAAGATGACCTGCATCCGCTGGCGGGTGGCGAGCGTGTACTTGAAGTGCGCGGTGAATACTTGCCGCTGGTTGAATTGTGGAAAGTGTTTGATGTTGCTGGCGCTAAAACCGAAGCAACGCAAGGCATTGTGGTGATTTTGCAGAGCGCCGGGCGGCGTTACGCGTTGCTGGTTGATCAACTGATTGGTCAGCACCAGGTCGTGGTGAAAAACCTTGAGAGTAACTATCGCAAAGTACCGGGTATTTCCGCTGCAACCATCCTCGGTGATGGCAGTGTCGCGCTGATTGTCGATGTTTCAGCGCTGCAAGGTTTGAATCGTGAACAACGTATGGCCGGCCACGCCGCCCTTCCTCAGGTTTGAGAATAGGAAAAGAGATGAGTGGATTAACCAATGTGACAAAACTGACCGGGGAAACGGTAGGGCAAGAGTTCCTCGTTTTCACCCTCGGTGACGAAGAATACGGCATCGATATTTTGAAAGTGCAGGAAATCCGTGGCTACGACCAGGTCACCCGTATTGCTAACACACCTGCATTTATCAAAGGTGTGACTAACCTGCGAGGTGTGATTGTACCCATCCTCGATCTGCGCATTAAATTTGCACAAGATGACGTGGAATATAACGATAACACGGTGGTGATTGTGCTTAACTTCGGCCAACGCGTAGTGGGGATTGTAGTGGATGGCGTGTCTGACGTGTTGTCATTGACCGCTGAACAAATCCGCCCGGCACCAGAATTTGCGGTAACACTTTCAACGGAATACCTGACCGGCCTTGGCGCTCTGGGCGACCGTATGTTGATTCTGGTTAATATTGAGAAGTTGCTCAATAGCGAAGAAATGGAACTGGTGGATATCGCCGCAAGCCACGTGGCGTAAAGTTTAATCGTTAATGTCGGATGTCGCTTAGGCTAATCCGACCAACGAAATTTGGTGGATTAGCGTAAGCGACATCCACCATTTTTCATTCAATTCAAGAGGTTTACGCTTCTACTTGCTCGCCAGCTTCTGTTTGTTCTTCCATTTCACCTTCATTCTTCGAAAGCATCGCTGTCGCTACGCCGTTACCCAGCACGTTAATCGCTGAACGCCCCATGTCGAGGAAGTGGTCGATACCCATTAGTAACAAAATACCTGCGACCGGAATATTGAAGCTCGGAATGGTTGCTGCCAGCACCACCAGTGCTGAACGCGGCACGCCCGCAATCCCTTTTGATGCCAGCATCAACGTCAGCATTAACACCACAATCTCGGAGAACGTCAGATGGATGTTATACGCCTGGGCGATAAACATGGAGGCAAAGGAGCAATACACCATCGAACCGACCAGGTTAAATGAATAACCAATTGGCAGTACGAAGGAGGCGATGTTACGAGAGCATCCAAAGCGCGTGAGCTGGTCGAGCGTTTTAGGATAGGCCGCTTCAGAGCTGCTGGTGGTGAAGGCCACCAGTACCGGATCTTTGAGCATCGTAAGCAGGCGGAATACATCGCGCTTGAGCACCATATAACCTACGCCAATCAGCACCATACAGGTCAACACAATGGCCAGATAATAGCCGCCGATGAACGCGGCATAGTTCAGCAAAATACCGAGGCCTTCGGTAGCAATCACAGAGGAGATGGCGGCAAAAATGGCCAGTGGCGCAACGTACATCACGTAGCCCGTGACCTTCAGCATGATGTGGGAAACCACATCCAGCGCGGCAACCAGTGGCGTATTGAATTTCTCGCCAAGCGATGCGCCTGCAATACCGAAGAATAAAGAGAACACAACAATTTGCAGGATCTCGTTGTTCGACATCGCGCCCGCAATACTGGTCGGGATAGTGTGCGAGATGAATGCTTTCAGATTCATGCCGCTCACGGCAAGTCCGGTTTGAACATCACCGGTTGGCACCTGAAGATTCATGCCTGCACCCGGGTGCTGGAGGGTGACGATGAACAAACCCACCAGAATGGAGAGGATGGAAGAGGAGATAAACCACACCATCGCTTTGCCACCTACACGGCCAATGGTAGAGGTTTCGCCCATCTTCATAATGCCGACCGTCAGGGTGCTGAACACCAACGGAGCAATCACCATTTTTATCAGGCGTAAAAAGATGTCGGTAAATATTGTGATGTTTTCGGCATAACTTTTGACGTTGTCGGCCGCGGCATACTCATGAATAGCGGCGCCCGAGAGAATGCCGGCGAACATGAAGAGAAGAATGAACAACGTGAGTTTGTTTGAATTTGACACTGACCTGATATCCCCATCTATGCGTTAACATTTATTTAACCTATTGAGCTATATATAATAATTATGTTTGCTCAATATATATTCGGCCCATAAATTGAAGCAAAGTGAGTCTGGATACAACTATTTTTTACTTTTTGTCGTATTTGTTAATACAGCGTACGTAATGTAACAACGTGACTATCCTCACGAAAACAATATTAATATTTCCGCAAAAACTCTGCGTTCCCCCTATCGTTACCCTGCTAATAAATTGATTAACAACAGAAATATTTTGCAATACGACGACAGGGTGATTTGCAGATCTGTTTCTGGTTATTTCGTCATACCTAAACTAAATTTCAATAAGTTAGCGAATTGGGCGCCCTGGCAGTCAAAGGGTTCGGATGAGCACAATGAGGGCTAAACAATGAAAGCACACACACTCTTAATGCTTTGTGGTAGTGGTTTACTTTGTGGCATAAGCGGGGCGCAAGCGGTAACCAGTAGCGGTACCATCAATGCGACGCTGACCCTGACTAATGGCTGCCTGATCAACGGTTCACCCGCACAGAACGGCATTAACTTCGGTACATTGGATTTCGGCCAACATCCGGCAACATTCTCAACGTTGACCACTGAACTGGCAGGTGCTGCTGGCGGCAACAGCTTCGGTATTCAATGCACGACGGGGGCAACGTACACCGTCCAGGTAACCGGCAGCACGAATGGCGCTCCAACCACCAGTGTCGGCACGCCCGGTACGCCAGCCCGTTATTTGATCAACACCACGGATGCAACACAAGGTGTGGCATACAGCATCTATAGCGACAGCGCGTTCAATAATGTGATTGCCAACAATGCGGCAATTCCGAAAGCATCCACCACGGCTGGCGTAGACAACTACATTGTCTATGGGCGTATTCAGGGCGGGGGGGACAGCGTGACAGTCAAACCGGGTACCTACACTGACATTATCAACGTCAGTGTGACCTACTAAACAAGCTCCACTCTCTCATAAGCCATTTTTAGAATTTAACAGCAGGCAGATGCCACTGCTGAGGGCCGCGCTTTGCATAAAATTCACGCCTGGATGTGGGGAATGATGGTTGCGCTTCCGGCAAGTGCGGTCACAACGCAATCATTTCAGGTTGGCGCGACGATAACGCCGGGTTGCTCCATTGCCAGTGGGAGTGGCGGCCTGTTTGGCACATTGAATTTTGGCAGCCACAGCGGTGTAGAAAACAGCATTACCAGCACCGCGTTACTGCCTGATACCTCGCTGGCTCTGGCCTGTACGCCGGGTGTGGCGCTAAGCATGACCATTGATGGCGGCAAATATTACACCACGGTGCGCAATATGGTACGTACCGGCAGCAGCGAGGCGGTGCCTTATCGGCTTTACACCAGCGGTGCCTTAACCGCCAACACCGAAATCATGGTCAATCAGGCGGTGCCCGTCACCTATAGCAACAGTAACAACATCACATTGCCAATTTATGGCGCAGCACAATTAACGGGGTTTAGCCCAGCAGGTAGTTATACCGACCAACTCGCCGTGACATTGTCATGGTAAAAAGGGAGAAAACAATGAAGCCATGGTTCTTGCGTAAACTGTTGATGGTTGTGGGCTGTCTTGCCAGTGCTCAGGCGTTATCGGCAGGGAACATACTGATATGGCCTATCGATCCCTATCTTGATGCCGATGCCAAAGCCGCAGAATTGTGGATACAAAACCAAAGTGATACGGCGACGACGATGCAGGTGCGTGTGGTTGGCTGGCAACAGCTACAAGGCCATGAAAAATACCAACCGCAGCAAGACGTTGTTGCCAGCCCACCGATTGTTCGCATTGAAGGCGGTGGAAAACAGCTTATTCGTTTGATCAAACAAAACGTGGTGCCAGCGGGCCAGGAACTGGCTTATCGCATTGTGGTGGATGAAATTCCCCAGCCCGTTGATGAACAAAAACCACAAATAGGCCTGAAATTGCAAATGCGTTATTCCATACCGCTATTTTCGTATGGCTCAGGTATGGAAACTGCACGAGCAGCCAGCAACCATGCTAATACCGAACCGGCGAAATTGTCGTGGCAGGTAAAGAATGAAAATGGTCAACCCACATTACAAATCACCAATCGCGGTAACGTTCATGCGCGGCTCAGTAATGTCAGCTTGCGGCAGGGGAGCCAGAAACGCGTTTTGACCGACGGACTGATGGGGTATGTATTACCTAACAGCAAACGTGAATGGCCATTGCCTGCATCCATTACCCGGCCTGATCAAATGTCCGCGACGATCAATGCCCGTTCCGAACAATGGCAATCCTCACCGGTCAATTGAGCCGATTGCTGATGGCGATACTTCTGATTTCTTTGCCGCTGTGCACACATGCAGCGCAAGAAGATGATGCGTTGCCGCCACCGCCTGATGCCCAGGCACTGAATCAATCAGCGCAGTTTCATTTATCGCTGGTTTTTAACCAGTGGGACAGCGGAATGGTGGTGCCGGTCACCTCGCGCAACGGGCAATTTTTTGTCAGCCGTGCCGATTTGCAACGTGCCGGATTACCCGGCGATAAATTAAGCGCCGACGACGTAAATGTCTCGGCGCTTAAAGGCGTTCAAACCCAATATGATAGCGCCGGACAACGCCTGTTAATCTCGGTGCCTAATGAATGGTTACCCGAACAGGCAATAGCGCTGGGTAAACGCGACGCCAGTTATAAACCGCTGAGCGGCAGTGGGGCATTGCTCAACTACGATTTCTACTCAAGTCATGCGCAAAACAGCGGCAGCCAGGCCTCTGTGTGGCACGAAGTACGAATGTTCAGCGGCAACCTCAGCCTTTCTTCCACCGGAACAATTCGGCAGGGTTTTGCGGGTTACGACTCGGGAAGCGGCGAAGGTTATCTGCGTTACGACACCACGTTAACCGGCACCGACGAAGACGAGATTATCAGTTGGTCTGCGGGGGATGTGGTGAGCGATGCGTTAAGCTGGAGTAACAGCGTGCGCATGGGCGGTATTTCGATTGGACGGGATTTTTCATTGCGCCCCGATCTCATCACTTATCCGCTGCCTGCTTTTTCCGGCGAGGCCGCAGTGCCTTCCACAGTCGACGTATTTATCAACGGTTATCGCAGTGGTAGCACCCAACTGCAACCTGGCCCGTTTACCCTGACCAATCTTCCCTATGTTAATGGTTCCGGTGATGCGGTGCTGGTCACCACCGATGCGCTGGGTCGCCAGGTTTCTACCACGTTGCCGTTTTATGTTGCCAGTGAATTGCTCAAGCCGGGTCTGAGCGACGGCGCGTTTACGCTCGGTAGCCTGCGGCGTGATTATGGCATCGACAACTTTTCTTATGGGCCAGCGGCGGTAAGCGGTTCATACCGTTATGGTGTTAACGATTTCTGGACGCTGGAAAGCCACGCCGAAGGCGCGCAATCACTGGCGTTGGGCGGTGTAGGAACACTGGTGAAACTTGGGCGTTTTGGCGTGGTCAACGGTGCCTGGTCGCACAGCGAAATGCGCGGTCAAAGCGGCCAGCAGGTTAACTGGGGTTATCAGTACAGCACCAACTGGTTCAATATTGGGACGCAACACAGCCATCGCGACCGTGGGTTTGGTAACCTGGCACTCTACGATTCCCCTGATATGTTTGACGACAACAACCAGCCCATTGCCAGCCTCAGCCGCAGCACCGATCAATACTCGCTCTCTTTTAACCTCGGCAATTACGGCAACGTGGGGGCTGCATGGATTGATGTGCGCAGTTTTGACGATGAAAAAACGCAATTGCTCAACCTGTCGTGGAGCAAAAATCTGTGGGGAAACAGCAGCTTTTATCTGGCTGCCAGCCATGATCCCGCGCAAAACGGCTGGAGCCTGGCGCTCTCATTGCAAGTCCCGTTTGGCGCCCAAAGCAGTGCTGCATTTAGCGTCGAAAGTACACCTGATGCGGGCAGTACGCAGCGCGTGAACTACAACCATGCGATGCCAAGCAACGGTGGATTTAGCTGGAACATGGCCTACGCGCATCAAAGCAAAAATGACGATTACCAGCAGGCAACACTTGGCTGGCGCAACAATAAAGTGGAGTTGCAGGGCGGCGTTTATGGGCAGCGCGATAACTATACCCAGTGGGGCGAAATGTCAGGATCGCTGGTGATGATGGATAACACCTTACTGGCCGCCAATCGTATCAACGATGCTTTTATGGTGGTCAGTACTGATGGTTTTAGCGATGTGCCTGTGAATTTTGAAAACCAGCCCATCGGCACTACCGACAAAAATGGCTATTTGCTTATCAGCGGTGTGTCATCGTATTACCCGGCAAATTACAGCATTAACACGTTGAATCTGCCTGCTGATACGCGCATTAAAGACACTGAACGGCGCGTGTCGTTGCGCCGCCACAGTGGTTATCTTCTTGAGTTCCCGATGGAACAGCAACGTGTCGCCAGCGTTATCTTGCAAGACAGCAGCGGTAAAGCGCTTCCCGTATCAAGCCAGGTCTATCGGTCATTACAACCGCCCGCTCCTGTGGGTTACGACGGGATTGTGTATCTGGAAAACCTCAGCGATATAAACCCTCTGACGGTGACCTTGCCTGAAGGCAAGCACTGTAGCGTTACGTTACGGCTCGATAATAACCGCGATAGCAAACTTAAAACTTACGGCCCGCTGGTTTGTCGCGAGGGAGCGAGATGATAGGGCTCGGGGTGCGCATCCTGGCGGCGATGTTGCTGTTATTTGCCACCTCCGCCTATTCGGCCTGTACTCAGGGCGGGCAAAATGGCTCGTTTGGCAGCCAGAGTTCGTTTGTTATCAATAGCACCGTTCAGAGCACGAGTGCTGCTTTTACGCTGGATTGTGACACGGTGCTTAATCTGCTGACGTCTGACTCAATAAAACTTACCTATCTTGGCTCAACGCCGGTCACAACGGGCGTTCGAGGCTTACTCAAGCGCACTGATGACGCCACCAACACCGATAACGTACCGGTTGTGGTTTGCGTGCAAACAGCATGTCCCGCCGGGAGCGAAGTGCAGGTGGGGGGAACCTATACCTGGAGCGGCAGCACACTATTGAATTTGCTGGCCAATAAACGTTATACGTTGCCGCTTTACTTGCGCACTGTAGCCGGGCAAAACGTGAGTGCCGGGCCGTATCAGGTGGTAATTAATCTGCGTCTCGACTGGAATATTTGCAGCCTTGGTGTGGCAGCTTGTCTGGCTTATCAGACCGGCAACGGCACGGTAAATATCACGGTTACGCTGACCGTCACTAACGATTGCAGCACCATCACGGCACCCGCGGTGAATTTTGATAGTGCGCCGCTGGTGCAAAACTTTAAAAGCGTTTCGCAAAGCATTGCCGTCACTTGTACTAAAGGCAGTACCTATACCGTTGGTGTTAACAATGGTGCGAACGCCACAGGCAACGTGCGGCGTATGAAAAGCGGCAATAACTATATGAATTATGAAATCTACAAGTCCAACGGCACTGACCGTTGGGGCAGTCTGGGGGCTGAACGCTGGGCCAGTACGGCGTCTTCAGGACTGAGCAGTGACGGATTGTTGCGAAACTACAACTACGTGGCATCGGTGCTCACCACTCAAACCACACCTCCAGCCGGAAGTTATACCGACACACTCGTGGTTGATGTGGCTTTCTAAATACGCGTGATACTTCCCGCACTCTTTTTGTCGAAAATATGAACGAATCCAGACTGCTTATTGTGAGCTAATCCACAAATCAATATCCATCAAGGGCAATATTTACTTTTAAACAAATACTCAGTTTTAGGTAATCAGGTAACGCCATACACTATGGTTAAGCGTTCTATATTGTCTGAACAAATACCATTTACTTAGAACAATTAAAATATTCTTTATTTTAATTGGCAGTAATGACTGCCTAAAAACCAATAATTAAATCCAGTGCGATTTGATACGGAATTTATATTTCAAAATCAGGAGGATATGCAATGAAGAAGTCTTTATTACCCCTTGCTATTGCTACAGCGCTTTCACTGGCGTCCACGGCCGTATTCGCTAGCGAAAAAACAGATGCACCATCTAAAACAATAATTGGTGCTGATACATTAGCGGGTATTGATTTCTATGGTTATTTCCGCTCAGGTATTGCGGCAGGTGACAATGGTTCGATGAAAGATGCCGTGGGTGGCAGCTTTGAAAAGAATAAACTAGGTCGTATGGGTAATGAATTTGATACCTATGCTGAAGTGGGTTTTGGTAAAGAGTTATATAATACCGGAAGCCAGTCTGTTTATATTCAGACCATGATTAATATGTACGATGGTGATAGCAATAGTAATCACGAGAATAAGTTTGGCTGGGAAAATATGAATATCCAATTCCGCAACTTTATGGGAATGGGAGAAACGACGTGGGCCGGTATTCGTCAATATAACAAATATAGTATTGATTCTAACGACTACGATTACTGGAACCATACCAACGTCGGTGGCGGTATTGAAAAAATGGCGTTGGGGCAGGGTAAGCTCTCTTTCGCATTTTTACATCGTGATATTGATGAAGATCTTTCAGCACTATCCGAAGGTGATGTAGATACGCAAGAGTTGATTGACTCCAATCAACTGGAAATCATGTATGACAGTCAACCTCTGTGGGATGGCGCCACTCTTGCCGTGGGGTATAAATACCTCCATGCGGATGCAAACGATGAGCAGTTAAATCGGGTTAACCACGATTATTCTGATGGTCAAACCGCGATGGTCGTTCTGAAACAAGAGATCTTCGATAAGGGCGTTAACAACACCGTTTTCCAGTACTATGGTAAAGGTTCGGCCTTGCAGGGTGTGACCTTCGGTGCAGCAGACACACTCAATGGCAGTGTAAAAGAGGGTGAAGGTTGGGCTTTGCGTAACTACGGGACTATCCCTGTTGCAGCAGACTGGGATGTGAGCCACGCAATCAACCTGGCAGGTGCCAACGATGTTGAGATGTGGAACGGCGATAAGGGCGATGCGTCTACGGCATCCGCCAGCGCAAGAGTGACTTATCACTGGTCTGATTACACGCGTACGTATCTTGAAATGGGTTACTTCGAAGACCAGAAGTCGGTTAACGGAACTGACTATGACCGTAGCGGTGCCAAATACACCATTGCTCAGGCATTGTCCTTCGGTCGCGATAAGCCAGAAATTCGCTTATTTGCCAGCCACTACGACAGCAACAAAGATAACTGGGACGATAACACTCAGTCGTTCGAAAATAATCTTTCCAACAATACATGGGCTGTAGGTATTCAGGCTAACGTGTTCTGGTAATCACTGTTTTTATACTGCGGGCACCGGCGAAAGCCGCCCGCAGTAGTACAACATACTGAACTCGTCTCCGCTAAGTCTCAACACACCCCCTTTCTTTATATTTCCCACCACGGTTTCCGTTAAAGTTACTTTTCAGCATGCCGATAACACCGATAAGAAATCATTAAAAGGGTGTTATATGTTGAACCGTATTCGCGTTGTCACCATGCTAATGATGGTGCTGGTGGTGTTCGCGCTCCTCCAACTCATCTCAGGCGGAATGTTTTTTAACTCACTCAAAGATAATAACGACAGTTTTAAAGTTTCAAGGGAGTTACGCGTTCAGCAATCGGAATTGGCTCACACCTGGGAGTTGATGCTGCAAACGCGCATCAACCTGAGCCGCTCCGCCGCCCGAATGATGATGGATGCCAGTAATGGGCAAAGTGCGGCGAAAACTGAGCTGCTCAATAATGCCAAAAAATCCCTCAGTGATGCGCAACAACATTACGCTTTATTCAAACAAGTCCCCGCCGTTAATCCGGAAATTGAAGCGTTGGTACAGGGTATTGATGACGACTATCAGAACTACAACCAGGCGTTAAGCGAACTGGTGGGGTATCTGGAAAACGGCAATATGGACGCCTATTTTGCGCAGTCCACGCAAAGCCTGCAAAACGCGCTCGAAAAAGAATACAGCGGCTACATCGCCCTGAATGACCGCATGTACGAACAGTCATATACCGCCAGCACCCATGATTACAACTTTGCTAAATGGCAGATTGGCGGCCTTGCGGCTGCGTTGTTCGCAGTTATCGTGCTGGTGTGGCTCGGTATGCGCCGCATCCTGCTGCAACCGCTGTCAGTGGTGATTGGTCATATTCGTGAAATCGCCAATGGCAACCTGACTGAAAACATCGTTTCCAGCGGTCGCAACGAAATCAGCGAACTCACGTCCAGCGTGCGCCACATGCAGCAAGAGCTGATTATTACCGTGGGCAGCGTGCGTGACGGTTCTGATGCCATTTATAGCGGTGCCACAGAAATTGCTGCCGGAAATAACGACCTTTCTTCCCGCACCGAACAGCAGGCGGCCTCGCTTGAAGAAACTGCTGCCAGCATGGAACAGCTTACGGCGACCGTAAAACAGAATGCGGAAAACGCACGTCAGGCATCTCAGTTGGCATTAAGCGCCTCCGAAACGGCCCAGCGTGGTGGAAAAGTGGTGGATGGCGTGGTGAAAACCATGCACGACATCGCAGGTTCTTCGAAGAAAATCGCTGACATTACCGGCGTGATTGACGGTATTGCCTTCCAGACCAACATTCTGGCGCTCAACGCGGCAGTTGAAGCTGCGCGAGCGGGCGAGCAGGGGCGTGGGTTTGCGGTTGTCGCGGGTGAAGTGCGAAACCTGGCACAGCGCAGCGCACAAGCCGCCAAAGAGATTAAATCCCTGATTGAAGATTCTGTTTCCCGTGTCGATACCGGTTCTGTGCTGGTGGAAAGTGCGGGCGAAACCATGAGCGATATCGTCAATGCGGTGACCCGCGTGACCGACATCATGGGCGAAATTGCTTCTGCCTCCGATGAACAAAGCCGGGGTATCGACCAGGTGGCGCTGGCGGTGTCAGAAATGGACCGCGTCACACAGCAAAACGCCTCGCTGGTGGAGGAATCTGCCTCTGCTGCTGCGGCACTTGAAGAACAAGCCAGCATGCTAAACCAACTGGTTGCGGCCTTCCGTTTAACGTCTGAACCTGCGGTTTCTGCGCCTGTTATTGCATCGACTCCGACTCCTCGTGCGCTCAAACCGAGCAAAGCGACGACGAGTGGGAATGACGATAACTGGGAAACTTTCTAAGAATCACTAATGAATGGCCGGCAGACGTGTCGGCTGAGGGCTGTCCTGATGTTCAACCGTATCCGAATTTCGACCACTCTGTTGTTAATCTTGATCGTCTGCGGCGTCTTGCAGATTGGCAGTAATGGACTGTCCTTTTGGGCATTCAGGGATGATTTTCAGAATCTAAAAATGGTTGAAGTCGGAAACCAACAGCGCGACACCTTAACCCAAAGCCGTGCGGCGTTGTTACAAGCCAGTACCGCTCTGAGCCGTGCCGGTACGCTGACCGCCTTGAGTTACCCGGCAGAAGATATTAAACGCCTGATGGCAAATGCTCGCGGTAGCTTGAAGCAGGCTGACATGCTGTTTAACCAGTTCCTGGAAATCCCACCGTTGAATAAAGAGGGTGAGGATATGGTGGCGTCAACCAAGCAAAGTTACGCAGCCTACCGGGACGACTTACAGCACCAGGCGACCTGGCTTGAAAGCAACCAACTGTCTGATTTCCTGAGCGCCCCGATTCAGAAATCGCAGGACATTTTTGATGCCTACTTTAACGCCTGGCAGCAAAGCATTAATGACACTGTGGCGGCATCGAGTGCCGACAGCAAATTGAACTACCAGACCTCGGCGATTATTTTTGCAAGCGTAACGGTCATCGCCATCCTGATGCTGATCGGTTCTATCGTCTGGACACGTCGCATGTTGGTGCAGCCGTTAGACATTGTGCGCAGCCACTTTGAACATATTGCTGCGGGTAATTTGGCGCGGCCAATAAGTGTGTATGGGCGTAACGAAATCTCTGAGATTTTCCGCAGCCTGAAAAACATGCAGCAAGCGTTGAAAGAGACCGTGCTCCAGGTTCGACAGGGCAGCAGTGCGATGCACACCGGCATTGCCGAAATTGCTACGGGTAATAACGACCTCTCTTCACGAACCGAACAGCAGGCGGCTTCGCTTGCACAAACAGCTGCCAGCATGGAGCAACTGACTGCGACGGTAGGTCAGAACGCCGACAACGCGCGTCAAGCCGCACAGCTTTCACGTACCGCAGCAGATACCGCGCAGCAAGGTGGCCAACAGGCCGCAAACGTTGCTCGTACCATGAGCGACATCGCCGGTAGCTCGAAGAAAATTGGCGATATCACCAGCGTCATTGATGGCATTGCCTTCCAGACCAATATCCTGGCGCTGAACGCCGCAGTTGAAGCGGCTCGTGCGGGTGAACAGGGGCGTGGATTTGCCGTGGTTGCCGGTGAAGTACGCAATCTGGCAAGCCGCAGCGCGCAGGCGGCAAAAGAGATCAAAGTGCTTATCGAGGAGTCGGTTGACCGCGTGCAGCAAGGCTCGCAACTGGTCGATACCGCCGCCAGCACCATGGCTGAAATCGTGCGTTCGGTGACTCAGGTTAACGACATCATGGGTGAAATTGCCTCTGCATCAGACGAACAGCGCCGTGGCATTGAACAGGTAGCATTGGCGGTAAGCCAGATGGATCAAGTGACTCAACAAAATGCCGCACTGGTAGAAGAAGCGGCAGCTGCAACCGATGCTCTGGCAAACCAGGCCGAACACCTTAGCGGTGTGGTATCGGTGTTTAATCTGGAAAGTGTCGACAGCAGTGAAGACCTTGCCAGAGATTTAGTAACCAACGGGGTGCTGGTCACCTCCTGATTGTGATTGAGAAGGCGCTATGACATCACCCCTGTCCACTGGACAAACGTCATTAATGTTACAGATGACACAGCGTCTACCGCTATCCGACGTGCACTTTCGTCGGATATGCCAGTTGATTTACCAGCGCGCAGGTATCGTGCTGGCCGATCACAAACGCGACATGGTTTACAACCGTCTGGTGCGCCGTTTACGCACCCTTGGGCTGGAGGATTTCGGGCACTATCTGAACATGCTTGAAGCCAACGGTGTTAACGCCGAATGGCAGGCGTTTATTAACTCCCTGACCACCAACCTGACGGCGTTTTTTCGCGAAGGGCATCATTTTCCGATCCTCGCAGAACATGCGCGTAAACGGAGTGGGGAATATAAAGTCTGGAGCGCGGCGGCCTCAACCGGGGAAGAACCGTACTCCATCGCGATTACGCTTGCCGATGTGCTGGGTATGACGCCCGGGCGCTGGAAAATTTTCGCCAGCGACATTGATACCCAGGTGCTGGAAAAAGCCCAGAGTGCTGTTTATCGCCAGGATGAGCTGAAAACGTTGGCTCCGCTACAGTTGCAGCGCTATTTCCTGCGCGGCACCGGCCCACACGAAGGGCTGGTACGAGTACGCAACGAACTGGCAAGCCATATGGAATTTGCGCCCATTAACTTGCTGGACAAACAGGCGCCAATTCCCGGGCCATTTGACGCGATCTTTTGTCGCAATGTAATGATTTATTTTGATAAAGAAACACAGCAACAAATTTTGCAGCGCTTTGTTCCACTATTAAAACCGGGAGGCTTACTGTTTGCCGGACACTCGGAAAACTTCAGTAACCTCAGCCGCGAGTTTTTGCTGCGTGGGCAGACCGTGTACGGACTGAGTAAGGAAAGGTCATGACAAAAATAACCGTGCTTTGTGTCGATGATTCCGCCCTGATGCGCCAAATCATGACAGAAATTGTGAACAGTCACGACGATATGGAAATGGTGGCGACGGCGCCCGACCCGCTGGTGGCGCGAGATTTAATTAAGAAATTCAACCCCGACGTGCTGACGCTTGACGTCGAAATGCCACGTATGGACGGGCTGGATTTTCTTGAAAAACTGATGCGCTTGCGCCCGATGCCGGTGGTGATGGTTTCATCGCTAACGGGCAAAGGGTCGGAAGTGACGTTGCGTGCGCTGGAATTGGGCGCGATTGATTTTGTCACTAAACCGCAGTTGGGCATTCGCGAAGGCATGCTGGCTTACAGCGAAACTATCGCGGAAAAAGTGCGTACTGCGGCGAAGGCGAAACTGGCGGCGCGAGCACCCACTGCGGCACCTGCGGTGCTCAAAGCTGGGCCGTTGTTGAGTTCAGAAAAATTGATTGCGATTGGTGCGTCCACCGGGGGCACCGAGGCGATTCGCCATGTGCTGCAACCGTTGCCGCTATCAAGCCCGGCGGTATTAATCACACAGCACATGCCGCCTGGTTTTACCCGCTCGTTTGCTGACCGCCTCAACAAGCTATGCCAGATAGCGGTGAAAGAAGCCGAAGACGGTGAGCGTGTCCTGCCGGGACATGCCTACATCGCACCTGGCGATAAACATATGGAACTTGCCCGCAGTGGGGCGAACTACCAAATCAAAATTCATGACGGCCCACCCGTAAACCGGCATCGCCCGGCTGTGGATGTGCTGTTCCACTCCGTTGCGAAATTCGCCGGGCGTAATGCCGTGGGCGTGATTCTGACGGGAATGGGGAATGATGGCGCCGCCGGGATGCTGGCAATGCATAAAGCCGGGGCATGGACTATCGCCCAAAACGAAGCAAGTTGTGTGGTGTTCGGCATGCCGCGTGAAGCCATTAACAGTGGTGGCGTCAGCGAAGTGGTCGATTTAAGCCAAATAAGCCAGCAGATGCTGACGAAGATTAGTGCCGGACAGGCAATACGTATCTAAAAGCAGACTATTTTATTTGCCATTTTGAACCCGGGCAGTGCTCAGAATCCTCACGTACTTTATGTACGCTCCGGTTCTTCCGCGCTAGCCGTGTCCAAACTGGCTGCAACAATTACGCCTTCTTAAATAGGCAAAAACCGAAGGAACTCTATAAATGGCAGATAAAGAACTCAAATTTTTGGTGGTGGATGATTTCTCTACCATGCGCCGCATTGTCCGCAACCTGCTCAAAGAGCTGGGCTTCAACAACGTTGAAGAAGCGGAAGATGGCGTTGATGCACTGAATAAACTCAACGGTGGCGGTTTTGGTTTTGTTATCTCTGACTGGAACATGCCGAACATGGACGGTCTGGAATTGCTGAAAACCATTCGTGCCCATGGCGCAATGGCGGCGATGCCGGTGCTGATGGTGACGGCTGAGGCCAAGAAAGAGAACATTATTGCCGCAGCACAAGCGGGGGCAAGTGGCTATGTGGTGAAACCGTTTACCGCTGCAACACTTGAAGAGAAGTTGAACAAAATCTTCGAAAAGCTCGGCATGTAAGGAGAGGCACATGCACTCATCTACAAATCCCGCGACAGAGTTACATTCAACCGGCGATATTATTGTTCGGATAGGTAGCCTGACGCGTATGCTGCGTGACAGCTTGCGCGAATTAGGTCTTGACCAGGCGATTGCTGAAGCGGCGGAAGCGATTCCTGACGCGCGTGACCGCCTGGACTACGTGGTGCAAATGACCGCGCAGGCCGCCGAACGCGCATTGAACTGCGTCGAGCTGGCACAACCTCACCAGAACAAACTGGAAACCGATGCCAAAGCACTGAACGGACGTTGGGATGCCTGGTTTGAAAACCCCATTGAGCTTGGTGATGCCCGTGAACTGGTGACCGACACGCGTAGCTATTTGTCTGGCGTCCCGAGTCACACCAGTTTCACCAATGCGCAGCTTTTGGAAATCATGATGGCGCAAGATTTCCAGGACTTAACTGGCCAGGTTATCAAACGCATGATGGATGTTATCCAGGAAATTGAACGCCAGCTGTTGATGGTGTTGATGGAGAACATGCCGGAGCTGGATGCCCGCGTCAAGCGTCCTGCTGACAGCTTGCTTAACGGCCCGCAAATGAACGCCACAGCGGCCGGTGTGGTGGCAAGCCAGGATCAGGTTGACGATTTG
>DASXXQ010000180.1:0-34127 GCA_036502985.1 Buttiauxella sp.
GCTTCAGCTTCTTCTTTGCTCATCAAATCGGCTTTGTTGAATACCAACCAACGTGGTTTCTCAGCAAGCTTCTCGCTGTATTTTTCCAACTCGCCAATAATAATACGGGCATTTTCAGCCGGATCGGATTCATCGATTGGCGCGATATCAATAAGGTGCAACAGGACGCGACAACGCTCAAGGTGCTTCAGGAAGCGGATACCAAGACCTGCGCCATCTGCGGCACCTTCGATCAACCCTGGAATATCGGCAATCACAAAGCTCTTCTCGTTATCCATACGGACAACACCAAGGCTTGGGATCAACGTAGTAAACGGATAATCCGCAACTTTTGGTTTTGCGGCAGAGACAGAGCGGATGAATGTAGATTTACCCGCATTCGGTAAACCCAGCATGCCAACGTCAGCCAACAGCAGCAGCTCAAGTTGAATATCACGCTTCTCACCAGGAGTACCCATGGTTTTCTGGCGCGGAGTACGGTTCACAGAGGATTTGAAACGGGTGTTACCCAGACCGTGCCAACCGCCCTTAGCAACCATCAGGCGCTGACCATGCTGAGTCATGTCACCCATGGTTTCGCCAGTACCCTGATCGATTACACGCGTGCCTACAGGGACTTTAACGGTCGAGTCTTTGCCACGCTTACCGGTACAGTCACGGCTCTGGCCATTTTGACCACGTTCAGCGCGGAAAGATTTCTCAAAGCGATAATCGATCAATGTATTGAGGTTTTCGTCCGCCTCAAGCCACACATCACCACCATCACCACCATCACCACCGTCCGGGCCGCCTCTGGGAATATATTTTTCACGACGGAAGCTAACGCAGCCGTTACCGCCATCACCTGCTACGACCAGGATCGTTGCTTCATCAACAAACTTCATTTCACTTCTCCGTAAATCATTCGCCCGAACGTTGTACTGGAAGAACAGCTTCGGTTTTGCGCCAACGTCCCCAAAGACGGTGACCAATGGCTGAATACATTGCACCTGAAACCACGACGAACGCACCGCAATAACCTACAAGGTTAAGTAACGGCATGGCGAAGAAATCGGGCCAGGCTAACGCTAATAAATCTGAAAACAGCAAAGTAAACAGCGGAGTTAGCGTAATAATGGCGCTAACCTGTGCCGCCTGCCACCGTGCCATGGCTTCTGCCAGTGCCCCATACCCAACCAGTGTATTCAGGCCGCAGAAAACTAAACATGCCAGTTGCCAGTCACTGAGTTGGAAAATCTTATCCAACTGAGCCAACGGCAAAAGCGCAATAGTACATAAAGTGTACAGCAAAAAGAGGATCTGTTGCGAGGCTAGTCGGCGTAATAATACCTTCTGCGCCACACCATAGGTGACCCATACTGTCGCCGCCAGAACACCGAAAATCACCCCAAGGGTGTAATCTGTGAGGCGGGTAAAAATTTCTATCAGGCTGGTATTAAAAAACATCACCAACCCGCAAAGTAACATTATGGCCCCGATGATTTGTGTGCCGCGCATTTTCTCTTTCAGCACAACCACACTTGCCACCATCATTCCCACAGGGGAAAGCTGGCCAATAACCTGAGATGCCGTCGGGCTCAGGTACTGCAACGATGAACTAAACAGCAAAAAATTTCCGAACAATCCGCCTGTGGCAATGGCGAGTAATGCCAACCATCGGGGTTTACGGAACAGGCGTAAAGGCGGCAGTTTACCGCGTATAGCGAGAATGCTACCTAACCCTAGACTTGCCATCAGGAAACGATAAAAAACAACTGTCGGAGGTTCCATTACCGTCAGCACTTGCTTCATCGCAATTGGCAGTGCACCCCAGCAGATTGCCGTAGTGAGCGCCAACAGAATGCCAATGCCTGCCTGCTGTTTCATACTCAATGTCCTGCGACTTTCTTAATTTACCGGTCGCAGAATGTAAAAAGCCCCGCAACGTGTTGCGGGGCTTTTATCCGTTACCGGGACGCGAAAAACTTATTCAGCAACGATGCTGATGAACTTACGGTTTTTCGGACCTTTAACTTCGAACTTAACTTTACCGTCAGTCAAAGCGAACAGAGTATGATCTTTGCCGCAACCTACGTTGGTGCCAGCGTGGAATTTAGTACCACGTTGACGAACGATAATGCTGCCTGCCAGAACTGCTTCACCGCCGAAACGTTTTACGCCCAGACGTTTAGCTTCGGAATCGCGACCGTTACGAGTAGAGCCGCCAGCCTTTTTATGTGCCATTTAATATGCTCCCCTGTATTAAGCGCTGATGCCGGTGATTTTCACATCAGTGAACCACTGACGATGACCCTGCTGCTTACGGTAGTGTTTACGACGACGAAACTTAACAATCTTAATTTTCTCGCCACGACCATGAGCAACAATTTCAGCTTTAACTACGCCGCCATCGACGAAAGGAACGCCGATTTTGATTTCTTCACCATTAGCGATCATCAGAACTTCTGCGAACTCAACTGCTTCGCCAGTTGCGATGTCCAGCTTTTCCAGGCGAATGGTTTGACCTTCGCTGACTCGGTGTTGTTTACCACCACTTTGGAAAACCGCGTACATATAAAACTCCGCTTTCCGCACGCACCCTACGTATGTTTCAGGTGGCGCTATAAATATTCACAATAGGGCGCGAATATTACGCAAAACGAGAGCCTTTGACAAGCCCTCTCATGAAACATGGTAGAAAAAAAACGCAACATCACACGAGCCGTTTATCTGCCTCGTTTTTTCAGTACAATCTGTACTACATTATCACTCCTCTACCCTCACGTGATTCCATATAGACATGTGGTAAACAGGACTATAAGCCAGACTTTTGCGATGAATTTAGAAAAAATTAATGAGTTAACCGCGCAAGATATGGCGGGAGTCAATGCGGTCATCCTTGAACAGTTGAATTCAGATGTCCAATTGATCAATCAGTTAGGGTATTACATCGTCAGTGGTGGCGGTAAACGTATCCGTCCAATGATTGCTGTTCTTGCTGCTCGCACGCTGGGTTACCAGGGAAATGCGCACATCAATATCGCCGCCTTGATTGAATTTATCCATACCGCAACCCTGCTGCATGATGACGTTGTGGATGAGTCCGATATGCGTCGTGGTAAGGCAACGGCTAATGCCGCGTTTGGCAACGCCGCCAGTGTTTTAGTTGGAGATTTTATTTATACCCGCGCCTTCCAGATGATGACGCAACTCGGTTCTCTCAAGGTACTTGAGGTGATGTCCGAAGCGGTAAACGTGATCGCTGAAGGTGAGGTTCTGCAACTGATGAACTGTAATGATCCGGATATCACCGAAGAAAGCTACATGCGGGTGATTTACAGCAAAACAGCGCGTTTATTTGAAGCAGCGGCCCAATGCTCAGGTATTTTAGCCGATGCGACAGAAGAGCAAGAGAAAGCACTGCAGGATTATGGCCGTTATCTTGGTACTGCTTTCCAGCTCATTGATGACCTGCTGGACTACAGTGCTGATGGGCAAACGCTGGGTAAGAATGTCGGTGATGATCTTAATGAAGGCAAGCCAACTCTGCCATTGTTGCACGCTATGCGCAACGGTAATGCTGAGCAAGAGAAAATGATTCGGGAAGCCATTCAGCAAGGCAATGGGCGCCACTTACTGCAACCGGTGTTAGATGCGATGGCTGCTTGTGGTTCTTTGGAATGGACTCAATTACGTGCGGAACAAGAAGCTGATAAAGCGATTTCTGCTCTGGATGTTCTGCCAGATAGCGAGCACAAAGAAGCACTCATTGCTCTGGCCCATATGGCTGTTCAACGCGATCGATAGCATTCTTAGCGCGCCTAATAAAGGTGCGCTAAGTTTCCAATAAATACAATTACCAACATCTCCGCCCTCACTCATACCAATCTGTTTTCATTGATTTTCATTCACTTTGTGTGGATTCACACAGATTTGATTTTTCACGCCATTTATTGGAATCTTTTGGATTATTGCTATGTTATAAATCCCATCGAGTAAACCGGTAAATGAAGCGTTAACAGGGAGAAACATGGAAAGTAAACATTCTGATTGGCATCCGGCAGATATCATTGCAGGGTTACGTAAACGCGGAACATCACTGGCGGCCGAATCACGAAAAGCGGGACTGAGTTCATCGACCCTGGCTAACACGCTGACGCGCCCCTGGCCGAAAGGAGAGCTCATCATTGCACAGGCACTGGAGACATCGCCGTGGTTGATTTGGCCATCTCGCTACTACGATCCGCAAACCAATAAGTTTATTGATCGCACCTGTTTGATGCGTAAACGATAAAAAAACCGGGCATGCCCGGTTTTCTCATTTTTTAAAACGAAATTTATTCGCCGCTATTGCCTTTCACACGTTCAATCTGAGCACCAAGCGCCTGAAGTTTATCTTCAATGCGCTCGTAGCCACGATCGATGTGGTAAATACGGTCAACGACTGTTGTGCCTTCAGCAATACAGCCAGCCAGAACGAGGCTGGCAGAAGCTCGCAGGTCAGTCGCCATCACTTGTGCACCAGACAGTTTTTCAACGCCGTGACAAATCACGGTATTACTTTCAATTTCTGCATGCGCGCCCATACGAATAAGTTCAGGAACGTGCATAAAGCGATTTTCGAAGATGGTTTCAGTGATAACACCTGTGCCTTCTGCGACCAGGTTCAACAGTGAGAATTGAGCCTGCATATCGGTTGGGAAACCAGGATGTGGAGCGGTACGCACCGTGACGCCTTTAGGACGCTTGCCATGCATATCCAGGCTAATCCAGTCTGCGCCCACTTCGATATCTGCACCAGCTTCACGCAGCTTTGCTAATACAGCATCAAGCGTGTCTGGTTGAGCATTGCGGCAAACAATCTTCCCACCAGAAATCGCAGCAGCAACCAGGAAGGTGCCTGTTTCGATACGGTCAGGCAATACGCGGTAAACACCACCACCCAGGCGCTCAACACCTTCAATGGTGATGCGATCGCTGCCTGCACCGGTGATTTTTGCACCCAACGTGTTCAGGAAATTCGCTGTATCAACAATTTCCGGTTCACGGGCGGCGTTTTCAATGATGGTAGTGCCTTCAGCAAGCGTTGCAGCACTCATAATGGTCACCGTGGCACCTACGCTCACTTTATCCATCACAATGTGCGCGCCTTTCAGACGCCCCTGAACAGAAGCTTTAACATAGCCTTCTTCCAGTTTGATTTCAGCGCCAAGCTGCTCAAGACCGGTAATGTGTAAATCAACCGGACGCGCGCCGATAGCACAACCGCCAGGTAAAGAAACTTGACCCTGACCAAAACGTGCAACCAACGGTCCTAGCGCCCAGATAGAGGCACGCATGGTTTTCACCAGGTCATACGGTGCACAGAAAATATTAACGTCACTGGCATCAATCCACACCGAGCCGTTACGTTCAACTTTGGTACCCAACTGGCTTAACAGCTTCATTGTGGTATCAATGTCTTTCAGTTTTGGAACGTTTTGAATCTCAACTGGCTCTTCGGCAAGCAAAGCAGCGAAGAGGATCGGCAGCGCGGCATTCTTCGCCCCGGAGATCGTTACTTCACCACTCAGTCGGGTTGGCCCCTGAACACGAAATTTATCCATTGCAACTGCTCTCTTTTAAATTCAAGTTGTTACAACCCGCCGTAGCGAGTTGCTTAAAAACCATTAAGTTTACGATCGCGATCCCACTCTTGCGGAGTGTAGGTCTTGATGGAAACCGCATGAATACGGTTATCAGCAATTAGCTCCATCAATGGCGCGTAAACTGTTTGTTGCTTCTTCACGCGACTTAACTCGGCGAATAACTCACCCACCGCAATCACTTGAAAATGGCTACCATCGCCTGAGACGTGGACTTCCTGGAGGGGCAGTGCGTTCATCAGCACTGTCTGAATTTCATGATTTTCCATGGGATATAATTCGTCGGTTAAGGAAACAAGCCACACATCTTAGAGGAAAGTGGCGCAGGCTTAAATAAGCAAAAAGCCCCTGACCGAATGAGATCAGAGGCAATGATAGTAACGCTATGAAAACACTAGCCTGCAAATGCAGGAAGAATGTCTTCGGGCAGGTTATAAAGTTGAGTCAACGTCTGAAGGTTATCGCTGGCGCCCTGCAGTTCCACCTCAACGTTTTGGCGTCTGGCGAAAGCCACAAGATGAATCAAAAGCGCTAAACCAGAGGTATCCACACGCGATAAACCAGCAAGGTTGAGCACCTTGATACCTGCCATGATTTTCTCACGCTGACGCCACAATGGCCCTACCGTATCGCTGTCCAACTCACCCGTCAGATGTAAGGTTTCCGATTCACGCTGCCAGTTAAGCTCGTCAGACATTACTTTTTCGTTTCCAGTGTAATTGGCATGCGAGAGATCGATTGCAATTGAGCAGTCAAACCATCGATACCTTTAGTACGCAGGATATCGCTCCACTCATTTTGCTTGGTGGTAATCATGCTGACACCTTCGGCAATCATATCAAATGCTTGCCAGTTTCCCGTCTGGCTATTTTTACGCCACTGGAAATCAAGACGTACTGGCGGACGGCCGTTTGGATCAACGATGGTTACGCGAATTGCCACGATGGTGGCATCACCCAATGGCTGTTCAGGGGCGATTTGGTAAGATTGCCCGTTATACATGGCAAGCGCCTGGCCATAAGCTTGCTTCAGGTACGCATCGAATGCTTTGAAGTAGGCTTCGCGCTGTGCAGGTGTTGCATCTTTATAGTAACGGCCTAATACCAATGCGCCGGCATATTTTACTTGCACATAAGGCATCAGTTCCTGACCCACTATTTCACGCAAATAGTCCGGATTTTGGCGGATTTTAGGTTGTTCGCTTTTCAGGCGATCAAAGGTTTTTTGCGCCGCTTCGCCCATTAACTTGTAGGGATTACTTTGATCTGCAGCATTTGCCAGTGGCGCGATAACTAACATCGCAATCATTAAAATTCGTTTAAACATAAACATTCTCCCCTTAGATTAGTGCGCCGTGCCAGGCTTTGGTGCTGCACTATTATTCTCTGAATCCTGCGATGAGGAATCCCCTGAATTCTGATTATCGCCATTGCTGCTCTTATACAAGAACTGGCCAATAAGGTCTTCCAGCACCAGAGCTGATTTTGTGTCCTGAATCGTGCCGCCCTCTTTAAGGATAGATGAACCGAGCTCAGGGTCATCAAAACCGAGGTTCAGCGCGAGATATTGCTCACCTAAAAGGCCTGATGTACGGATCGCCAGCGAGCTGGTATCCGGGATATGGTCATAGCGTTTTTCAATATCCAGAGTGACACGAGGCAAGTAGGTCTTGGGATCAAGAACAATTTCATCAACACGACCAATCACCACGCCACCAAGACGCAGAGGAGAACCTGTTTTCAGGCTGCCGATGTTGTCAAAGGTCGCGTAAACCCGATAGGTTGGCTCACTGCGCAAGGAAGTGACATTCGCCACTTTTAGACACAAGAAGACGATGGCTGCCAGTGCGATAATTAAAAAAGCGCCAACCCCAGTTTCAAATTTCTTCGTTTGCATGAACTTAATTCCCAAACATCAGTGCTGTAAGCACAAAATCCAGACCTAAAACGGCCAGCGAAGCGTGCACAACGGTTCGTGTTGTTGCCCGGCTAATCCCTGCGGACGTAGGAATAGCATCGTAACCATTGAATAAGGCAATCCAGGTTACCGTTATCGCAAACACCACGCTCTTAATGACACAGTTAACCAGATCAGTACGCCAGTTGACGGCATTTTGCATTGCAGACCAGAAGAAGCCTGCATCGATTCCCTTCCAGTTCACCCCAACCAGAGCTCCGCCCCATATACCGACAGCAACAAAGATAAGGGTCAGCAATGGCAATGAAATGACGCCAGCCCAAAAACGCGGTGAAACCACACGACGCAAAGGATCGACCGCCATCATTTCCATACTGGAAAGTTGTTCTGTGGCTTTCATCAAGCCAATTTCTGCGGTTAACGCTGACCCAGCCCGTCCGGCGAACAGTAATGCCGCTACAACAGGCCCAAGCTCACGCAGTAATGACAAGGCAACCAGCATACCGAGACTTGATTCCGCACTGTATGTGGTCAACACCAGGTAGCCCTGCAGGCCCAGAACCATGCCGATAAACAAGCCGGAAACGATGATGATAATCAGCGACAACACGCCAACGTTATACAGTTGGCGAACAAGCAAAGGTGCGTGTTTACGGAACTCAGGTTTCCCTACCACCGCATTGAAAAGCATTATCCCTGCCCGGCCAAATGACGCGCAGGTTTTGAGTCCCCGCCGCCCGAACGATGCCAGTGCATTAAAGAGCATGAGCAACTTAACTCCCTGTTTCTGATAATAAGTCATTCCGGTAATCCGTTGCCGGATAGCGGAACGGTACTGGGCCATCGGCAATACCATCGAGGAACTGGCGTACCCGCGGGTCACAATTTTCGCGCAAGGCAGTTGGAGTGCCCTCAGCCACAATGTGCTGATCCGCCGCTATATAGGCGTAATCGGCAATACTCAGTACTTCCGGCACGTCATGCGAAACAACAATACAGGTCACGCCCAACGCGCTGTTTAATTCTGAGATCAGTTTGACCAGCACGCCCATGGTAATAGGATCCTGACCAACGAATGGCTCATCAAACATAATGAGGTCGGGTTCAAGTGCGATAGCGCGAGCAAGTGCTGCCCGTCTTGCCATACCGCCAGAGAGTTCGTTAGGCATCAGTTTAGCGGCCCCACGTAATCCCACCGCCTCAAGCTTCATCATCACGGTGCTACGCAGTAATTCTTCCGGCAAACGGCGATGTTCACGTAGCGGATACGCCACATTTTCAAAAACATTGAGATCGGTAAACAGCGCACCGGATTGAAACAGCATGCTCATGCGTTTACGTACGTTATATAAACGCGAACGTGACATTGCTGGCACGTTTTCACCGTCAAACAGGATTTCCCCGCTGTCCGGCTGAATTTGTCCACCGATCAGTCGTAATAAGGTCGTCTTGCCAATACCTGAAGGACCCATTATGGCGGTAATTTTGCCACGCGGCACGTTCAGTGAAATATTGTCAAAGATGCGCCGACTGCCGCGGGTAAAACTGACACCGCGAATTTCGACCAGATTCGTCTGCGTCTGACTCATCATCTTTCCTTTTATCAAGTCCACGGACGAAGCATTGACTGAAACCTCAATTCCAGCTCAATAACTTTACAGAATAATACTCGTCCCGATTAGCGAAAGCTGGCATTTGTTTTACTTTTCTGCCGCATAAAGTCAGAATTAAGAATTAATCCCACACCCTACAGATCTGTACGCTCTGCCGGTACTTTCACAGCACAAGACCGGCGATTATACCTGAAGAAAGGATTTTGCATGCTGTTAGCTACAGTTCTGTTAATTATCGGTTTGCTTTTGGTCGTCTACGGTGCCGATCGGCTAGTGTTTGCCGCATCAATACTTTGCCGCAGTTTTGGGGTTCCACCGTTGCTTATCGGATTAACCGTGGTGAGCATCGGAACATCGTTACCTGAACTCATCGTAGCAAGCTCTGCCGCCCTGCATGGACAAATGAATTTAGCGGTAGGGACAGCATTAGGTTCAAATATCACCAATATCATGCTGATTCTGGGCTTAGCGGCTCTTTTGCATCCATTTACCGTGAATTCCGATATTCTACGGCGCGAATTACCCCTAATGTTAGCCGTTAGTGCCGTTATCGGATGGCTGCTTTTCGATAACCAGTTAAGCCGTATGGATGGTGTGCTATTAATTTCTGTTGCGGTAGCTTATCTGCTATTTACGATTAAAATAACGCGCCTCGCCGGAAATGAAGGCACTGATAATCTGACCCGCGAACAGTTGGCAGAGCTTCCACGTGAAGGAAACCGCCCTGTCGCATTTTTATGGCTTGCCGTAGCCTTAATTATTATGCCAATGGCGACGCGCATGGTTATCGATAACGCCAGTGTTCTTGCGCATTATTTTGGTGTTAGTGAGTTAGTGATTGGCCTGACGATTATTTCGGTTGGCACAAGCCTGCCAGAACTTGCGACGACAATCGCAGGTGCGCGTAAAGGCGAAGATGATATTGCGATTGGTAATATCATTGGCTCGAATATTTTCAATATTGTATTGGTGCTGGGCATTCCGGCACTCATCGCACCCGCTGAAATAGACCCCCTCGCCTTTGCTCGGGACTATTGGGTTATGTTGGTAGTCAGTGCCATTTTTGCAGTACTTTGCTGGCGCAAGCCTCGCTCTATCGGCAAGACGGCGGGCGCTCTGTTAACATGTAGTTTCTTCGTATGGATTGTGGTGCTGTGGTTCGTTGCATCACCGGTCGTAGGGTAAAGCGGAACGGAAATTATGTCACAGATAGATTTGCAACCGGGTTTTGACTTTCAGCAAGCGGGCAAAGAAGTACTGAAGATTGAACGTGAAGGCCTGGATCAGCTCGAGCAATACATCAACACAGACTTCTCCCTGGCCTGTGAAAAAATGTTCTATTGCCAGGGCAAAGTGGTCGTTATGGGCATGGGTAAATCTGGTCACATCGGTAAAAAGATGGCCGCAACCTTTGCCAGCACCGGCACACCATCGTTTTTCGTACACCCAGGTGAAGCAAGCCATGGCGACCTCGGCATGGTTAGCGCACAGGATATTGTCATCGCGATTTCTAACTCCGGTGAGTCGAACGAAATTCTGGCCCTGATACCGGTTCTCAAGCGTTTACAGGTGCCGCTGATTTGCATCACCAGTCGGCCGGAAAGCTCGATGGGCAAAGCAGCTGACGTCCATTTGTGTGTAAAAGTGCCGCAGGAAGCCTGCCCGCTGGGCCTGGCACCCACATCCAGCACTACTGCTACGCTGGTTATGGGTGACGCTCTTGCCGTTGCGCTACTCAAAGCTCGTGGCTTTACCGCAGAAGATTTTGCACTTTCTCACCCAGGCGGCGCATTGGGTCGTAAACTATTACTACGTGTCAGCGATATCATGCACAGCGGTGACGAGATCCCTCATGTCAGTAAAGATGCGTCATTACGTGATGCTCTGTTGGAAATAACGCGCAAAAATATGGGGATGACCGTAATCTGTGACTCCCTGATGAAAATCGAAGGGATTTTCACTGATGGTGATTTACGCCGCGTCTTCGATATGGGCGTTGATCTTCACACCCTGAATATTGCAGATGTCATGACAGTTGGGGGCATTCGTGTTCGCCCGAGCCTGCTTGCCGTTGATGCACTGAATTTGATGCAGTCTCGCCATATTACCTCGGTGTTGGTGGCAGATGGCGACCAACTACTCGGTGTGGTACATATGCATGACATGCTACGCGCAGGCGTGGTTTAACAAAGGATTAGCCTTAATGAGTAACCATGAAGCGTCTCTTACCACTTGTTATGGGCCGGTAAGTGCGCGCGTGATGGAGCGGGCTGCAAATGTGCGCCTGCTCATTTTAGATGTTGACGGTGTGATGTCTGATGGCCTGATTTATATGGGCAATAGCGGTGAAGAGCTGAAAGCATTCAATGTACGTGACGGTTATGGCATTCGTTGTGCACTGACGTCGGGTATTGAAGTGGCAATAATTACAGGCCGCAAAGCAAAGCTTCTTGAAGACAGGTGTGAAACACTTGGCATTACCCATCTCTATCAGGGTCAATCTGACAAGCTTATCGCTTTTCAGGACCTGTTGGATAAGCTGAACATTCCGGCAGAGCAAACGGCTTATGTCGGGGATGATTTAATTGACTGGCCCGTGATGGCGAAAGTGGGTTTGAGCGTAGCGGTATCAGACGCCCATCCTTTACTTGTTCCGCGCGCTGACTACGTTACACATATTGCTGGCGGACGAGGGGCAGTACGCGAAGTCTGCGATCTCCTTTTACTGGCTCAAGGAAAGCTTGATGAGGCCAAAGGGCTATCTATATGAGTAAGACCAGACGTTGGGTTATCATCCTGCTTTCTTTGCTGGCATTAGTGTTGATTGGTGTAAATCTGGTCCATAAAGACACCGTTGCGCCGCCTGTGGTGAATAACACTGAGCCAACTTATAAAAGCGAACATTCCACGACGCTCGCCTACAGTCCCGAAGGGGCATTAAATTATCGGCTGGTCGCGGAACACGTTGAATATTTTTCCGATACCGCCATTTCGTGGTTCACCAATCCGGTGATGACGCAGTACGACGAAAATAAAGTTGCAACCTGGTCATTACGAGCAGATCGCGCCAAACTTACTAACGATCGGATGCTGTATTTGTATGGGAATGTGGTGCTAACAGCTCTGACACCAGATTCACAGCTACGCAAGATTACCACGGACAATGCGCAGGTTAATTTAGTCACTCAGGATGTTGCCTCTGATGACAAGGTAACCTTGTACGGAACCAGCTTTAACTCCACCGGCCTAAAAATGCGTGGTAACTTGCGCAGTAAAAATGCCGAGCTGATTGAAAAGGTTAGAACATCCTATGAAATCCAGAATAAACAAACTCAGCCTTAATTTAGTACTGACCAGTACGCTTTTAGCCGCCAGTTTTTCGGCATTTGCGCTGACCGGTGATACCGATCAGCCGATTCACATTGAATCTGACCAACAGTCGCTGGACATGCAAGGCAACATCGTCACCTTCACCGGCAATGTGATCGTGACACAAGGTAGTATCAAAATTAATGCAGACAAAGTGGTTGTGACCCGTCCTGGCGGTGAGCAAGGTAAAGAGATAATTGATGGCTACGGTAATCCAGCCACTTTCTATCAGATGCAAGATAGCGGTAAGCCAGTAAATGGCCACGCATCTACCATGCACTATGAATTACAAAACGATTTTGTCGTGCTGACCGGTAACGCTTATCTCGAGCAGGTCGACAGCAATATTAAAGGCGACAAGATTACCTATCTGGTTAAAGAGCAGAAAATGCAGGCCTTTAGTGAGAAAGGGAAACGAGTGACTACTGTTCTGGTCCCTTCTCAGTTGCAGAAAAAAGACGGCCAGGCAGCGCCAGCTCCTGCCCCGAAAAAGAGTAACTAATTCGTTATGGCTACTTTAATTGCAAAAAATCTCGCCAAAGCCTACAAAGGCCGCCGCGTTGTCGAAGATGTCAGTCTGACCGTTAAATCAGGTGAAATTGTTGGTTTGCTTGGCCCAAACGGCGCAGGTAAAACCACTACATTTTATATGGTTGTAGGAATTGTTCCGCGTGATGCGGGCAGTATCGTTATTGATGACGAAGACATCAGCCTTCTGCCGCTTCATGCACGCGCACGCCGCGGTATTGGTTACTTGCCGCAAGAAGCATCAATTTTCCGTCGTTTAAGCGTGTTCGATAACTTAATGGCCGTACTACAAATTCGTGACGATCTTACAGCTGAGCAACGTGACGATCGCGCCAATGAGTTAATGGAAGAGTTTCACATCGAGCATTTGCGTAATAACCTCGGGCAGTCATTGTCCGGTGGTGAACGTCGCCGTGTAGAAATTGCCCGTGCACTGGCTGCTAATCCAAAATTTATTCTTTTGGATGAACCTTTTGCGGGTGTTGACCCCATTTCGGTTATCGACATCAAGCGAATCATCGAACATTTGCGGGACAGCGGGCTTGGTGTGCTGATTACCGACCATAACGTACGCGAAACGTTGGCGGTTTGTGAACGCGCCTACATCGTAAGCCAGGGCCATTTAATCGCTCATGGAACTCCGACTGAAATACTGGAAGACGAGCAGGTTAAGCGCGTGTATCTGGGCGAAGAGTTCAGACTCTGATAGGGTAGGAAACATTCATCGTTATACCTGAGGAAGCTCGCTCTGAATATGAAGCAAGGTTTGCAATTACGGCTTAGCCAACAACTTGCTATGACTCCCCAGTTACAGCAGGCGATTCGTCTGTTGCAACTGTCGACGATAGAGCTACAGCAAGAACTTCAGCAAGCACTGGAAAGTAACCCATTGCTTGAGCAAACCGATCTGCATGAAGAAATCGAAACTCAGGAAGTTCGTGAAAATGAAGCGTTAGATACTCGTGAGGCTCTCGAACAAAAAGAGATGCCTGATGAGTTGCCGTTGGATACCAGCTGGGATGAAATCTATACCGCGGGTACGCCATCGGGAACCGGAACGGATTACATTGATGACGAGTTGCCGGTATATCAGGGGGAAACAACCCAGTCACTTCAGGACTATCTGATGTGGCAGGTCGATCTCACTCCGTTTTCGGATACCGATACCGCTATTGCCACATCGATTGTGGATGCCGTCGACGAGATGGGTTACCTCACGGTTTCACTGGAAGAAATTCTGGAAAGCATGGGTGATGACGAGATCACAATCGATGAGGTGGAAGCGGTACTCAAACGCGTGCAGCGTTTCGACCCTGTTGGCGTTGCCGCGCGCGATCTGCGTGATTGCCTGCTCATCCAGCTGTCGCAATTCGCCCGGGAAACCCCCTGGTTGGTAGAGGCTCGACTGATAGTCAGCGATCATCTTGATCTGCTCGCCAACCATGATTTCCGCAGTCTGATGCGCGTCACGCGTTTGAAAGAAGAAGTCCTGAAAGAGGCAATGTGCCTGATTCAGTCACTCGACCCACGTCCTGGGCAATCCATTCAGACCAGCGAACCCGAGTACGTCATTCCCGATATTCTGGTCAAAAAAATTCAGGGCCGCTGGACGGTAGAGCTAAACGCCGACAGTATTCCGCGTCTGAAGATCAATCAGCAGTACGCTGCGATGGGCACAAACGCCCGCAATGACAGCGACTCACAATTTATCCGCAGTAATCTACAAGAAGCAAAATGGCTGATTAAGAGCCTTGAAAGCCGTAACGATACGCTGCTGCGTGTGAGTCGTTGTATCGTTGAGCAGCAACAAGGCTTTTTTGAGCATGGCGAAGAGCACATGAAACCGATGGTTTTGGCTGATATCGCTCAAGTGGTCGAAATGCATGAATCGACAATTTCCCGCGTGACGACGCAAAAATATTTGCACAGCCCGCGCGGCATATTTGAACTGAAATATTTCTTCTCAAGCCATGTGAATACCGAAGGTGGCGGTGAAGCCTCCTCCACGGCGATTCGTGCATTGGTTAAGAAGTTAATTGCTGCGGAAAACCCTGTGAAACCACTGAGTGATAGCAAGTTAACGACTATGCTATCCGATCAAGGGATCATGGTGGCACGCCGCACTGTTGCGAAGTACCGAGAGTCTTTATCCATACCACCGTCAAATCAGCGTAAACAGCTGGTGTGACTTAACCGATAAGGAAGACACTATGCAGCTCAACATTACAGGACACAACGTCGAAATCACTGACGCACTGCGCGATTTTGTGAGTACGAAGTTTGCCAAACTGGAGCAGTACTTCGAAAGAATTAACCAAGTCTACATTGTGTTAAAAGTGGAAAAAGTCACGCATATTGCCGATGCAACGCTTCATGTGAATGGTGGTGAAATCCATGCCAGCGCTGAAGGCCAGGATATGTATGCGGCTATTGATGGTCTGGTGGATAAACTGGTACGCCAGTTAACCAAACATAAAGATAAACTAAAACAACACTGATAATCCGGGCAACTGTTTTGGCATAGACGGCTCGTTGCCTGGAGTAACGGGCCGTTAGCATAACAGGAGGCTTAGGTGAACTTATGATGAACAACGATTCTGCTCTACAACTAAGTAATGTCCTGAACCAGGAATGTACTCGTACCAATGTACATTGCCAAAGTAAAAAACGTGCGCTGGAAATCATCAGTGAACTGGCAGCAAAACAACTCGGCTTGCCACCGCAAGTGGTGTTTGAAGCCGTGCTAACGCGTGAACGCATGGGCAGTACCGGCATCGGTAATGGTATCGCCATTCCTCATGGGAAACTGGAAGAAGATACCACCCGCGCCGTTGGGGTCTTTATTAAACTGGAAACCCCTATTGCGTTTGACGCTATTGATAATCAGCCGGTAGATCTCATGTTTGCTTTACTTGTTCCGGCTGATCAAACGAAAACGCATTTGCATACGTTATCTCTGGTGGCAAAACGTCTGGCAGATAAAACAATTTGCCGACGTCTACGTACTGCACAGAGTGACGAAGAGCTTTATCAGATCATTACCGAAACAGAAAACGGTAGTGAAAATGAATAATCTGGCTGCGGTCATGTGGATGCCACAGCAAGAGAAGTTGGGGGAGTGATGACATGGTGCTGATGATTGTCAGCGGCCGCTCTGGTTCAGGAAAGTCTGTAGCCTTGCGTGCACTAGAAGATATGGGATTCTACTGTGTAGATAACCTACCAGTAGTGCTGTTGCCCGATCTTGCCAAAACTCTCGCAGAACGACAAATTTCTGCGGCAGTCAGCATCGACGTGCGTAACATGCCGGAAAATCCGGAAATTTTTGAACAGGCGATGACCAACCTGCCTGATACGTTTTCTCCGCAACTGCTGTTCCTCGATGCCGATCGCAATACACTGATCCGTCGTTATAGCGACACGCGTCGTTTGCATCCGCTATCAAGTAAAAACCTGTCGCTGGAAAGTGCGATTGATGAAGAAAGCGATCTGCTGGAGCCGCTGAAATCCAGAGCGGATCTTATCATTGACACTTCTGAAATGTCGGTGCATGAACTTGCGGAAATGCTGCGTACTCGCCTGCTCGGTAAACGCGAGCGCGAATTGACGATGGTGTTCGAATCCTTCGGCTTTAAACACGGTATTCCGATTGATGCAGATTACGTGTTCGACGTGCGTTTCCTGCCGAACCCGCATTGGGATCCTAAACTGCGTCCGATGACCGGCCTGGACAGGCCTGTTGCCGCATTCCTTGACCGGCACACCGAAGTGCATAACTTTATCTACCAAACGCGCAGCTATCTTGAACTGTGGTTACCGATGCTGGAAACCAATAACCGCAGCTATCTGACTGTGGCAATTGGTTGTACTGGTGGTAAACACCGTTCGGTTTATATTGCTGAGCAACTGGCAGACTATTTCCGCTCACGCGGTAAAAATGTGCAGTCCCGCCACCGTACGCTGGAAAAACGCAAAACATGACCGTAAAACAGACCGTTGAGATAACCAACAAACTGGGTATGCATGCGCGTCCAGCCATGAAGCTATTCGAATTGGTGCAAAGCTTTGATGCTGAGGTGATGTTGCGCAATGAGGCAGGCACTGAGGCTGAAGCCAATAGCGTGATTGCGCTATTGATGTTGGACTCCGCCAAAGGTGGTCACATTGAAATTGAAGTCACTGGGCCTGAAGAAGAACAAGCATTGAACGCGGTTATCGCGCTGTTCAATGCGGGTTTTGACGAAGACTAATTCACTTCAATTCATGCTGCGCCATGAATGACTCGCCACCAAGTTGGCGCATCTGGCGCAAAATCCACTGCTGACGCTGCCGAACATACCCGGAAGGCGCGTTCGCTTTAAAGCGGATTGGATTGGGTAATACAGCGGCAAGTAACGCGGCTTCAGACGCTGTCAGCCGGCTTGCAGGCTTATGGAAATAACGCTGCGAAGCTTCTTCAACACCAAATATCCCATCGCCAAATTCAGCGATATTCAAATAAACAGTCAAAATGCGACGTTTGGTCCACACCGCTTCCATGCCCAATGTTAAGCCCGCTTCCAGGCCCTTACGCACCCAACTGCGCCCATCCCACAGGAACAGGTTTTTTGCTGTTTGCTGAGAAAGCGTGGACGCACCGCGTACGCGATTTTCATTGCGTTCGTTATGGGCTAGCGCTTTTTCGATTGAGGCCACATCAAACCCCCAGTGGTCCGGGAATTTCTGATCTTCAGCCGCGATAACCGCAAGACCCATCAACGGTGAAATCTCGTTCATGCTCACCCAGTCAGAATGTGCAACATAACCAAAATCACCGCTAAACCAGGCACTAAATTGCCGTTCAACCATTACGGCTGAAAATGGCACCGGTAAGAAGCTAAACAGAATAACCCCTGCCAGCCAGATTCCCATCAGCGCCAACGCTCCACGCAAAAACCAGCGCTTGATGGAGCCGAAGAGCGCAATACGCCCTTTCTTCATTCCGCCATAACCACAATGCGGGCCACCAGCTTCTCGATGCCCATTGCAGCTTCATCAATGCGTGTCGCTAACATGTAAGCAGGCGTAGTCACCACTTTGTGCTCTTCATCGACCACGATATCGTCTACCGGGCAAGGAACATGTTCGGCGCCCATTTCTTCCACAATCTCTGCGGTGTCGATATCCGTACCAATGGTCAAACGTACCGGCACATCCAGGATTTTTGGCAACATCACCGGCGCAATGCAAATAAAGCCAAGCGGTTTTCCCTGAGCATGGCAATCTCGGGCCAATCGACGTAAATCGCTATCAACCTGGCAATCGCTACCTTTGCTGGCAAAATCACACAAGTTTTTTGCAGCCCCAAACCCACCTGGTACGATCAACGCATCCAGTTCATTTGCATCAGCCTGAGCCAGCGGAAGGATCGCTCCACGGGTAATTCGTGCTGCTTCAGCAAGTACATTGCGATGTTCAATAGCCTTATTATTATTCATGTGATTGATAACATCTGCTTGAGGTTTATCGGGTGCAAAACAAACAGCTTCAGCACCACAACGCGCGATTGCCAGCAGGGTAATGACAGCTTCCTGAACTTCGCTACCGTCGTAGACTCCACAACCACTGAGCACCACACCAATCTTCTTCATTCTGCCATTCCTTTTCGTCATGCGATAAATCGTATTAGTTATGATGATTTGATCGCTATGCTTCACACATTTTACTGATTCATGTAACAAACCATTTAAGATTTGCTATCTTAATGCCTGAGCAGCCCACGAGATTATCGGCTGCGCCGCCTAGATAAATACCTATAACTAACGGCGCAACCTGCTTTTTCCCTGGTGTTGGCGCAGTATTTCGCGCACCCCGGTTTATCCGGGGTCATTTTTTGGGAGCGCTTGCAACCCAGACTTTCAGAACATCCACATCGTGTTGCCATTCTTGCTTCAACTCTTCGATCCACTCGCCAACATTTTCAGACCATGCCGGTAAATCAGGCGATTGAATTTGCTGAGCAACCTGCTGTAAATGGCGCAGCCCAATAGAACCCGCAGCACCTTTGATCTTATGACCTTCTTCCACAACACCTTTTTGGTCGCGTGCGGTCATGTTGGAGTCAAGGACACTCAGGTAACCCGGCATCATTTTTTCAAACATCGCCAGCCCGTCAGTAATCAGTTTCGGTCCCACCAGGTCCATATATTGCTCAAGCATTGGAATATCGAGCAAGGCTTGCTGTTTTTCGCTATTAACTTGAGGCATTTGAGACTCCTTTACAGACTCTGATTGTTGGTTGTCCCAGAATTTTTGGATCATCGCCATTAACGCCGGAACGGCAAGAGGTTTGCTCAGCACGTCATCCATGCCAGCATCCAGATACTCTTTTTTATCTTTCAATACATTAGCCGTCAATGCCACTAACGGAGGTAAATCTTCGCGGGCATAACGTGTTGTTAGCTGACGGGAAATATCCAGCCCCGTCATATCAGGCAACTGAATATCCAATAACACCAGGTCATATTCACCCGGGGTAAATTTCTCTAGCGCTTCTTTACCGGTCATGGCGACATCTACGCTGTTGCCGAGTTTTTCCAGCACCGAGCGCGCAACAATCACGTTGAGTTCAATATCTTCTACCAGCAAAACGTGCAGTGCAGGCAGCGGCATTTCGTCATCATCAAGCGTATCTTCAACTTCATCCGCTACACGAGGTGCCTGAATCGTCAGGGTAAACAGCGCCCCATCACCAGGTGTACTGCTAACAGTAATATCGCCACCCATACTTTTGGCCAGGCGGCGCGACACCGCCAAACCGATGCCAGTACCCGTTGCCGGTTTCCCGCCGTGGCTATCCTTCACCTGATAATACATGGCAAAGATTTTGTCTTGTTCATCTTGTGGGATGCCTATGCCCGAATCTTGTACTTCAAAGCGCAGCGTATTTTCTTCTTCATAACGCACACGCACTGTGACCAGTCCACCTTTCGGCGTGAATTTCACGGCATTACTGATCAGGTTCCACAGGATTTGACGCAAACGCGTTCCGTCCGTCACCACTTTATGCGGCAGCGGTAACGTTGGGTTCATTTCTAACTTCAGCCCTTTTTGTTGGGCCTGCAAACCAGATAGATTCTCTAAATCGGCGAGGAAACTGGTGAAATCAACCGGCTGGTTATCAAGCTGAACTTTGCGGCGCTCAAGCTTATCCATATCAATGATGTCATTGAAAATATTGCCGAGTGTTATCGCTGAGACGTGAATGGTCTTAAGGTAATTGGTTTGTTCAGGATTCAGTTCGGTATCCAGCAAGATGCGGCTTAAACCGACAATGCCATTCAGTGGAGTACGCAGTTCGTGGCTGATGGTTGAAATGAACGTGGTCTTGTCGCGGCTGGCGCGTTCAAGTGCATCCTGATAACGCTTACGCTCCGTAATATCGCGGCCAAAGCCCATCAAGCCGTGGCGCTTACCCACACGGTCGTAGTAAGGCACTTTACGTATTTCAAAACAGGCTTTACGCCCGTCTGGATAATCCAGCCATTGTTCGTAGGTCAGCGACACATTATGACGGAACACTTTTTCGTCCGTCTCGATAACCTTCTGTGCCGCCTCTGGCGAGTAAACTTCTTCTGGTTTCAGGTTTATCAGTTGCTTTTCACTTTTACCCGTCAGCAACTCCATGGCACGGTTACAGCCTGAAAACTCTTTATCTTCATTACGATAAAAAACCAGATCGGGTGATGCATCAAGGAATGAACGTAAAAACGTCGATTGCTGCTCGAGCCGTATTTGCGTCTCTTCACGCTCCTGCATCTCTATTTTAAGCTGCTCGAGCATGGTTTGACGTTCGTCTTCCGCTTTAACGCGGTCAGCAATTTCCTGATTCAGTTGAGCAATATTGTCTTTGAGCTGCACATTAAGCTTGAGATCCCTTTCACGCATTTCTTCAAGTTTTTGCACGAGCTTTGTCAGTCGTTGACGTGACTCTTCGAGTTGTTCAACCACCACGGAAAGGAAATAGACAGCCCAGGGAGTAATTAACAGGCCAAAAAAGATAGAGCGAACAACATCAATACTTTCGACCTGGCCGCGTAACAGCATCGTCACGGCCATTTGCACCACAATAGCCAACACCACCAGGGCGGAGGCCAGTAACAAAGAGAAGCGCACTAACCCGAGCTTCACCATCAAATCAACGTAATATTGCGCCAGTAACCGGATTTGCTTCATGGAACGTTTCCCTCGCCTTCAATCTGCTAAATATACCGCAAAAAGATCTCACGCTCAGGATTTACAATAGAATTGTCGGGTTCCACGGCGTCCCCAGTGCCGAACCTTGCGTGCCGTGCTGTGTCAGGTACTTGTCGATTTCCCCCATTCCGGTCCAACGGTTCTCACACCACAGCGGTGCCAGTAAGGTCGGCCGACGCGCATTGGCAGAAATTCGATGAAACACGACATCCAGTGGCGTATGGCGAATCATTTCACCGGCAGTCATCGCGTAATCTTCTAATTCAATGGCTTGCAAACGCCCGGCCTGCCAACTTTTTGCCATCGTGCTGCCACTGACGATATGCAGAGGATGGAGTTTGATGCCGTCCACTCCCGTAGCCACCACTTTGTCGAGCGTTTCCATACAATGCGTTTGCCCTTCGCCAGGCAAACCGACAATAAGATGGCTGCACACTTTTAATCCCCGCGCCCGTGCATGACGTGTGGTCTCCTGATAACAGGCGAAGTCATGCCCGCGATTAATGCGATGCAGTGTTTTGTCATGGGCGGTCTGTAAGCCCAGCTCTAACCAGACTTCATAGCCTTTCTCATGATATTCGCTGAGCAGATCAAGCACGCTATCTGGAACGCAATCCGGGCGAGTCCCCACACATAGTCCAACGATACTGGTCTGGCTAACCGCTTGCTGATACATCGAGCGCAACACCTGCACTTCCGCCCATGTACTGGTGTACGCCTGGAAATAAGCGAGATAATGTTGTGCACGGTTCACTAACCGGGACTGACGCTCCAGTTGTTCGACAATAGAATGGCTTTGTTGAGTTTCATCGGCAAAAGAGGCGACATTGCAGAAAGTACATCCACCACGTCCGATTGTTCCGTCGCGATTTGGGCAGCTAAAACCACCGTGTAGCGTCAGTTTATGGACTTTATGACCATATCGACGCTGGAGATCGCCACCAAACATATTGACTAATTTTTGTAACTGCATAATCTGATGGGCCGCCCGTAAAAGGGATGTAGCCTGCCATTTTCTGCCCAATTAAGCGATGACCTGGATCAATCGCTCTGGCGCAGCTTTACCCGCTGCATATAAATGCAAAATTAGTGCAATTTTACTCACCTGCAAGATGATTACTTTTCCTTATATCGCCTCCTTCTGTTTAAAGAATATGTGGCATATTGAAAAACAGTGTCATGCTGCGTGCCACTGCAATATGTCAGTAGATCATGCTGGCAATAACATCATTACCAGCATGGTCTGTAATTTTGCTGGCTCGCAGACAGTGAGAGAGATCACATAACCCGCCTCGTTTTCCAGTCATTTAATCGCGACTAAAATGATTAAAACATTTTAACAATCATTGGCTTAATAAGAAAAAAGCACTATTGCGTATAAATAAGAATGCCATTTGACCTGTGTGCGCTTTCCCGATAACTTGGAAATCCGCTGGAAGCTTTCTGGATGGGTTCTGTGCCCATCATATTTATGCAGTAATTAAGATTCCCTCTAAAGCAAGTCCTCAACACTTGTGAAACCGATGCAAAAGGTCATTAAAGAGGGCGACACGCGAGGTGAGCGTATGAAACGCGAAACCCCGTCGCCATGCCCTTTTTACGCCTGTGCGCAATCGGTTGGGAGGGCGTCACGTAGAGCCTGGGGAGGTTCACTGATATGTTGTACGATAAATCCCTTGAGAAGGATAACTGTGGTTTCGGCCTGATCGCCCACATAGAAGGCGAACCTAGCCACAAGGTAGTGCGCACGGCTATTCACGCACTAGCCCGAATGCAGCACCGTGGAGCAATCCTCGCCGATGGAAAAACGGGCGATGGTTGTGGTTTGCTGCTGCAAAAGCCTGACCGTTTCTTCCGAATCGTTGCGGAAGAGCGTGGCTGGCGTTTGGCAAAAAATTATGCCGTAGGTATGATTTTCTTAAATAAGGACGACGCGCTGGCAAGTGCAAGCCGCCGCATCGTTGAAGAAGAGTTGCAAAATGAGACCCTGTCGATTGTTGGCTGGCGCGTCGTGCCCACTAATGAAGACGTACTCGGTGAAATAGCCCTCTCCTCAAAGCCTCGCATCGAACAAATTTTTGTTAATGCCCCGGCCGGTTGGCGTCCACGTGATATGGAACGTCGCCTGTTTATCGCCCGTCGCCGCATTGAGAAAAGAATCCAGGATAAAGATTTCTACGTTTGTAGCCTCTCGAACCTGGTTAATATCTATAAAGGTCTGTGTATGCCGGCAGATTTGCCGCGCTTCTACCTGGACCTGGCGGACTTACGCCTGGAATCAGCGATTTGCCTGTTCCACCAGCGTTTCTCCACCAACACCGTGCCACGCTGGCCGCTGGCGCAGCCGTTCCGCTACCTGGCGCACAACGGTGAAATCAATACCATCACCGGTAACCGTCAGTGGGCGCGTGCGCGTACTTATAAATTCCAGACGCCATTAATTCCTGACCTTCAGTCTGCGGCACCGTTTGTTAACGAAACGGGTTCGGATTCCAGCTCGCTGGATAACATGCTGGAACTGCTACTGGCAGGCGGTATGGATATCGTTCGTGCCATGCGTTTACTGGTTCCACCAGCCTGGCAGAACAACCCGAACATGGACCCGGAACTGCGTGCCTTCTTCGACTTTAACTCCATGCATATGGAACCGTGGGATGGCCCAGCCGGTATCGTTATGTCCGATGGGCGTTATGCTGCCTGTAACCTGGACCGTAACGGTCTGCGACCTGCACGCTACGTCATCACCAAAGATAAGCTGATCACTTGTGCTTCCGAAGTTGGGATCTGGGATTACCAGCCTGATGAAGTGGTCGAGAAAGGCCGCGTTGGCCCAGGCGAGTTGATGGTTATCGATACGCGAATCGGCCGTATTCTGCATTCGGCTGAAACCGATGGTGATTTGAAAAGCCGTCATCCGTATAAAGAGTGGATGGAAAATAACGTCCGCCGCCTGGTGCCGTTTGAAGATTTGCCAGACGAAGAAGTGGGCACTCGTGAAATGGATGACGATACGCTTGCCAGCTTCCAGAAGCAGTTCAACTACAGCGTAGAAGAACTGGATTCAGTGATTCGCGTGTTGGGTGAAAATGGGCAGGAAGCTGTCGGTTCTATGGGTGATGATACCCCGTTTGCCGTGCTCTCCAGTCAACCACGTATCATTTACGATTACTTCCGTCAGCAGTTTGCGCAGGTAACAAACCCGCCAATCGATCCGCTGCGTGAAGCACATGTTATGTCACTGGCAACCAGCATTGGCCGTGAAATGAACGTCTTCTGTGAAGCAGAAGGCCAGGCACACCGTCTGAGCTTCAAATCGCCAATTCTGCTGTGGTCTGATTTCCAGCAGCTCACTTCGCTTGAAGAGCAGCATTACCGTGCCGATACGCTGGACATCACCTACGATGCTTCCACACAGTCACTGCACGAAACCGTCAATGCACTGTGTGACGAAGCAGAACGTATGGTTCGCAACGGCACCGTTCTGTTGGTGCTTTCTGACCGTAACATTGCGAAAAATCGCCTGCCAGTTCCCGCGCCAATGGCTGTGGGGGCAATTCAAACCCGTTTGGTTGAGAAAAACCTGCGTTGCGATGCAAACATCATCGTCGAAACCGCAAGTGCGCGTGACCCGCACCACTTCGCTGTTCTGCTCGGTTTTGGCGCAACGGCAATCTATCCATACCTCGCTTACGAAACGCTGGCGAAGTTGGTAGACAACGGCGCGATTGAAAAATCCTACCGTATCGTGATGCAGAACTACCGCAACGGCATCAACAAAGGGCTGTACAAGATTATGTCCAAAATGGGCATTTCTACTATCGCCTCTTATCGTTGCTCGAAGCTGTTTGAAGCTGTTGGCTTGCATAAAGAAGTTTCCGAGCTGTGCTTCCAGGGCGTTGTCAGCCGTATTGGTGGTGCCGGTTTCAATGACTTCCAGCAGGACTTGCTGAATCTGTCTAAGCGCGCGTGGTTAGCACGTAAGCCGCTGGATCAGGGCGGGCAGTTGAAATACGTCCACGGTGGTGAATATCACGCTTACAACCCGGATGTGGTGCAGACGCTGCAAAGAGCGGTGAACAGCGGCGAGTACAAAGATTATCAGGAATACGCGAAGCTGGTGAACGAGCGTCCGGTGGCAACACTGCGCGATATGCTCGCACTGAATCCGCAGGGTGAAACAGTCAAAATTGAAGACGTTGAACCCGCTTCTGCGCTGTACAAACGCTTTGATACTGCCGCAATGTCTATCGGTGCACTAAGCCCGGAAGCGCATGAATCCCTGGCTGAAGCGATGAACAGCATCGGTGGGAACTCAAACTCCGGTGAAGGTGGTGAAGACCCTGCGCGCTATGGCACCAATAAAGTGTCTCGCATCAAGCAGGTAGCTTCTGGTCGTTTCGGTGTAACCCCGGCGTATTTGGTTAACGCCGATGTTATCCAGATTAAAGTCGCTCAGGGTGCTAAACCAGGTGAAGGCGGTCAGTTGCCGGGCGATAAAGTCACGCCGTATATCGCAAAACTGCGTTATTCCGTGCCTGGCGTTACGCTGATTTCTCCGCCGCCACACCATGATATTTACTCTATCGAAGATTTGGCTCAGCTGATTTTCGACCTTAAACAGGTCAACCCGAAAGCGTTGATTTCGGTAAAACTGGTTTCCGAACCCGGCGTTGGCACCATCGCAACCGGTGTTGCTAAAGCCTATGCCGATCTGATTACTATCGCTGGTTACGACGGTGGGACAGGTGCAAGCCCGCTCTCTTCTGTGAAATATGCGGGCTGTCCTTGGGAGCTGGGTCTGGTGGAAACACAGCAGGCTTTGGTTGCTAACGGCCTGCGTCATAAAATCCGTCTGCAAGTTGATGGTGGCCTGAAAACTGGCCTCGATATCATCAAAGCGGCGATTCTTGGCGCGGAAAGCTTTGGTTTCGGTACCGGTCCAATGGTCGCTCTGGGTTGTAAATACCTGCGTATTTGCCATCTGAACAACTGTGCAACCGGTGTTGCAACTCAGGATGAAAAACTGCGTAAAAACCATTATCACGGCCTGCCATTCAAAGTGACTAACTACTTTGAATTTATCGCCCGTGAAACACGTGAGCTGATGGCGCAGTTGGGCGTGAAGCGTCTGGTGGATTTGATTGGTCGTACCGAATTGCTCAAAGAGCTGGACGGTTTCACTGCCAAACAACAAAACCTGGATCTGTCTAACCTCCTGAAAACAGCCGAACCTATGCCGGGTAAAGCGGTGTACTGCACCGAAAATAACCCGCCATTCGATAAAGGCGATTTGAATGCCCAGTTACTGAGCCAGGCCAAGCCGTATGTGGACGATAAACAGAGCAAAACGTTCTGGTTTGATATCCGCAACACCGACCGCTCAGTAGGTGCCACGTTGTCTGGTTATATCGCACAACATAACGGCGACCAGGGGCTGGCAGCCGATCCAATTAAAGCGCATTTCAGCGGTACTGCTGGACAGAGCTTTGGTGTATGGAACGCCGGTGGCGTTGAACTGCACCTGACTGGCGATGCTAACGACTACGTTGGTAAAGGCATGGCGGGTGGTTTAATTTCGTTACGTCCTCCGGTGGGCTCCGCCTTCCGCAGCCACGAAGCGACCATTATCGGTAACACCTGTTTGTACGGTGCTACAGGCGGCAAACTTTATGCTGCCGGCCGTGCGGGTGAGCGTTTCGCAGTGCGTAACTCCGGTGCAATTACCGTAGTAGAAGGCATTGGCGATAACGGTTGTGAATACATGACTGGCGGCATCGTCTGCGTCATCGGCAAAACAGGTGTGAACTTCGGTGCAGGTATGACAGGCGGTTTCGCTTACGTGCTCGATGAAGATGGCGATTTCCGTAAGCGCGTAAACCCTGAACTGGTAGAGCTGCTCAACGTTGATGAGCTGGCAATTCACGAAGAACACCTGCGCGGAATGATTACCGAGCATGTGCAACTGACGGGTTCCCAGCGCGGCGAAGAGATCCTGGCAAACTGGCCGGTATTTGCATCGAAATTCACGTTGGTTAAACCGAAGTCCAGTGATGTCAAAGCATTGTTGGGTCACCGTAGTCGTTCCGCAGCCGAGCTGCGGGTGCAGGCGCAGTAAGAGGTCACGATGAGTCAAAACGTTTATCAATTTATCGACTTACAGCGCGTTGATCCGCCAAAGAAACCGCTCAAGATCCGTAAAATTGAATTTGTGGAAATTTACGAGCCGTTCTCAGAAGGCCAGGCTAAAGCACAGGCAGACCGCTGCCTGTCCTGCGGTAACCCGTACTGTGAATGGAAATGCCCGGTTCATAACTACATCCCAAACTGGCTGAAGCTGGCCAACGAAGGGCGCATTATTGAAGCAGCTGAACTGTCTCATCAGACAAACAGCCTGCCGGAAGTGTGTGGTCGAGTTTGCCCGCAAGACCGTCTGTGTGAGGGTTCTTGTACGCTGAATGATGAATTTGGTGCCGTCACCATCGGAAACATCGAGCGCTATATCAACGATAAAGCGATTGAGATGGGTTGGAAACCAGACCTGACTGGCGTGAAGCAAACAGGCAAACGTGTTGCCATCATCGGCGCGGGCCCTGCGGGGTTAGCATGTGCAGATGTGCTGTCACGTAACGGTGTCAAAGCAGTGGTTTACGACCGTCACCCAGAAATCGGTGGCCTGCTGACCTTCGGTATTCCAGCGTTCAAACTGGAAAAAGAAGTGATGACTAAACGCCGCGAAATATTCAGCGGGATGGGCATCGAGTTCAAATTGAACACTGAAGTTGGTCGTGACGTTCAGATTGATGACCTACTGAAAGAGTATGATTCCGTCTTCCTCGGCGTAGGCACTTATCAGTCAATGCGCGGTGGCTTAGAGAATGAAGATGCATCAGGCGTATTCGATGCTCTACCGTTCCTTATTGCTAACACCAAAAAGATCATGGGCTTCGGTGACTCACCAGAAGAGCCGTATGTGAATATGGAAGGAAAACGTGTCGTAGTACTTGGCGGTGGTGATACCGCAATGGACTGCGTACGTTCATCTGTTCGCCAGGGAGCAACGCACGTCATCTGTGCTTATCGCCGTGACGAAGAGAACATGCCAGGCTCTAAGCGTGAAGTGAAAAATGCACGCGAAGAAGGTGTGGAGTTCCAGTTCAACGTACAACCCTTGGGGGTGGAAGTTAACGCCAATGGCCGCGTCTCGGGTGTGAAAGTTGCCCGTACGGAATTGGGTGCACCGGATGCAAATGGCCGTCGTCGTCCAGAAATCGTTGCCGGTTCAGAGCACGTTGTCCCAGCAGATGCTGTCATCATGGCATTTGGTTTCCGTCCACATGCAATGCAGTGGCTGGAAAAACACAGCGTTGAGTTGGACAGCCAGGGCCGTATTCTGGCTCCGGAAGGAAGCGATAACCCGTTCCAGACCAGCAACCCAAAAATCTTTGCTGGTGGTGATGCTGTTCGTGGTTCGGACCTGGTGGTTACGGCTATCGCAGAAGGCCGTAAAGCCGCTGATGGTATCCTGAGCTTCCTCGAAGTCTAACGATCGACGAAGATCTTAAAAAGCCCAGTGACAGGAATGTCACTGGGCTTTTTTATGCTTACCGCAACATCGGTTATTTAATTACTTTCTGCATCAGGCGACGCTTGGCGACACTGGTATGAACTGCACCACTAAACGGTTTTCCGTCGATCGCATCATGTGTACGCAACGCCTCGGGGTGAATCCAGCGTTGAACACGAGATGGCATGTCCAGACCAATCAGCAAAATTACTACAAACGTCAGACTGAACGAGAGCGATGCCAGTGCGGTACCTAAATCGAGGCGCTGCGCAATTGTCGCGCCAATGACTGGAGCGAGTGCACCACCCAGCGCACCGACGTTATAGGTAAATCCTAATCCGGCTGCGCGCTGTTCAGTATCGAAATATCCCCCAATCAGTTTTGGCAAGATCCCGGAGATCCCCTGCCCCAGCATTTGTTGCAGGAACAGCAGTAAACCCAGCACCCAAATGTTGCCGCCACCAATGGCGAATACCGGAATAATTAAGAGTTGTGAGGCAAGGAGGCTACAGACATAGGCTTTGCGCGTGCCTAACCAGTCACCAAGGAAACCACCCACACAACACCCGACCGCTGCACCAAATCCGCTAAAGAATAGAATATGGGCCACCGTTAAGGGATCATACGCCAGTTCAGTTTTCAAATAGGTCGGAAGTAACGCCTGAATCGGCCAGGAGTAGAGGAATGCAAAGAACACGACAATCATCAACATGACGCCTGTCGGCCAACGTTTGCCACTGCTTTGAACCATGAAGCTAATAAAAATAGCGGCACATATCAGACCCAATGCCGCGATAAGCGCTGAATTGCCAAGGTTGCCGGCAAAGCAGAAGTAAAGTGCGCTTGCGACCACTATCGTCAGGCCGATGTTGAGAATTCTATATTCGCCACGGTACAAAATATCCACCATGGTTTTGGTCGGCGCTTTATTAGCAAATTTCTCTTGCCAGTCTTCAGCTTCTGGAATGTTTTTACGCAACCAGAGTGCGAAAATAATGGGCAAAATGCCGATGAAAAACAGTGCTCGCCAACCCCATACAGGCACCACGACGCTATAAACCTGAGCGGCAATTACTGCTCCCACTGAAAAACCTGATATCAGAAAACCGCTCGCTTTGTTTCGCAGATGCTTAGGCCAGCTTTCAATGACATAGGTAGCACTCGAACCGTATTCACCTGCCATTCCCATACCAATCAACAGACGAGCAAGAAACATGGTGGTAAAACCAGGCGCGAAACCGCAGGCCAACGTACCGAAAGAGAACAAAACGATGCTGGTTATCATGGCCAGTTTACGACCATAGCGGTCACCCATCGCACCTAAAACCAGACCACCAAACCAACGAGAGATAAACGCCGCAGAAATTAGGCTCGCAGCTTGAATTGTTGTCAGGCCAAATTCACTTTGAATTTCAGTCAGAACTAACGCAATCAGGACAAAATCAAAACCATCTAACAAGTAGCCAATCCATGCGGCTGAAAACGCCTTCCATTGCGGCTTAGTCAAATGTCGATACCACGGGATCTGTTGGGCAGTGTTGTTCATAAAGCACTCCCGGTGCGGGTTTATAAAACCCGCCCTTTGGTTAGGTCAGATTAGGCAATAACGATACTGTTTTCAGCATCATGGTTTATTTTGTTATTCAGAACGTTGCGCGTTCTTTCTGTAACTGTTCTGCGAGTGCTTTAAGCTCAGGGATATATTGCTCATCAACTGGGGCAAAAGGTTTCCGGCACAACGGTACAGCAACCACATCCATGTAATGCAGGAGGGTTTTTAACCCACGGAACACACCCACCTTGATTAACAAATCAATAACTTTATTACATTCGCCTTGCAACTGACTTGCACGTTGCGTATTACCTTCCTGCACCGCTTGCTTGATAGCCCGATAGCGCCAGCCCATCACGTTGTATGTGCTACCAATGCCGCCATCGGCTCCTGCTACTAAACCCGATGCAAAGATCTCGTCATAACCGTTGTAGAGCACCAGATCCGGGTGAGCGCGGCGGATCTGTTCCATCTGGTAGAGATCACCTGAGGTCTGTTTTAATGCCCCCACACCCGGCAAGCTAACTAAGGTATCAATCTGCTCGAGCGTCAGCTTCACACCACTCAGTGCTGGAATGTTGTAGACAACCATTGGCAAACCACCAGAAGAATCAATCACTGCACGATAGTGGTCACAATGCTCATTGAAGCTGAACGGGTAGTAAAACGGTGTTACTGCGGAGACGGCGTCAAAACCGTAACGGTGTGCGGCACGTGCCAGCGTCTGGCTCTCATGAGTGCTGATTCCGCCAACGTGAGCAATTAAGGTCACTTTTCCTTTAGCTTCTTCGGCAACAATTTCCAGCACTTCCTCACGTTCTTGTGTGTTTTGCAGGAATGCTTCACCTGTCGAGCCGCCGACATATAGGCCATCGACCCCCTGTTCAATATTGAAACGAACCAGACGTCGTAGGCTGGAAGTATCTATCTGTTGTTGCTGATTAAAGGGAGTAAGTAGTGCGGGCATCACTCCGCGCAGGTTCTGTGTCATAAACGCCTCTTTGTTGTCTGGTTTTTAAACATAACGATATACCTTTATACCTGTTATACCAGAATGAAAAGTAAACACTACACACCAAAGACGTCAGGATGCGATCTTGCTCATATGAAATTGTGATGGTTGATCAATTGTTACCAGGAAAGACGTGCGAGAGATCTCAGATTAACGTGGGTTACTTTTTCGAATTGCGCTTACGCGCAGTGGGGTAATAGGATGCAAATACGCTTTTCAAGTGAGCCTTTAATGCAGTATCAGCTGCATCCGGATCGTGCGCCTTGATTGCATCATATATTTCAATATGCTGCTGATAACTAACATTATTATGAGAATGGAGAACATCTTGAGGAACCGTTGGGCGCGCCGCAATTAACCAATCTAACAGCGCAACATGCACCGCCATAAAGATGGGATTATCAGGGATCTCAGCCAACTCCCGATGAAATTCGATATCGGATCGAATAAACAACTCGTTATCATCCAGAGCCTGATTGTTCATCTCCAGCGCTTTTCCGAGTCGGGCTATCTGCTCGTCTGTCGCAAATTCAGCGGCATAACGGACCAGACTGGATTCAAAGAACATACGCAGTTGCTCAAAATGAGCAATGCCGCCTGGCCGGGAGAGAAAATCTTTCGCCACCCCAGATAGTTCGCCAATAATCGTATCTGCTGACGGCCGCGAAACGCGAGCGCGTTCCCCGTTGTTTATCTGCACCAACCCTTTTCGTTTCAGTGCCGCGAGTGCTTCGCGTACCGAAGGGCGGCCAACATTGAAAAAAGCCATCAATTCACGTTCAGAAGGCAGTTGCTCACCTTCCGTAAATTCGCGCCTGCGAATCATTTGCTCAAGTTCTTCTTCCACCATTTCCGAGAGCTTTTTACGCGCAAGCGGACGACGGCGCATCGTATGTCCGATGGTTTCAGTCGTCTCAGGTGGTTGCTCGTCAAATGTGCTCATAGCGTCAGAATTGGCCGTTTATGGAAGGAAGCTCGCAAATTATATTTTTGAATCATAACACAGCAAATCATGGCTTACGAAAGATGCAGCCTGCAGGTTTATTTGAGGCAGTAAAAAGCCAGTCATAAGACTGGCTTCGATTTGCTTTTAGCGGCATAACTTCGCGAGTTATTTCACTACGCGCAGTGCTGGACGGCCACCACGAGGAGGCGGAGTATCATCAGGATCATTATCTTCGTCATGATCCGGACGATCACCATCGATAACCTGCATTACCATCTCTGATTCAAATGCATTTTGATCGTCATCGTTATGACTTTCAACATCTTCATCATAGGCAGCTTCAGGCTCAAACATGGTGCCTGCACCATTTTCACGGGCGTAGATAGCCAAAACTGCGGCCATAGGAACAAATACATTCCGTGGCACACCACCGAAGCGCGCGTTAAAACGCACATCGCCGTTTGCCAGTTCCAGATTACCGACAGCTCGGGGCGCGATATTCAGAACGATTTGTCCATCACGCGCATATTCCATCGGAACTTGCACGCCTGGCAATGTCACATCCACCACCAAATGCGGAGTGAGCTGGTTATCCAATAGCCACTCGTAAAAAGCACGGAGTAGATACGGACGACGTGGTGACAATTGTGACATATCCATCAATTAGCCCCGGGTTTGCAGACGCATTTCACGCTCAGGTTCAGTCAGGGAAGCGAGGAATGAATCACGCTCAAATACGCGAGTCATGTAACCTTTCATCTCTTTGGAACCAGCGCCTGTCAGCTCAATCCCCATCTGCGGCAAACGCCACAGCAGAGGTGCCAGGTAGCAATCTACCAGACTGAACTCATCACTCAGGAAGAAAGGTTTCTGAGTAAATACAGGTGCAATTGCCAGCAATTCTTCACGTAATTGCTTGCGAGCAGCATCAGCTTCTTGAGCAGAACCGTTCATCACGATGTGCATCAGGGAGTACCAGTCTTTCTGGATACGATGCATGTACAGGCGACTTTCACCACGAGCAACCGGATAAACCGGCATTAATGGTGGGTGCGGGAAACGCTCATCAAGATATTCCATGATGATGCGGGATTCCCACAGAGTAAGTTCGCGGTCAACCAAGGTCGGTACGCTGTGATTTGGGTTGAGGTCAATCAGATCCTGAGGCAGGTTATCCGTTTCCACATGCTCAATTTCAACGCTAACACCTTTTTCAGCCAGTACGATACGTACCTGGTGGCTATAGATGTCAGTAGGACCGGAAAACAGCGTCATCACCGAACGTTTGTTGGCAGCGACAGCCATGAAAACCTCCAAGTTTATTCAGAAAATTACTGCTAATAGCCGCACAAGCGGCAACTAACCTGACCGTTTGATACCCATCACGCCGGAAAACCATCAGTCGCCAGAAAAGAGAGGCAAAAAAACCTGATGCCGACCTTCGGGCAGAAAATTGGTTGATAGTTTACCAGATTTTACGGGTTTTGTGGGGAGCGGATCTTGGATTTGCCTGAAAAATGATTTTTATCATAATGTTAGCAACACTAAATATTATTTTTAGGCATAAAAAAACCCGGTACAAGACCGGGTTTTTCGCAAATTGAATTCTGCAAAAAGCAGATGACAATTAACGTTTGGAGAACTGAGGACGACGACGTGCTTTACGCAGACCGACTTTCTTACGTTCAACTTCACGAGCATCACGAGTAACGAAGCCAGCTTTACGCAGTTCGCCACGCAGGGACTCGTCGTACTCCATCAGAGCGC
>DASXXQ010000181.1:0-10835 GCA_036502985.1 Buttiauxella sp.
GCGGGAGGCTGACTTTGCTGCACATCCAGTGCCAGCGCCATTTTGAATTCGGTATAGCCTTTACAACCCAGGTGGCGGCACAGACGGGTGACGCTAGCCTCGCTGGTTTCGCTTTCGCGCGCCAGTTCGGTAATCGTCAGATACAGCACCTTCTGCGGCTGCGTCAGGACGAAATCCCCCAGCTTTTGCAGCGTCGGGCTATAACCCGACAGTCCCTGGCGTAGGTGCAGCAAAATATTCTCGTTTTCCGTCATCAAACCCTTCCTGCTTCTTATTCAAAACCGCGCTCGGTCCAACTCTGCGCTCCTTTCAAGCTGCACATAGTGTGGCGGAAAGCGACCTAACAGTGCCAGCAGATTCGATTAAATGTGATGGAGATCGTAATGATGGTGAAAATTTTCAATCAATGAAATTCATTGTGGTAAAAATTATCATCACAATATTGTGGCGGGGAGAAAATTTATGTCAGTGTTTAGTGGAGCCTCATCCGGAGGCTGGTTTGAAAAAGCGCAGCGTTTCGGCAAGTCTTTTATGTTGCCTATCGCAGTTCTACCGGCGGCGGGTTTGCTGCTGGGGATTGGCGGTGCATTATCCAATCCAAATACCGTCACCGCGTATCCCTTCCTTGATGTTGCCTGGCTGCAAGGCATCTTCACGATTATGGCGAGTGCCGGGTCAATAGTGTTTGCCAACCTGGCCGTGTTGTTTGCCGTGGGTGTGGCGGTGGGGCTGGCGAAAGGGGATAAAGGAACGGCAGGGCTGGCGTCGCTGTTGGCCTATCTGGTGATGAACGCCACCATCAACGCGCTGCTGACGCTGACGGGAAAACTGGCGGCGACCAACCCAGGTGCGGTCGGGCAGGGAATGGCACTGGGCATTCAGACGCTCGAAACGGGCGTATTTGGCGGCGTGATAATCGGCCTTGTCACCTCGGTTCTGCACAATCGCTATAACAAAATTGCCCTGCCGCAATTCCTTGGTTTCTTCGGTGGCTCACGTTTTGTACCGATCATTAGCTCGATGGTAGCGATTCTGGTGGGTGCGGCGATGACCATCGTCTGGCCACATTTCCAGAAGCTTATTTTCGGTATGGGCGGCCTGGTCGATGCCACGGGCTACTTCGGTACCTTCATCTATGGTTTTGTACTGCGCATGCTTGGCCCATTCGGTCTGCACCATATCTTCTATTTACCTTTCTGGACCACGGCCCTTGGCGGCAGTGAAATGATCAACGGCCATCTGGTTGAGGGCACGCAGCGCATCTTCTTCGCACAGTTGGCTGACCCTAATACTCAGCAGTTTTACGTCGGCACTTCACGGTTTATGTCCGGGCGTTTCATCACCATGATGTTTGGTCTGGTTGGCGCTTGTCTGGCGATGTATCACACCGCCAAACCAGAGAACCGCAAGCGCGTAGCAGGTCTGCTGCTTTCCGCGGCATTGACCTCATTTTTGACCGGTATTACCGAACCTATTGAGTTCTCGTTCCTGTTTATCGCGCCAGTGCTGTATGTGATCCATGCGGTATTCGACGGGCTGGCATTTATGCTGGCACATATTCTGCACATTACTATCGGGCAGACGTTCTCCGGCGGTTTTATCGATTTCATTTTGTTTGGCGTGTTGCAGGGGGAGGCGAAAACCCACTGGCTCTATGTTCCATTGGTCGGCATTCCGTGGTTCTTCCTGTACTACTTCACCTTCCGCTTTGTGATTACACGCTTCAACTTCAAGACACCGGGCCGCGAAGATGCCGGTAGTGAAGAAGGCGTGCAAGTTGCAGCGGGTGAACGCCCTCAGCAGGTCATTGTTGCCCTTGGCGGCAAAGATAACATCGTTGAGCTGGACTGCTGCGCCACCCGATTACGCATTACGCTACATGACGGTGAACTGCTCAATGAAGCATTGCTAAAAGAAACCGGAGCGCGGGCGGTCATCAAACGCGGTAACGGCATTCAGGTTATTTACGGTCCCCACGTCACCATCATTAAAAATGAAGTAGAGGAGTTACTCGCCCTATGAAACCGTCCATGTTGTCGCTAATTCAGGGGAAGCTAATTGTCTCCTGCCAGGCGTTGGAAAACGAACCCTTGCACAGCCCATTTATTATGTCGCGTATGGCGCTGGCCGCCGCTCAGGGAGGTGCAGTTGCCATTCGCGCTAATAGCCTGATCGACGTGCAAAGCATTATGGATACCGTTGACTTGCCGGTGATTGCCATTATCAAACGAGACTATCCCGGCAGCGACGTTTACATTACGGCGACGCTTAAAGAAGTGGATGAACTGATGGTGGCGAATCCCGCGATGATCGCGCTGGATGCCACCGGGCATCAACGACCAGGCGATTTAGACTTACGCGGGCTGGTTGCCGCGATTCGTCGGCGTTATCCGACGGTCTTGCTGATGGCGGATATTGCTACCGTTGAAGAGGCGCGCTTCGCCGCCGAGCTTGGCTTCGATTGCGTAGGCACCACGCTGCACGGCTATACGTCGGAAACAAAAGGGAAAAAGCTTGCGGCCAACGGTTGTCAGTTCCTGCGTGATGTACTGGTAGCGATTGATGTACCGGTGATTGCGGAAGGGAATGTGGAAACACCTGAAATGGCAGCATTTTGTCTGGAACTGGGCGCTCATGCGGTGGTCGTTGGTGGGGCGATTACCCGTCCACAGCAAATTACGCGCCGCTTCGTAAACGCTATGGCTACCCCTTTGTAACCGTAGCAGTGGCCGGCCTGGTCTCCCCCTGATTGAGCCGGTCACACCTTTAAGCATGATCTCAACCGTCACTTCTGCGATAATTACGCTTTACACCTATTATCTGAGATGACTATGCAGTATCCGATTAACGAGATGTTCCAGACCCTACAAGGGGAGGGCTATTTTACTGGTGTGCCCGCCATTTTTATTCGCCTACAAGGCTGCCCGGTGGGCTGCGCGTGGTGCGATACCAAACACACCTGGGAAAAACTCGCGGATCGTGAAGTCTCTTTGTTCAGCATTCTGGCTAAAACCAAAGAAAGCGATAAATGGGGTGGTGCCAGCGCTGAAGACCTGTTGGCCATTTTCCAGCGTCAGGATTATACCGCCCGGCATGTGGTGATTACCGGTGGTGAACCATGCATCCACGATCTCACACCGTTAACCTCACTGTTTGAACACCATGGCTATAGCTGCCAGATTGAAACCAGCGGCACGCATGAAGTGCGCTGCACAGCGGATACCTGGGTCACTGTTTCTCCAAAGGTGAACATGCGCGGCGGCTATGACGTGCTTTCTCAGGCGTTAGAACGCGCTGATGAAATTAAACACCCAGTCGGGCGCATGCGTGATATTGAAGCGCTGGACGAGCTATTGGCGACATTGGTCGATGATAAAAAACGTGTGATCGCGCTCCAGCCTATCAGCCAGAAAGAAGATGCAACGCGTCTGTGTATTGAAACCTGTATCGCCCGCAACTGGCGGCTTTCAATGCAGACGCATAAGTATTTGAATATTGCCTGATTGAATAATATTGCCGGGCGGGGAACACTCACCCGGCTCAAGAAATACTTCAGCGACTACGCGTTCGACCAGCTTTGAATGGAGTCCAGGTTGTCCAGATTGCCATGAAGAACTTCATAGGATTTCTTCAAAATCACGTCGGTATGCTTCGTTAAGTCCCGGAATATCCCCTTGTTCAAGGCTTCATATCTGCAGGCATTTGCTTCTATCGGTAAGAAGACTTTTTTTACCCGCACCATTTTTTCAATAGCGACTTCATAAGACGGATACAAACCAAGACCAACGGCTGTGTTGATTGCGGCGCCGAGACTTGCGCAGCCATTAATCATATTGCGCCTGGCGGGTAAGTTGAAAACGTCGGCAAATATTTGCATGAACAAATCGCTATTTGATCCCCCGCCGGTGATGATGATGTGTTTCGCATGACGGTCCATCTCATTGCACATATTGTCGTAATTATTTTTCAACGTCAGCGCAACGCTCTCTAGTATAGAGCGATACATCCAGGCGTAATCCATGCTGGAGTCAAAGCCAATCATAATGCCGCGCTTGAAGGGTTCCCAGGGGTTGGTAAGCCAGTCCAGTACGGTCATTAAACCATTGCAGCCGGGAGGAACGCATGATGCTTTTTGATTGAGTAAATCCTCAGGAGAAATTCCCTGCGAGTGAGCATCCTGAATTAAGGTTTCGCCCAACATATCCCGCAGCCAACTGACCGTCCACATCCCTTTGCGAATGCCATAACCTTCATACAGCAGCGTCTCAGGTATCGAAGACATGATTGGCCAGTACCAGGTAGGATCTTTAGGTAGCACCTTACCGTTCATCATCAACGCAATATAAGTACCTAAGGAGATAACCGCAGTCTCATCATCCAGTAATCCCGCTCCCAGTGCTTCTACAGGTTTATCACTGGTGGTGCACACCACTGGGAGCCCTTGTGGGAAACCCGTCGCCCGCGCGGCGTCTGCTGTGATAACCCCCAATATGCTTCCGGGCATTTGAACATCAAACAATTTCTTCCTGGGGATATTAAATTTCTTAATAACTTCATTATCTTCGCTCCATGACCAGGTCTTGTAATCTACTGGCCACTGACCGAAATAGTTACCGATGTTATCTTTGAATTCGCCGGTCAAACGGTGTGACAAATAGCCGGAAAATGATGTCACCCACGTAACGTCGGGATTGGTATCTTCATAAGGCTTAGTGACGCGAGCATCTTGCCAGCTAATCAGCGGTGCTGCGGGCGTGCCGTCGGCCTTTAGTAGTGCTCTGCAACAGCGAATCGATCCTAAACCAATGCCGACAATGTCTGCCATGTTGCCCTCAAACTGGCTCATCAGGTCTTTTCCTGCGCAACATAAGGAGGTCCATAAATCATCGTCAGGATGTTCCGCCGTATCCGCATCTGGGGTAAGCATGGGTTGCAGCAATCCTTTTCCTTCACACACCACGTTTCCCTGCAGATCGTACATCACGACTTTCGTACTTTGACTCCCACCATCAATTCCAATGATGTATTTCCTGGACATGTCTCTTCTCCTTTGATTTTCCACCATCACTCGCCCAGCGCTTCTGAGGCCAGTGACGCTATATTTTTTTGTGTCGCATTGATTTGACGCGTTTTTCTGAACAGCAAAAAGGTAAACACGATGACCAGACAGACTGCACCTAATCCCATGAACCACATATTGCGGTAGGCCTCAGCAGCGGGCAGAGTGTCCTGCCAGTGGCCGACAATGGGATAAACGAAAACATCTGGCAGGAAGCCAATGACCGAGCATATTCCGACGGTAGTTCCCATGATGAAAGTTGGCGTACGTGCTTCTCCAGGGCATGCGAAGTAAAGCCCGCGTGATGCATAACAGGTAAAGGCGAGCAGTAGAATCAACCCAATACCAACAACGACTGACTGAGGATGCTGATTTGTGACCAGTAGCGCGACCAGAGTGATGACGCTTAAAACGGCGAAAAACTGAATTACACGCGTTGGAGATTTAAAGCGGCTGTAGGTGGTGATTAACCCTCCAAGCGGGCCGCAAATGGCGCGAAAAATCTTGTTAATCACAATCCCCATGTAGCTGGCAGCAACTAACGACATGCCATAAATTTCAGTAAGATAATTGGTGGAATAGCTGAGGATGGCGTAGATGGTATACACGCCAAAAATTATCATGCTGCAATACCAGGTCGTTGGGATCTTCAGTACGGCTATAATGTCAGTTAGCTGAAAAGCAGGTTTTGCTGCGGTGCTTTCGTCTTGTTCACGGGAGGTGAAACCATCGCTGACGAAAAACCAGCAAAGGATTCCCAACATGATGTAGACGCCGCTGTAGATAAGGATCACCGTTTTCAGGCTGCTGCTGTCGTCGGGATGGAAGCGGGAAAACACCCACATCGTAAATACGGCAAGCGCCATTACGCCGACCCCACGCAGGCCTTCCATCCAACCCATGATTTTGCCTTGTTCGCTATGATCGCCCAATAACGACGCTGCTTTGATCGACACTGACCAAAGCATCATGATGGTGGTGATAGCAAAAGCGACTTGAATAGTCAGCATCACCCAAAGCGGCGGATAAAATGCCATTATCAAGCCTAACAAACCAGTGGCAATCATCGCACTAGTCATCATAAAACGATGTGAAAAACGGTCGGCAATAATTCCGCTTGGCGCATAAAGGATAATTGCAGTAATCCCAAAGGTACTCATAATTAAACCGATTTCTGTATTACTAAACCCCATGAATTTAGCCATCGGGATTTGATAGATATAGCGAAGGTAGGCTAAATCGAAGCTTACCCCTCCACTAATACTTATTATTGCCAGGGTTAACCAACGGCGAAAATTAGATTTTTGCATGGTTCTTCTCATCAGTAATCTGGTTTAACGGACAAAAAAAAGAGAAAAGTAATCAACCCTTGCGGGCAGATTACTTTTCTCGGGGTCTCTAGTAATGGCCTGAATTATTAACATGGCATTACGGAATTTATTGTGAGAATTATCACGATTTAAACTTGTCGGTATATTTAGTGTGTTTTTGAGGTGTTTTTATTCTGAGTAACTTACTAATGTGACCTTTATCACTAAATGAATTTATCGGTTGTGTTACTTATTTTACCCAGTTACTAGAGACGATGAGAAAAGTAGCTTCCCTTCCGGGGGGAGTCTGCTTTTCTCATTTTTTTTGCCCATAATCTTCTGGAGTAAATTATGTCACTGAGCTTACTGAACGAATTTTCACTGGATTTCTTCTCGTTGAAAGGAAAAACCGCAATTGTCACTGGTGGCAACAGCGGTCTGGGACAGGCCTTTGCCGTCGCACTGGCGAAGGGAGGCGCGAACCTGTTTATTCCAAGTTTCATCACCGACAACGGCGAAACCCGGGAGCTAATTGAACAACAGGGCGTTAAAGTTGAGTTCATGCAGGTCGATATCACCGAAAAAGGTGCGCCGGCGAAGGTAATTGCGGCTTGTAAAGAACGCTTTGGTGGCATTGATATTCTGGTGAATAATGCCGGTATTTGTAAGCTTAATAAGGTTCTGGATTTTGGCCGTGAAGATTGGGATCCGATGATTGATATCAACCTGACCGCCGCTTTCGAATTAAGCTACGAAGCCGCAAAATTAATGATCCCGCAAAAAAGCGGCAAAATAATAAATATCTGTTCATTGTTTTCTTATTTAGGTGGACAGTGGTCACCGGCTTATTCTGCGACTAAGCATGCGCTGGCAGGTTTTACCAGGGCTTATTGCGATGAACTCGGTCAATATAATATTCAGGTCAATGGTATTGCCCCTGGTTATTATGCGACAGAAATTACTACTGAAACACGCAAAAATCCGGAAACGAATAAGCGTGTGCTCGATCATATTCCGGCGAATCGCTGGGGGGAGACACAGGATTTAATGGGGGCAATGGTCTTTTTAGCCAGTCGTGCTTCGAATTATGTTAACGGACATTTACTGGTGGTTGACGGCGGTTACCTGGTTCGTTAATTACTCGGACGATTCCTTGTTTTATTTTTATCTCTTAACTATTCCATTAATGCATCAGGAAGGATGAACTATGTCTTTAACTCGAGAAGCGATTGTTGAACATTTGAAGGAAATTGTTGGTCCCCAGCAGGTGATTACCGATGAAAAAGTGTTGCAGAAAAACAGCATCGACCGCTTTAGAAAATATGCGGATATTCACGGTGTCTTCACGCTGCCGTTGCCGGCTGCAGTGGTCAAACTCACCAGTAGCGAGCAGGTTTCACAGGTTCTGGCCTTTCTGAATAAACATCGCATTAATTGCGTGCCGCGTACTGGCGCATCGGCGACTGAAGGTGGCCTGGAAACAGTCGTTAAAAACTCGGTTGTACTCGATGGGTCGGGGTTGAACAAAATCATCGACATTGATATTGAAAACATGCAGGCCACCGCTCAATGTGGCGTGCCGCTTGAAGTTCTTGAAAATGCTTTACGTGCAAAAGGTTACACGACCGGACATTCCCCGCAGTCAAAACCGCTGGCGCAGATGGGCGGGCTGGTGGCCACACGCAGTATCGGGCAGTTCTCAACACTTTATGGCGCGATTGAAGACATGGTTGTTGGTCTGGAAACCGTGATGCCAGACGGCACCATAACGCGCATCAAAAATGTTCCGCGCCGTGCAGCTGGGCCAGACATCCGCCATATCATTATTGGTAACGAAGGTGCGCTTTGCTACATCACTGAAGTTACAGTGAAAATTTTCAAATTCATGCCGGAGAATAACCTTTTTTACGGCTACATCCTCGACGAAATGAAAACTGGCTTTGAGATCCTGCGCGAAGTTATGGTTGAAGGTTATCGTCCGTCGATTGCTCGTCTTTACGATGCGGAAGACGGTACACAGCACTTCACCCACTTTGCTGATGGCAAATGCGTGCTCATTTTCATGGCTGAAGGCACCAGGCGTTTGGCGCAGGCTACTGGGACTGGCATCGAAGAAATCGTTGCTCGCTATCCCGAATGTCAGCGGGTGGATAGTAAACTTATTGAAACCTGGTTTAATCACCTCAACTGGGGACCAGAAAAAGTTGCTGCCGAACGCGTACAAATCCAGAACACCGGCAACATGGGGTTCACGACGGAAGTCTCAGGCAGCTGGAGCTGCATTAACGAAATTTATCATCGTGTTATCAACCGCATTCGCACTGAATTCCCGCACGCAGACGACATCACCATGCTTGGTGGTCACTCATCGCATAGCTATATCAACGGCACCAACATGTACTTCGTTTACGACTACAACGTGGTGGACTGTAAGCCAGAAGAGGAGATCGACAAGTACCACAATCCGCTCAACAAAATCATCGTTGAAGAGACGATTCGGCAGGGGGGCTCGATGGTTCACCACCATGGCATCGGTAAGCATCGCACCCACTGGACGAAGCTTGAACACGGCAGTGCATACTGCCTGCTTAAAGGTCTGAAAGAGCAGTTCGATCCTAATGACATCATGAATACGGGTACGATTTATCCTATTGAGAAATAGGATAATGTGCGGCCTCCAGGGGCCGCACTTTGCTGTTGTGAGAAACAAGGAATCCACTATGCCTGCACCACAAATCCGTATGGACGATCTGCCGCTTGGCCGTTTCCACTACCGTATTGCTGCACTTACATTCGGCGCGCATTTGACCGACGGCTACGTGCTGGGGATTATTGGATTTGCGCTGATATCGCTGAAAGTGCAGCTTACGCTGACGCCGCTACAGGAAGGTTTGCTCGGTGGTGCGGCACTGTTTGGCCTATTTCTTGGCAGTCTGGTTCTGGGGTGGATATCTGACTACGTTGGACGGCAGAAAATATTCACCTTCAGCTTTGTGTTAATTACGCTTGCTTCGCTGCTGCAATTCTATGCCCAAACGGCAGAGCAACTTTTCTTTCTACGGGTGCTGGTCGGTATCGGTCTCGGCGGGGATTACTCCGTCGGTCACACTATGCTTGCGGAAATCGCGCCGCGCCGTCATCGTGGCGTGTTGCTGGGAGCATTCAGCGTGGTATGGACGGTAGGTTATATTATTGCCAGCCTGGTCGGGCATGTCTTTGCGGAAACTTCGCCTGATATCTGGCGTTGGCTGCTGGCTTCCGCCGCGCTTCCCGCCGGAGTTATTACGCTTTTACGGTGGGGAACACCTGAATCTCCACGTTGGCTGATGCGCCAGGGAAGAATCAGTGAAGCCTGGAACGTGGTTCACCGGCATCTTGGGCCAAACGTGCTGCTGGGCGATGAAATGGCGGTGTCGACCTCTCGCCATATCCGCACTCTTTTTTCTGCTGCCTACTGGCGGCGTACCGCTTTTAACAGCCTGTTTTTTGTCTGCCTCGTCATTCCGTATTTCGTTATCTACACCTGGCTACCGTCCATTATGCAATCCGTCGGGCTGGCTCATTCGCTGCGCGCCACTCTGTTGCTGAATTTGCTACTGGTGGTAGGGGCAGTAGCTGGGTTGGTATTGACTCAGTACTGTTCAAGGCGCGGATTGCTCATCAGCGGATTCGCCATTCTTTCACTTTGTTTGCTCACTATGGCGTTTATTCCCGCGGGCAAAACAGCCTGTATTCTCACGCTGTTTGTGATTTTTACCGCCACTATTTCAGCCATCAGTAATCTGGTTGGCATATTACCCGCAGAGAGTTTTCCTACCGATATCCGCTCTCTCGGGGTCGGTTTCGCCACCGCGATGAGCCGCCTGGGATCGGCAATCAGTACGGGCCTACTGCCCTTAACACTGGCGTCCTGGGGACTACAGAACACTATGTTGATGTTGGCGGGTGTGTTGCTGCTTGGGCTGGGCGTTTCGGTGCTTTGGGCACCAGAAACCAAAGATCTGACGTTGGTTGCCGCCTCAGGCAACAAGGAAAAATTACCGGAAATAACCCATGAACATTCTCTTGGCGTTTAAGGCTGAACCGGATCTCACCATGCTTGCTGAACAGGCATGGCAGGAAGCGGAATCCAGTGAGTTGAATCTCGCCTGGGTTGGCTATCAGGCTGGGGCTGACGAACAAGCAGCCGCCGAAATAATGCTGAAGCAAAAGCAGCACAATCCCGAATTGGATCTCTGCGCCCTGACAATTGGTGATGTTCAGGCCGAGCCTTTTATGCGTCGGCTTAGTGCTTCGGGTTTTGCTAATTTGACACGCATAGTTCTGCAGCCAGAATGCGACCTGCGTTTTTCACCTCGAAAAATAGCCTCAATGCTTGCCCGTTGGCAAAGGCAAAACGCGCATTCTCTGATCCTGACGGGCAGCCAAAGTAGTGAAGGAAATAATTCGCAAACCGGATTTTGGTT
>DASXXQ010000182.1:0-12218 GCA_036502985.1 Buttiauxella sp.
TGCGTGACAGCTTGAGCCACATCCGGCAGCGCTTGTAATGCCCTGTCAATGTCACCCAATTCAATGCGCTGACCACGAATTTTTAGCTGATCGTCACTGCGCCCAAGATACTCCACCGCACCGTTATCAAGCCAACGGGCCACATCGCCAGTGCGGTACATTCGCGCTCCCGCATCAAAAGGATCGGCGACAAAGCGGCTGGCAGTCAGATCCGGACGGGATAAATAGCCCTGCGCTAACTGAATACCGGTGAGATAAAGATCGCCTGCGATCCCCAGTGGAACCGGACGCATTGCTGAGTCCAGAATTCGCAATCCGGTATTCCAGACCGGCCAGCCAATCGGTACGCTGCTGCCCGTTACCTGAGCAAGTTCATCGGCAAATGCCGGATACCAACTGACATCTACGGCTGCTTCTGTTGGCCCATAAAGGTTGTGTAATGGGACGTGAGTCAATGCTTCCCATTCACGACAAAGCTCGGTTGGCAGCGCTTCGCCGCTACAAAAAACACGCTGCAGCGTAGCGCAATTTGCTATCGCGCTATCGTCGGTTAATGCCCCGACAAAAGCCGCTAGCATTGATGGAACAAAGTGCGTGGTGGTTACCCGATATTGAGCAAAGAGTTGCTGCAACGCCTCCGGATCGCGGTGCGCTTCAGGTGGAGCCATCACCAGTTGTGCGCCCACAATATACGGCCAGAAAAACTCCCATACAGACACGTCAAAACTACACGGTGTTTTTTGCAAAACCACATCACTGCCATTCAGCGGATAGTGATTTTGCATCCATAACAACCGGTTAACGATGGCCTGCTGCCCGCCCATTACACCTTTCGGGCGGCCCGTAGAACCGGATGTGAAAATCACATAAGCAGTATGCTCGGGAGCCGAGGAAATCTGAATTTCCGGCAGATTATCCGTCGCCAACACATTCTGATAGCAGAAGGTTTGCAGACCGTTTAAGGCGCTAAAACGCGGCAATTGCTCCGGTGACGTCAGCAGCAATCGAGGTGCTGCATCTTCCAGCATCATATACAGGCGGTCGTCGGGATAACCAGTATCCAGCGGCAACCACGCGGCCCCCACTTCAACAATGGCCTGCAATGCCAGTGATAAAAACACCGAACGAGGCAATGCTACTGCAACCACGTCCCCCGGTTTCACACCGAAATCGATAAGCTCGCACGCCAATGCTTGTACCTGCTCACGCATTTCGCGATAGGTGAACTGATGGTTTTCATCGGCAAGCGCTGGAGCGAGTGGCGTACGAGAGGCTTGTTGCGCAATCAAATGGCTTAACGTCGTTGCGGGAACATCGGTTTGTGTCGCATTCACGCTTTCCAGAAGCGCGATTTCCGGTGCATGCAACAGTTGTGCATCGGCGCAGCGTAATGCGGGATTACCCGCAAACTGGCGCAAAAGCAGTGGTAAACGAGCGATATGATGCTGCAACGTCTGCGCATCATAGCGGTCTGAATTTGCCAGTATTTCAAGGGAGAAGTCACCTTGTTCGCTGATATACAGCGCAATTTCTAGATCGCGAACCGGACCGGAAGCCAACTGATGTGTGATACCTTCGATACCGTTGAAATCGAGACGATAGTCGAACATTTTAAGGTTCAGCACCGGGCCATAAAGTGGCTCACCACTTGAAACTTTCCCCAGGTCACGCTGGATTTGTTCGGCGTCGTAGCGCTGATAACGGCGGATGCCTTTCAGCTCTTTTGCGAGGTTTGCCGCAAGTTCAACAAAGGTAACGTTCGGTTCGATATGCACACCAAACGGCAGCACGTTTAACACGGGTCCGGTTGCGCATAACGCAGCAGAACCCATGCGGCGCATGAAGATAAACCCGGCGGAAAAATCAGTGCGGCCACTTAAGCGTCCGAGCCAAAGAGACACTAAACCCAATGCCATATCGGCGGCCGTCAGGTTGTGAGAGCGAGCATTCTCCAGTAGCGAGTGGAAATCAGTGCTATCAAAACTGAGCGACTGGCGAATCAGTTGCGTGGTAGAACCCAGACCAGTCAACGGCTGCGTTGATAACGTCGCGGGCGGGGGCAACTGTTTAGCTTTGCTGGCCCAAAATGCGGCATCGCGCTTCCAGGCATCACTTTCGCGATAGTGCTCATATTCCGCAACCACTTCGCTAAAAGGGGTAAATGGGCTGGGTTCTGGCGTCTTCCCCTGGCAATACGCGCTGTAAATATTGGCAATTCGACGGGTAATAGCCGTGAAACTGAAGCCATCTACCACTACATGATGAAAACGTTGATACCAGAACCAACGCGTTTCGCTCAGACGCAGTAACTGATGATGGTAGAGCGGTTTGCCGCTGCTGATACGCAAATCCTTTTCGAGATCGTCACGCATCATTGCCAGGGCTATGGCTTCTGGGTCGGCTTCACCGCGCAGGTCACGGCTAAGTGGCGCGCTAAACGATGCACTGGCGTCCACCCATTGGCGCGCCTCACCGTCCACTTCGCTAAAGCGCATGCAAAGGGTATCGGCCTCTTTCATACCGGCGATAATTGCTTTGCACAATAGCGCCTCGTTAATGTCGCCATTCAGTTCGACGTAATGCGCCACACTCCAGGCATTCGCCTGCGGCGAGAGTTGATCCGCCATCCAGATGCCGGGCTGGGCTGCGACTAACGGCATGGTTTCTGTCTGTTGTTCCTGAGCGGATATCATCATTAATTCACTCACAGCTCACCCCAGGTTTTGCAAAAGTTGTGGGTTGCAGTTGTGTCCAGTTGTCGAGTAGCCAACGATGGCATTCTTCGCTGGATGCCGGTTCACAAACCACTCGCCAGCCGTCGGGTACGGCACAATGTTCAGGCCATAAACTGAACTGCTTTAACGCATTTTCAAGGATAAAAAAGCGGCTCAGGGGCGAATCAAAGGGGTTGCTGAATTCCATACATCTCTCCTGTCAATGAGGTGCTTTCCAAAGCCAGGCCAGTCCGTCAATCAGACCGCCACGCCAGCAAAGCGCATCGTGCCCACCGTCAACCTGACGGTAGAAAACAGCTAGCTGTGTTTGTTGTAGTAAGGGATATAAACGTTGATTTACTTGATGAATGAGCGGTTCTCTGCCCCCTGCTTCAAGATAGATACGCAGCGATTTATCACACTGAAAACCCGCCTCCAGTTGCTGTATTAACAGCCCACCTTGTTGGTTTTTCTCACGGCGTGGCCACCAGTACGACCCCGATTGGCTCAATACACAGCCGAATTGTTCGGGCCAGTGAAGTGCTGCGTAAAGCGATGAAAGCCCGCCAAAACTTTGCCCGGCAACCACGGTGGTTTCTGGATTTTCATTCCAGCGAATAAGCGTGCGGATCTGCGGTAATAACTCGTCCTGTACCGCCTGCCAGAACTGCGCATTACACGGCAATTCATCGCTGCGGGTCGTATTGTCGATGGCGTCAATCAACACGTAAACGGCAGGGGGTAATTCCCCGGCATCTGTTTGAGCCTGTAGCGCGGGCCATACTGGTATGCCTTCTGCCCAGAATTGGCCGTCGAGCAGAATCGCTAATGGGCGCTGTTCGGGTTGTGCGTCGCCGGTCGAAAATATCCAGACATTACGCTGATTATCCAGACGATGGCTTTGCCAGGTGATGCACAGCGGTGCGCGATAAGGTGTGTTTGGTTTATCCCAGCCCGCCTGTTTTGGCGCATCAGGAAGATGCAGCGCCGACATGGGATGCCCTCTCCCGCCGAGCCAGCTTTCAGGGTTAAGCGGATCGGCAATCGCCAGAGGTAACAGCTTTCGCCAGCCCTCGCGCAGCGCCGTAGGGTCTGGCTCGATTCCTTCAAAGGCGGCCGTCGGGAAATCATCTTCGCTTGTCGATGGGATGTAACAATAACTGCCACGCCAGGTCGCGCTTAACCGGATTTGCCATTGCCAGACATCCGTTCCAGACACGCGTTCCAGTGTTTGCGGACGCGAACGTTGGTGATGGTCGGTGACGCCTGTGACATAAACCCATACTCGTTTTACCGGAGAGGTTTTTTCACAGCCTTGCGGGTCACGCCACAAGAATGTCACCGCACATTGACCATCATTTTCGCCAGTCACCAGGGGAGTTCCTTGCGCCTGTTTTTCCTGCCACCAGCTGTCACTTCCTGTAAGCAAAATTGTCACTCGAACATAACCCTATGAAATTAATGATAACGATCAATAAAGCTGAAATATATTGATAATACTATTGATAATTATTTTCATTTGCAATAGCGTATTTCCGCGCTTTGGGCTACCCGATTCAAGGTGCAAAAACAATAAATTGCCGAACCTGAACGCACTAATCCCTCATTTCGGGACTATTGCCGGAAAGATCCCGGTATCACTACGTGAAATCCATGCTGTGCCCGATCCCTCTGGGAATGGAATGACGCCGGGCTCAGCGGAAAAGCAGGCTGCCATAATGAAAATAAAAATTAACTATTCCCTCGCTATGCTCATTAATCTGGGAATATACGGTGTCGCTCAACCTGCCTTCGCAGCAGAGCAGGCGGCATCAGCAACGGTTCAAACCGCGGCGACTCACAACGACGACACACAAAACCTCGCAACTGAAGACACCATAGTGGTTACCGCTGCCGAGCAGAACTTGCAGGCTCCCGGCGTTTCAACCATCACTGCGGAAGAACTGAAAAAACGCCCACCAGCGCGCGATATTTCCGAAATCGTCCGCACCATGCCGGGCGTAAACCTGACCGGTAACTCCACCAGTGGCCAGCGCGGCAACGGTCGCCAAATTGATATTCGCGGCATGGGCCCGGAAAACACCCTTATTCTCATCGACGGCAAACCCGTGACCAGCCGCAACTCTGTGCGTTTGGGCTGGCGTGGCGAGCGTGATACACGCGGTGATGCAAGCTGGGTTCCACCAGAAATGGTTGAACGTATTGAAGTCATTCGTGGCCCGGCTGCCGCACGTTACGGCAACGGCGCGGCGGGTGGTGTGGTGAACATCATCACTAAAAAAGGCAGCGGCGAATGGCACGGTTCATGGAATACCTATCTCAATGCGCCTGAGCACAAAGATGAAGGCTCCACTAAACGCACCAACTTTAGCCTGAATGGCCCATTGGGCGGGGATTTCAGCTTCCGTTTATACGGCAACCTCGATAAAACTCAGGCCGACGCGTGGGATATCAACCAGGGCCATCAGTCTGAACGTACCGGAATTTATGCCGATACACTGCCTGCGGGGCGCGAAGGTGTAATTAATAAAGACATTAACGGCGTGGTGCGTTGGGACTTTGCGCCAATGCAGTCACTGGAATTAGAAGCGGGCTACAGCCGCCAGGGCAACCTGTATTCCGGCGATACTCAGAACACCAATACCAACCAAATCGTTAAAGATAACTATGGCAAAGAGACTAACCGTCTGTACCGCCAAAGCTACTCCCTGACCTGGAACGGTGGCTGGGACAGCGGCCTGACGACCAGCAACTGGGTGCAGTACGAACACACGCGTAACTCGCGTATGCAAGAAGGCCTGGCCGGTGGCACCGAAGGGATTTTCTCGAGCGATAAATTCAGTGATATTGACCTGAGCGACGTCCTGCTGCACAGCGAAGTGAATATCCCGATTGATCTGGTGTTCAACCAAAACCTGACGCTGGGTACCGAATGGAACCAGCAGAAAATGAAGGATCAGTCTTCGAACAACCAAACCTTTATGGGTGGAGATATTCCAGGTTCAAGCGGGACTAACCGTAGCCCGTACTCCCAGGCAAAAATCTTCTCGTTGTTTGCTGAAGACAACATGGAGCTGACAGACAGCACCATGCTGACACCAGGCCTGCGTTTTGATCACCACAGTATCGTGGGCAATAACTGGAGCCCGTCTCTGAACCTGTCTCAGGGTTTGGGCGACGACTTCACCCTAAAAATGGGTATCGCCCAGGCGTATAAAGCGCCAAGCCTGTATCAGACCAACCCGAACTACATTCTGTACAGCAAAGGCCAGGGTTGCTACGCAAGCGGCACCGGCGTGGGTTGTTACATGATGGGTAATGACGATCTGAAAGCTGAAACCAGCATCAACAAAGAGATCGGTCTTGAGTTCAAACGTGACGGCTGGCTCGCTGGCGCGACATGGTTCCGTAACGATTATCGCGACAAAATTGAAGCGGGTTACGCACCTATCGGCCAGACCTCTAAAGGCAAAACCAAAACTGATATCTATCAGTGGGAAAACATTCCTAAAGCCGTGGTTGAAGGTCTTGAAGGGACATTGAACGTACCGGTATCTAATACCGTCAACTGGACCAACAACGTCACTTATATGCTGCAAAGTAAGAACAAAGAGACCGGTGAACGCTTGTCGGTTATCCCGGAATATACCTGGAACTCGATGTTGAGCTGGCAGATTCGTCAGGATATTTCGGTGCAATCGACCTTTACCTGGTACGGCAAACAGCAGCCGAAGAAGTACAACTACAAAGGTCAACCGGCGACAGGAACCGAAACCAACGAAGTTAGCCCGTATAGCATTGTTGGCCTGAGCGGAACCTGGGATGCGACCAAAAACGTTAGTCTGACAACAGGTATCGATAACCTGTTCGACAAACGTCACTGGCGCGCGGGTAATGCCCAAACGACGGGCGGTGATGCAGGTTATATGTATGGCGCAGGTGCCGAAACGTATAACGAATCCGGTCGTACTTACTATGTGAGTCTGAATACACATTTCTAAAACAATATGATTGTTCGGCGGATGCTGCTATTCCGCCCTACAAAAAGCCGTTGAAGGGTGGATTAGCGCACGCGACATCCACCCATTTTAAGCGACCACTATGCAATTTTCTCACTCCACATTCTGCTTTCCAGATACTGCACAACCTATTTTCCGCGTGGATTTTGATGCTGCAACTTTTAAGCCAGAAGATCTATTTTGGCTCCCTCATCATAATCGTTTATCCCATGCGGTGAATAAGCGTAAAGCTGAACATCTGGCTGGCCGAATAGCAGCAAACCAGGCCCTGAAATTTCATGGAATAATGGATTATATTCCCGGTATTGGTTTACACCGTGAGCCCTGCTGGCCACCAGGCTTTACCGGCAGTATTACCCACAGTGGCAACGTGGCACTGGCAACAGTCATTACTGACAATCCCTTGCAGCGCACCGGATTGGGTATTGATTTCGAAGAAATTATCACACCACAGGTTGCCGAAGACATTTATGGCGGCATTATTGATTGTGCGGAGAAAGAGCTTATCGGCACTTCTTCCTTCCCGTTTAATTACGCATTAACGCTGGTGTTTTCCGCCAAGGAAAGTTTATTCAAAGCATTGTTTCGCCATGTTGGACGCTACTTTGATTTCTCAGCTGTATCGATCACTGAAATAGATGGCCAACTACTGACCCTGACACTAAATCATTCACTTGGGCCATATCAAAAAGGAGACACATTCATAGCAATATGGAAAGGTGACGCCAGGCAATTAATAACGCTAATACGGACTGGGTGATAATAAAAAGAAATCGCTTGCGGCACAGTAATAAGTGAATGTTATATTCGAAAGAACACACACATCTACAACATTACTTATAACAAGGACTTCTTTATCTATGGAAAACTCGCTTTCCCTCGAATCTTTCCTCACCTCTGTACAACAGCGTGATCCACACCAGCCAGAATTTGCTCAGGCAGTCCGTGAAGTAATGACCACCCTGTGGCCGTTTCTGGACCAGAATCCTCAGTACCGCCGTTCCGCTTTACTGGAGCGTTTAGTCGAACCCGAGCGGGTAATTCAGTTCCGAGTCACCTGGGTTGATGACAAAAATCAGGTGCAGGTTAACCGCGCCTGGCGCGTACAATTCAGCTCCGCGATAGGGCCATTCAAAGGCGGGATGCGTTTCCACCCGTCCGTTAACCTCTCGATTCTGAAATTCTTAGGCTTCGAACAAACCTTCAAAAACGCGCTGACTACACTGCCAATGGGCGGCGGTAAAGGCGGCAGCGACTTTAACCCTAAAGGTAAAAGTGAAGGTGAGATCATGCGTTTCTGTCAGGCACTGATGATTGAGTTGTATCGCCATCTGGGGCCAGATACTGATGTGCCTGCCGGTGACATTGGCGTTGGCGGCCGTGAAGTGGGTTTCATGGCGGGGATGATGAAAAAGCTCTCCAACAACACCGCTTGCGTGTTCACGGGTAAAGGTCTGTCGTTTGGCGGAAGTCTGATTCGCCCGGAAGCAACCGGTTATGGCCTCATCTATTTCACCGATGCCATGCTCCAGCGTCATGGGCTGGGCTTTGAAGGGATGCGCGTTGCGGTTTCCGGTTCCGGCAACGTGGCGCAATATGCCATCGAAAAAGCGCTATCGCTGGGTGCGCGTGTGGTTACTGCTTCTGATTCCAACGGTACGGTTGTTGATGAAGCGGGCTTCACTACCGAGAAGCTGACTCGCCTGGCTGAAATCAAAGCCAGCCGCGACGGACGGGTTGCCGATTATGCGAAAGAGTTTGGTCTGCAATACCTCGAAGGCCAGCAGCCATGGAACGTACCGGTTGATATCGCGCTGCCTTGTGCAACACAGAATGAACTGGATACCGAAGCTGCGCGCACATTGATTGCCAACGGTGTAAAGGCCGTGGCTGAAGGCGCAAACATGCCAACCACAATCGATGCGACCAATCTGTTCCTGGATGCGGGCGTATTGTTTGCACCGGGCAAAGCCGCAAACGCAGGCGGTGTGGCAACATCTGGCCTGGAGATGGCGCAGAACGCGGCACGTCTGAGCTGGAAGGCGGAGAAAGTTGATATCCGTCTGCACCACATCATGCTGGATATTCACGAAGCCTGTGTGAACTACGGCGGTGAAGATAAACAAACGCATTATGTACGCGGCGCGAACATTGCAGGCTTCGTAAAAGTAGCCGATGCAATGTTAGGACAAGGCATTCTGTAATACCGCACGCCCTCCCCTGACGGGAGGGCTGTATTACTCCCTATGCATTAAATTCTCTCTACATGCACAAAAACCACAACGAGTTCTTTGAGATGCAGATGTTCCGCCCTCCCCTTCCATGTGTGCTGATGCGATGTCGCTATATACATATTATTTAGACGTCTAAACGTCTTAATCGCCAAACCTCAAGGTCGTGTTATAGTCCCAGCAACATAAGTAATACACACATCCCCTCGAAGGTCGCATAAAAATGACTCAGAAACCCTTAATCCCTGAAAGCAAACTCCCTGCCCTGGGCACCACCATCTTCTCGCAGATGAGCCAGTTGGCACAGCAGCATCAGGCCATTAATCTTTCTCAAGGATTTCCGGATTTCGATGGGCCATGCTATTTGCAGGAACGCCTCGCATTTCACGTGGCGAATGGCGCAAACCAGTACGCACCGATGACTGGCGTACAGACGCTGCGCGAAGCTATTGCGGATAAAACCGCCGAGTTGTACGGGCATAAACCGGATGCAAATACGGATATCACGGTGACCGCTGGGGCAACCGAAGCGCTGTATGCGGCTATCACCGCTCTGGTTCGTCCAGGTGATGAAGTCATTTGCTTCGACCCAAGTTATGACAGCTATGCCCCAGCCGTGACACTTTCTGGTGGGGTGACCAAACGTATCGCCCTCAAACCACCCTATTTCCGCATCGACTGGGATGAATTCGCCTCCTTGCTAAGCGCCCGCACTCGTCTGGTGATCCTGAATACGCCACACAATCCCTCCGCAACTGTGTGGCGCACCAGTGATTTTTCAGCTTTGTGGCAAGCAATTGAACAGCATGAAATTTATGTTTTAAGCGATGAGGTTTACGAACATATCTGCTTTGATGATGCGGGCCATGCCAGCGTACTTGCCCATCCACAATTACGAGAACGCGCCGTGGCGGTATCTTCATTTGGCAAAACGTTCCATATGACGGGTTGGAAAGTGGGTTACTGCGTGGCACCCGCCGCTATCAGTGCCGAACTGCGCAAAGTTCACCAGTATCTGACTTTCGCGGTTAATACCCCGGCACAGCTTGCGATTGCCGATATGCTCCGCTCGGGACCAGGGCATTATCGTGAACTACCGGAATTTTACCGGGCACGCCGCGACAGATTTATTCAGGCACTGGCAGACAGCCGTTTCGAGATACTGCCGTGTGAAGGAACCTATTTCCTGCTGGTAGATTACAGCGCGATTTCTAGTCTGGACGATGTGAGTTTCTGCCAGTGGCTGACAAAAGAAGTGGGCGTGGCGGCGATTCCGCTATCTGTATTTTGTGCCGATCCCTTCCCGCATAAGCTGATTCGTCTTTGCTTCGCGAAACAAGAAGCAACACTGGACGCCGCAGCTGAACGCTTATGTAAGGTTTAACTATCAGACGCCCTCACCCTTTCAGGATGAGGGACAATCTTTAAACCGCGGGTACCACTTTAATGTCTTCCATACCAATCCCCAGCTTGCGTGGTTCATGGCCAAGAATATTGCCTTCGTTAGATAACTGCGGCTGAGGCGGAATAATTTCCAGCGTGGCGCTGCGCTCCGGGTTATCAAAATGCAGCGTCGTGGTACTCAATTCTTCGCCAAGGGTGAGCGTCTGCTGCTGGTTGCCTACTTTTACCGGCACTGGCTGGCCGATATTGGGGCCAAATGCTTTGGCTGTGATCACCAGATCGAATTTTTCAGGCAGCGGTTCTGCGTATTGAATTTTCACTTCCGGTGCCAGATTGGCATTTGACCAACGCCCCCAGTCTTCCGGCCGCGAAATCCCGGCAAATTCTTTCACGTTTTGCGGTGCACCCGGCACGTTGAAGATAAAGCTATCGGCCTGATAACGAATGGCATTTTCGTCCAGTTTCAGCAAAGCAATATTCTTTTTATAGCGTGCCTTGTCGATGTCTTGCTGCTCGAATTGCACAGCATGTTGTTCTTGTTGCTGTTCAATTAACCGCACTGACGGCTGGCCGCCGACTTGCCCTTGAGCAACACAAAGTCCGGTGGACAATGCCAGTTTAGGTTCCCACAAACGTGCCATTTTGAAACAGCGGTCGGCCCAGATGAATTTATCATTTTCTTTAAAATCAGCTAACTGGTAACGCAGCGGTGCTGAATATTCACTTTCAGGCAGCGGCTCGATTTTTTTATCCAGAATACGTAGCAGCAGCGGCATTTTGAAATGTGCACCAGAGTAGCTGAAGGTATTTTTCTTCTGGTCAATGTCGTACTGAGTAATGGTTTTCGGGAAGTTCCACAGATCAATAACGTCCGGTTTCCACTCCATCACTTTTTCTTTAACGTTAAGAAATACCGCTGCAATCGACTGCCCGGATAAACTACTGCGCCCCAGGCCAAGATAATTATCACCGCCCAGCACATCTAAAACCGTCGCTCCGTTATCCAGAGTGCTACGTTTTACCGGTACCAATTCCGCCTGCGGTTTATCGCCCCGAATAATAAAGAACAGGTTATTACGTTCATGCTGATTGAGATATTTGTACGCCGTGTTATTCATTGCCAGATGGTCGGAACTGACGACAATCACTGTATTTTTAAAATATGGCGACGCCTTTATTTTTTCGATTAACGCCGCGATATGTTCCTGGCTACAGGCCACTGCACTAAATGATTGGTTATCTTTACCATCAAACTTATAACTACGGCGCTTACAGGTTTTCGAGATAAAACCGTCCGGATGATGTGTATCCACGGTCAGTGTAAAGAGCGAGAAACGCTTATTCGCTTTCGACAGTTCAACATACTTTTCGTAAACTTCATCCAACACAGTATCGTCATAGAAGCCCCAGTTATTGCGGTACTGTGGATCGGCAACCATACTTTTCAGCTCCTGCGCCCCGTACATATGTTCGAAGCCATGAGACTGTAAAAAGATGTCTTTACCCGCAAAGCGCAGATCTGCACCTTGCATAAAGTAGTTTTCATATCCAGAGGCTTTCAGGATATCGCCCAGACAGATATTTTTTGGGAAAAAGCTCGACATTGAAGCCGATGAATTACCTTCGAAGGGTGCAAATAATGGAATACCACATTGTGAGGCCACCATCCCTGCAATAGTGTAATCAGTGCCAGGTAATTGCACGGTATGGCTGAAATCTATTGCTTCGTTTTTAAGCCCGGTTAATTCCGGCGCTAATTCAGGGAATAATTCCGGCTGCAAATAGGTACGTTCAAGACTTTCGCCATAAATATAAACCAGATTCAGTTTAGGATTTTTAATGGTGCCTTG
>DASXXQ010000183.1:0-46490 GCA_036502985.1 Buttiauxella sp.
AGAGTGGCACCCACAGTCATCAGAAAATCATTTTGAACACGCCGGTAACGACCAGTAAGCCAATAATAAAGATAATCAGAACTGCCCATAGAATAATTTTCATCAATGCTCCCTGTCTTTTGGCTTGTGTCTAAACAGTATAGGCAAAGATGTGTGGAGCGGGGGGAAGTCGCCCGCCATGAACGAAAATTGAGATAAATTGCAGGTAATCAGATTAACGGTTTACGTGCGGCGAGCAGGAAAATCATTGGCCGTTCTTTTTCTTCATTTAACGCTGGGTTCTGTTCGATTTGTTCGACGCTCGGGCCCCATTCATCGAGTTTTTCGATAACAAACCCGCTGCCGATGCCTGGGTTCAGAAGCACAGCTGCTTAATGCGGAAAATAACCGCGCTAATATTTTCTGTAGTTATTTATCGCCAGGATATAATAACTATTGTTAATAAATTCCAAAATGTATCCTTTTTTAACCATCTGTGTATTGCCACTGATACCTAAAATTTTGTTTCTGGGAATGCGTACTCTGAGCCCTTCTCTTTATTCTGTGGCTACTTATGACTTCCTCACGTTTCCCTCTTGCGGCGACTGGCGTTGCTTTAACGCTTGTTTTGTCCGCCTGTGCTCCCATGCATAATGAAGATGCAGCTCTGGCGCAAAAAACGCCGCCACAACAGCTTGATACCAAACTGCCTCCTGAATTGGCTCACGGTTGGCCGGGCAGTGACTGGTGGCGTGATTACCATGACAGCCAGATAGACACGCTTGTGGAGCGTTCTCTGAAAGACTCGCCCGACCTTGCCGTGGTGGAACAGCGCATTAAGCTTGCACAATCGCAGAGCAAGATGCAGGAAGCCAACGATGGCCCGCAGTTGGATTTTTCAGCTGATATCGAACGCCAGAAAATGTCGCAGGAAGGTTTGATGGGGCCGTTTGCCCTGACTGACCCAGCAGCAGGTACCACAGGCCCGTATTACACCAACGGGACTTTTGGGTTAACTGCCAGTTGGGATCTGGATTTGTGGGGTAAGAACCGCGCAGAAGTAGAAGCCAGAGTCGGCGTGATAAAAGCGAAACAGGCGGAACTGGCCCAGGCGAAACAGGTTATTTCAGCAAACGTGGTGCGTTTGTACTGGGATATGCAAACGCTGCTGGCGCTAAAAGAGGTAAAACAACAAACCCTTGCGGCGCAGAAAAGTATTGTTGATGTAGAAACCCGGCTGTATGCCCAGGGGATTAATTCATCGGTTGACGACGTCGAGTCTAATATTGATTTCGTCAAAACTCAGCAGCAGCTGGATGACATTAATGGCCGTATGAATATCGCCAAAGCGCAGCTCGCGGCAATCACCGGCGACGCGCATGCTGCATCCAATATTAAACGCGTACCGCTCCCGGATGTGAAAAGCCATGTGCCTGAGAAAATGGGTTATGAACTGCTGGCGCGTCGCCCTGATCTTCAGGAAGCACACTGGTATATCGAATCTTCACTTAGTAGCGTCGATGCCGCTAAAGCTGCGTTTTATCCCGATGTGAATCTCAGTGCTTTCCTGCAAAACGATGCCTTGCATTTAAGCGACTTGTTCCGTGGTTCAGCTCAGCAATATGGGGCGGTAGCAGGTTTATCACTGCCCATTTTCGACAGTGGCCGTTTGAACGCCAACCTCGACATTGTGCGTGCGCAGAGCAATTTGTCGATTGCCAGCTACAACAAAGCGGTGGTTGGTGCGGTTAATGACGTAGAAAAAGCCGCCAGCCAGTTGAATGCGGTTGCGGCTGAAAACCAGCATCAGACCACCATTTTGCAGGGGACGAATAAACTCAAAACCCTGGCTCAGGCGCGGTTTAAAGCGGGCATGATTTCGGGTGCCAGAATGAGTGCGGCGACACTCCCGGATCTCTCGGAACAGGCGAAAGCTATTCAGCTCCATGGCCAGTGGCTGAATGCCGATGTGCAGTTAATCTCTGCATTAGGCGGCGGTTATCAGGCAGCCAAAGCGTAATAAACCTGACTTTCGCACCACCTCCTATAATTACGTACGGATTGAAAATTGCTGGAGGTGGTGATGAGTACGGCTAACAAAGTGGCTATCGTTACGGCATCAGATTCAGGTATCGGAAAGAAATGTGCGCTGATACTGGCTGAACAGGGCTACGACATCGGCATCACCTGGCATTCTGACGAGCAAGGCGCGCAAGAAACGGCGCGTCAGGTCAGAGGTTTTGGTCGGCGGGCTGAGACCGTTCAACTCGATCTCGCTCATCTTCCTGAAGGCGCTGCGGGTATTGATGAATTAATTCGCCTTTTCGGACGCGTTGATGCGCTGGTGAATAACGCCGGGGCCATGAACAAAAATCCTTTCCTCGATGTCTCGCTGGAAGAATGGCGTGAACTGTTCACCGTGGATGTGGACGGCGCTTTTTTATGTTCGCAAAAAGTCGCGCGCGCAATGGTTGCACAAGGCCAGGGTGGGCGTATCGTGAATATTACCTCGGTCCATGAGCACACACCGCTACCTCAAGCCTGTGCTTATACAGCTGCTAAACATGCTTTGGGTGGGTTGACCAAATCTATGGCGATGGAACTGGTTCATCACAATATTCTGGTCAATGCGGTCGCACCGGGTGCCGTTGCCACGCCGATGAATAACATGAGCGAAGGCGATGGAGCCAGAAGCAAAATACCTGAGATCCCGTTAGGCCGGGCAGGGGAGACAGAAGAAATTGCGAGCCTGGTCGCGTGGTTGTGCTCGAACAGCGCCAGTTATACCACCGGGCAATCGTTTATTGTCGATGGGGGGTTTATGTTCGCAAACCCGCATTTCAAACCGAAAAGTTAATCTTGCCGTTTGTTCTCGCGGCGCTTAAACCAGTAGCGCGCCAGCCATACCACGGCAATCACGCCCAAAAGCCAAACCCAGTGCTTAATATGTTGGTCCAGGTTATGCAGCCATGGGCCAACCACTTCGCCGCCGAGATAGCCCAGGGTGGTGAAAAGCGTCGCCCAAATCAAAGCGCCAACAATGTTCAGAGGCAGGAAGATTTTAGGGGGCAGGCGACTGGCTCCAATCAACACCGGCCCAATCACGCGAAAGCCGTACATAAAGCGCGAACCTATCACAAACAAGTACGGGTGGCGGTTAATCAGCCTCTGCGCTTTTGCGATTTTCTTTTGATGTTTTTTAAAGCGTTCTGTAATGGAGCCGCCAAAGCGCCTGCCAATCAAATACAACAGTTGATCGCCAATCATGCCGCCTAACGCTACAGACAGAATAACCAACGGAAATTTCAGCAACCCCTGGTGGGCCACCACGCCGCCTAACAGCGTTACCGTTTCCCCTTCAGCCATGCTCCCCAAAATCAGGGCGGCGTAACCGTAATGCTCAACTAAATTATTTATATCCATACCGAATTATACCACTCCTTCTCGTCATGCCCCTGATGCCTCAATTATTTTCAACTGATTAAAAAACAATCTAGCGCTGTGCATTATACTTTAAAGGTGCTCAATCGTTTTTTTTGACATGTCAGGAGGCGTTATGAGTCATGTCTGGGGGCTATTTTCCCATCCTAATCGTGAAATGCAGGAAATAAAACGCGAGAACGAAACGGTCTCTCATCACTACACCCATCATGTATTAATTATGGCGGCTATTCCGGTTATCTGTGCGTTTATTGGCACAACCCAAATCGGCTGGAATTTTGGTGATGGCACGTTTGTTCAATTATCGATGTTTACCGGATTCTATTTAGGCGTACTGTTTTATGCACTGATGTTGGCAGGTGTTGCCGTCATGGGGCGTGTTATCTGGTGGATGGCGCGTAATTACCCGCGTCGGCCGTCGCTTGCTCGTTGTATGGTATTTGCAGGTTATGTTGCAACACCGCTGTTTCTAAGCGGCCTTGTGGCACTGTATCCACTGGTTTGGCTATGTGTTCTGGTTGGCGCCGCTGCACTTATCTACACCGGCTACCTGTTGTATGTGGGCGTACCTGAGTTCCTTGGCATCAATAAAGAAGAGGGAATGAGTTTTTCCAGCTCAACACTCGCCATTGGTGTACTGGTACTTGAAGTACTGTTAGCCCTGAGTGTGATTCTTTGGGGTTATGGGTACAGGCTATTTTGATAATCGCTTACGATTCAATTGTGGCAGTTTTCCGGGGCGTCAGAGTATTATGCTGACGCCTCGATCTATTCATAAGTGCTGCGAACAGATTCGATGGACACATTCCATATCTGAATAATTACAGAAGTGTCACCATGCCGACAAAAATCCGTCTATCGTTGCTCAGCCTTGCGCTGATGATTGCTGTACCATTCGCTTCTCAGGCTGCGAATAACACCACTGCACAACACGTCAGTGCCAGCCAGGAAATCGCCTCCGGCAGCGCCATGATCGTCGATCTGCAAACCAATAAGATTTTATATTCCAGTCATCCGGATTTAGTGCGCCCCATTGCCTCAATAACTAAATTGATGACAGCGATGGTTGTGCTAGATGCGAAATTACCGATGGATGAAATGCTGAGCGTCGACATCAGCCAAACGCCGGAAATGAAAGGCATTTATTCCCGCGTACGTTTGAACAGTAAAATCAACCGTAAAGACATGATGCTGCTGGCGTTAATGTCGTCTGAAAACCGTGCGGCGGCAAGCCTTGCGCATCATTATCCTGGCGGTTATGACGCGTTTATTCGTGCCATGAATGCGAAAGCGAAATCCCTGGGTATGACGCAGACACGTTATGTTGAACCGACGGGGCTGTCGATTCAAAACGTTTCTACCGCGCGCGACTTGTCCAAACTACTGATCGCGTCAAAGCAGTATCCGTTGCTGGGCCAGTTGAGCACCACTAAAGAAGACATGGCAACGTTCACCAATCCGCCGTATACACTGCCGTTCCGTAATACTAACCATTTGGTTTACAACGATAAGTGGAATATTCAGCTGACCAAAACTGGATTTACGAATAACGCAGGGCATTGCCTGGTGATGCGCACCATGATTAACAATCGTCCGGTAGCGCTGGTGGTGTTGGATGCCTTCGGGAAATACACCCATTTTGCGGATGCTAACCGTTTACGCAACTGGATGGAAAGCGGCAAAGTCACGCCCGTTCCTGAATCTGCTTTAGCGTATAAAAAGCAAAAAGCCGCGCAAATGGCGAGCAACAGTACACAAGGGAATGCGCTCGACGATTAATCGGCAAGCGGCATGAAATTAGGGCAGCGTCCGGTCACCATCATTGAGCGGGCGCTGCATAATCAACGTATCTCTCCAGCCACCAAGCTTATACCCCACGCTGCGTAACTGCCCAGCCACTTCAAACCCCAACTGTCTGTGCAGACGGCATGAACCGGGGTTGTTTTCACCGTCGCCAATGATTGCCACCATTTGCCGCCACGGGCCTTGCTCGCAACGATCGATAAGATGGCTTAACAGTTCGCGGCCCACGCCTTGTCCCGTCATGCTGGCATCAATATAGACTGAATCTTCAATCGTAAAACGGTATGCCGGGCGAGGGCGATAGACAGTCGCATAGCAATAACCCACTACAACTCCACTATGCAGAGCGACGAGCCAGGGAAGCTCTTGCTTGAGTACGGTTTGCATGCGTTCAGCCATTTGGGAAAAGGTGGGGGGGATTTCTTCAAAAGAACCCCGGCCATGAAGCACATGCCATTCATAAATGGCGGTGATGGCCGGGATATCGTCGGGCGTTGCGTCACGAACGTGTATCCGTGCAAAAGGCAATGTTTCGAGCACTGACATTTCTCGCTCCTGTACGCAAAAAATCAAAGTGGCATGAGGTCACACCACTCCGGGCATTTTAATCTAGTACGAAAAATCAGCGAACAAAAGCCCCTGTTCTGGTGGTTGACAGCATAAATTAATGAGGATCGTGGTGATGCGTATGGCTACAGGCCTGCTCTTCCCACCATTTATGCTTAGTGGTCTTGCCAATCCCTGGATTCATGCTGTTTGTGGGATCATTTGCCTTATAAAACTGTTTTAAACTCGCGGGCGCTTCGTATAAATGCCCGACGTTATGTTCAGCCGGATATTGCGCACCACGAGAACGAAGTAATTCGAGCATCTGTTCTTTCAGCGCATGCACATCAACCCCTTTTTTCACGATGTAATCCTGATGGAAAACATGGCACATAAAGTGACCGTAATAGAGGCTGTGGCTTATCTGGCTGCTGATTTCAGGCGGTAGCTGCTCAAACCAGTCCTGGTCGTTACGGCGCAGAGCAATATCGAGCGCCAGAATATCTTCCACTTCATTGGCATGAATAGCGTGATAACGCACGGCGGCACCCGCGGCGGCAAAACGATGTAAAAAGGCTTTTGCCCCTTCGGTTGGTGTGCAGACGAAAAAGCCGCCCTCAGCCTGCTGGAAATAGCTCTCCAGCCAGTTTCGCGCTTCGGCGATGCCTTCACCGGACATCTTGAGCAAAAGATGATGTTCATACTTGCCACGCCACTCTTTCATGCGCGGCGGTAAATGGCTCGGGCACCAGCCGCTCAGGCGTTGCATTACGCGGTCGGTAAAGTGAGGTTTAACAAACGGGACTTTTTCAAACCACGCATCGGTACGGCCTTTCAGGGTGAAGAACAGCGGCATTTTGTCGGTGCCGAGTTTGTCGATCATCATGAAGGTATCTTTGCCGTACACTTCGGCAATATCGTAAATATCGCGGTGCATGTATTCGCCCGCTACCGGCAGGTTTTCAAAGTTTGCCAGCATGTGGCGGCGGATCTCGGTCAGCACTTCGGGTTTATTGGTGCCGATATAAAACACTTCGTTTTGCTTTTCCGCTACAAAGGTATCAAGGCGTACGGCGAATACCGCCAGTTTCCCGGCGCAACCGGAGGCTTCGAAAAGACGGCTAGGGTCGGCGTTGAAGCGTGATGGGGTATCCGCGTCGACATCGCGCACGCGTTCGGCATAGTCTTTATCAGACGCCTGGCGCTGGTCATGCAGCACATTCTCGGGCTTAACTCGCTCATCATCGAGCTTGCCGAGGATTTGTTCAGGCGTTACGCCAAGGTCGATACCCAAATGGTTTACCAGCGTTAATTTGCCTTGTTCGTCAATGCGGGCATACAGCGCCATTTCGGTATAGGCAGGGCCACGTTTAACCAGCGATCCCCCGGAGTTATTGCAAATCCCACCGATCACCGATGCGCCAATACATGAAGAACCAATCACCGAGTGCGGCTCACGGCCGAGCGGTTTAAGGGCTTTCTCCAGTTGATACAGCGTGCTGCCAGGGAATGCCAGAACCTGCTTACCCCCGTCTAACAGCTGTAATTTATCCAGCCGCAAGGTGCTGATAATCACAATTTCACGATCGTAATCGTTGCCGTTTGGCGTTGAACCTTCTGTCAGACCCGTGTTGGCGGCCTGCATCAAAATAATTTTATCGGCGCTGACACATACGCTCAGAACACGCCATAACTCAAGCAGCGTGCCGGGGAAAACAACAGCCAGAGCCTCGCCCTGGCCGGAACGGAAACCTTTACGATAACGAGCCGTTTTGGCCGCATCCGTTAAAACATGCTGGCTGCCGACCAGGCGATTGAGCTCGTTAATAAATGTTTGTTTTTGCGTATCGGTAGGGTCAGACATGAATCCACTCCTTGTGGCGTGACAAAATATAAACTTGCTCTCAAGCATAGCTCGCAAAACCATAATCATTACTCTGAAATGGTCTAAAAATCAGCATTTAACCTCAGAGCGACTCTTCTTACTGCTTTCACCTTGTGGCACACTGCACGTCTTATCACTTCGTGCTGTCCTGAGTGGCGGCCCTGAGCAAAAGAGTAATGTCGATGAAATGGCTCTGTTCTGTAAGTATCGCAGTTAGCCTTGCGCTGCAACCCGCGCTGGCTAACGAAATGTTCGGTCCGCACCCATTAACGCCGGAAGCGCGTGATGCATTTGTCACTGATTTGCTGAAAAAAATGACCACCGACGAAAAAATTGGCCAGCTACGGTTGATAAGCGTCGGGCCGGATAACCCGAAAGAAGCCATTCGCGAGATGATAAAAGACGGGCAAGTCGGGGCTATCTTCAACACGGTTACTCGCCACGATATCCGCGCCATGCAAGATCAGGTGATGGAACTTAACCGCCTGAAAATCCCATTATTCTTTGCCTATGATGTGGTTCACGGCCAACGTACCGTGTTCCCTATCAGCCTGGGTTTAGCCTCATCCTTTAATCTGGATGCCGTGAAAACGGTGGGTCGCATTTCTGCCTATGAAGCTGCAGACGATGGCCTGAACATGACATGGGCACCGATGGTTGATGTGTCACGCGATCCGCGCTGGGGGCGTGTCTCTGAAGGTTTTGGTGAAGATACTTATCTGACCTCAATCATGGGGAGCACGATGGTTGAGGCGATGCAGGGCAAAAGCCCAGCAGACCGCTATTCGGTGATGACCAGTGTCAAACACTTCGCCGCTTATGGTGCGGTGGAAGGGGGCAAGGAATACAACACCGTTGATATGAGCACCCAACGTTTATTCAACGACTATATGCCGCCCTATAAAGCCGCGCTGGATGCGGGCAGCGGTGGCGTGATGGTTGCGCTTAACTCCCTTAACGGAACGCCTGCGTCTTCTAATAGCTGGCTGCTGAAAGATTTGCTGCGCGATGAATGGAAATTTAAAGGCATCACCATTTCTGACCACGGTGCTATCAAAGAGCTGATTAAACACGGCGTGGCGAGCGATCCGAAAGATGCGGTACGTGTCGCACTGAACTCCGGCATCAACATGAGTATGAGCGATGAGTACTACAGCAAATACTTACCTGAGCTGGTGAAAAGCGGTGCTGTGCCTATGGCTGAGCTTGATGACGCCACGCGCCATGTTCTGAACGTCAAATACGATATGGGGCTGTTTAACGACCCGTACAGCCACTTAGGGCCGAAAGAGTCTGACCCGGCGGATACCAACGCTGAAAGCCGCTTGCATCGTCAAGAAGCCCGCACAGTTGCCCGCGAAAGCATGGTATTGCTGAAAAACCGCTTGCAAACATTGCCACTGAAAAAATCCGGCACCATTGCGGTGATTGGCCCGCTGGCCGACAGCAAACGCGACATGATGGGAAGCTGGTCTGCTGCAGGCGTTGCCGACCAAACCATTACCGTGTTGCAGGGGATTAAGAATACCGTCGGTGATAACGCGAAAATCGTGGTAGCGAAAGGCGCGAATGTCACCGACGAGAAAGACATTGTCGCTTTCCTGAACCAGTACGAGCCAGCCGTTCAGGTGGATACCCGTTCTGCTCAAGCGATGATCGACGAAGCGGTAAACACAGCGAAATCTGCAGATGTTGTCGTAGCTGTGGTAGGGGAAGCGCAGGGTATGGCGCATGAAGCCTCCAGCCGTACTGATCTCATTCTGCCGCAAAGCCAGCGTGACTTAATTGCTGCCCTGAAAGCGACCGGTAAACCGTTGGTATTGGTGCTGATGAACGGCCGTCCACTGGCGTTGGTCAAAGAAAATCAACAGGCAGATGCGCTGTTGGAAGCCTGGTATAGCGGCACCGAAGGCGGTAACGCTGTTGCGGATATCTTGTTTGGTGATTACAACCCGTCGGGCAAATTGCCAATGTCCTTCCCGCGTTCTGTCGGGCAGATCCCAACGTACTACAGCCACTTAAACACTGGCCGTCCGTACAACCCGGAAAAACCAAACAAATATACTTCTCGTTACTTTGATGAAGCTAACGGCCCGCTGTTCCCGTTCGGTTACGGCCTGAGCTACACCACTTTCACCGTCTCTGACGTGAAAATGTCTGCACCAACAATGAAGGCTGACGGCAAAGTTGAAGCGTCCGTTGAGGTGACAAACACCGGAGACCGTGCAGGCGAAACCGTCGTGCAGATGTATTTGCATGATGTGACTGCATCCATGAGTCGCCCGGTTAAAGAGCTGAAAGGCTTTAAGAAAGTGATGCTGAAACCTGGTGAAACTCAGACTGTGAGCTTCCCGATTGACGTTGAAGCACTGAAGTTCTGGAACGCGCAAATGAAACACGTTGCTGAACCTGGTAAATTCGATGTGTTTATCGGGCTTGATTCAGCTCGCGTGAAACACGGTGAGTTTGAACTGCAGTAATTCCCTTTCGTCATCCTCCCAATAAAGAGCCGGTTTACCGGCTCTTTTCTTTTTCTGGCCGCTTCGCTCCTGCAACCTTTCAAATCTCGACTAAACTTTTGCGACCCCATGATTTTTAAGTAAAGAAAAACAGTGAGGAAGCACGATGAACTTATCAGCGCGTTGGAGCATGGCGGGATTAGTGTTGCTGGCAGCAGGAGCACAGGCCGCAGAACCGGTCAAAGTCGGCTCTAAAATTGACACCGAAGGCTCACTGCTAGGCAATATCATTTTGCAGGTACTGGACAGTCACGGCGTCAAAACAGTCAATAAAGTGCAGTTAGGCACCACGCCAGTCGTGCGTGGCGCGATAACCGCCGGTGAGCTGGACATCTACCCGGAATACACCGGCAATGGGGCTTTCTTCTTTAAAGATGAAAACGATGCCGCGTGGAAAAATGCGCAGCAGGGCTATGAGAAAGTTAAAAAACTGGATGCCGAAAAAAATCACCTGGTGTGGTTAACGCCTGCGCCTGCGAACAACACCTGGACTATTGCAGTCCGAAAAGATCTGGCCGAAAAAAACAAACTGACCTCGCTTGATGACCTTAGCGCGTATCTGAAAAAAGGGGGGGAATTTAAACTGGCGGCCTCTGCTGAATTTATCGAACGTTCCGATGCGCTCCCGGCCTTTGAAAAAGCCTATGGTTTTAAACTTGCCCAACCGCAATTGCTGTCACTGGCGGGTGGCGACACTGCGGTGACGATTAAAGCCGCAGCTCAACAAACCTCTGGTGTGAATGCGGCGATGGCTTACGGCACTGATGGCCCAGTGGCGGCACTTGGCTTGCAAACGTTGAGCGACCCGAAAGGCGTACAACCGATTTACGCTCCAACGCCTGTGGTACGGGAAAGCGTGCTGAAAGCCTATCCTGAAATGGGTGACTGGTTGAAACCGGTGTTTGCGTCCCTTGATGAAAAAACGCTGCAACAACTTAATGCGAGTATTGCGGTAGAAGGGCTGGACGCAAAAAAAGTGGCCGCAGATTATTTGAAACAGAAAGGTTTTGTGAAGTAAATAAGATGTGAGTCAATGGTGGTTTCGTAGGTCGGATTAGCGTAAGCGACATCTGACAAAACTAACAGGATGTGTGTTTGCTCATAATTCATAATCGCGTCCTGCTGCTCCTGGTGATATTGCTGGTGGTGGCGGGCGCTGCATTACCGTTTATCAACTTTGCACCCAATCGCCTGGTTTCCGGAGAGCCTATCGCGCTTAGCCATCTCCCCGCGCATGCCTGGCTGATTTTCTCCCTTCCGGTTCTAATTCTGGCAGCTCTTATCTTTGTGCCTTGCAGGGCGCTTACGCTGATACTTACGTTATTGGTTGGCGAGTTGCTTTTTATCGCCATACTGGTGGTGATGGGGCATACCGCATCGCAATTTGCCCTGCAGGGCAGCACGTTGGCGCGAACCTCGCCAGGTAGCGGATTGTGGCTTTCGCTAACGCTGTGCTTGCTCCTGTGCACTGATGCAATCAACAGACTGACTCCTGAAGCGCTGTGGCGTTTACTGCTGAATTTACAAATTTGGATTGTGCCTGTAGCGCTGCTGTGGAGCGGCTATTTTGACTCTCTCTCTTTGTTAAAAGAGTATGCCAATCGACAAGATGTGTTTGATGATGCCCTGACGCGTCACCTGGCTTTACTGCTCGGTACGTTGCTGCCCGCCTTGTTGATTGGCGTGCCGTTGGGCGTGTTCTGTTACACCCGCAAGTCCTGGCAATCCTCAGTTTTTTCCGTGCTCAATGTGATTCAAACGGTTCCTTCAGTGGCGCTGTTTGGCCTGCTGATTGCGCCGCTGGCGGGCCTGGTAAAACTAGCTCCGTGGTTAGGTTCTGTCGGCGTGAGTGGCATTGGCGTGGCCCCGGCGTTAATCGCGCTGGTGCTGTATGCACTTTTACCCCTGGTGCGCGGTGTCGTCGCAGGCTTACAGCAGGTTCCGCGCAACATCATTGAATGCGCCGAAGGGATGGGGATGTCGCGCTGGCAGATATTCTGGCGGGCCGAGGTGCCGCTAGCACTACCGGTTTTATTGCGCAGCCTGCGTGTCGTCTGCGTGCAAACAATAGGTATGACGGTTATTGCAGCACTGATTGGCGCCGGTGGCTTTGGCGCAATTATCTTCCAGGGATTGCTCAGTAGTGCACTGGATTTAGTGTTGCTCGGCGTAATCCCGGTTATCGCGCTGGCGGTTATTCTGGACGCTTTTTTTAAACTGTTTATCTCATTACTTGAGGAAAAACAGCCATGATCGAATTTGAAAATGTCAGCAAGTACTTCCAGGGCGAAGCGGCAGTTAGCGATTTGTCGCTGAACATTAAGGAAGGGGAGTTTACGGTGCTGATTGGGACTTCCGGCTCGGGAAAATCCACCACGCTGAAAATGATAAATCGTCTTGTGGAACACGATACCGGACGCATTCGTTTTGCCGGGGAAGAAATCCGCAACTTTGAAGCCAAAACGCTGCGCCGCCGAATGGGTTATGCGATTCAGTCAATCGGCTTGTTCCCTCACTGGAATGTGGCGCAAAACATTGCCACGGTTCCGCAACTGCTGAAATGGCCGAAAGCACGAATCAGTGCGCGTATTGATGAGCTGTTGGATTTACTTGGCCTTGACGCGGCGCAATTTCGTGACCGTTATCCGCATCAACTTTCTGGCGGGCAGCAGCAACGTGTCGGCGTGGCACGCGCGCTGGCGGCTGACCCGGAAGTGTTGTTGATGGATGAACCGTTTGGTGCCCTGGACCCGGTCACGCGTGGCGCGCTCCAGCAAGAAATCATCCGTATTCATCAGCTACTGGGGCGCACCATTGTGCTGGTAACTCACGATATCGATGAGGCGCTGACGCTTGCCGACAAAATTGTGCTGATGGATAACGGACAGGTGATTCAACAAGGTACGCCACTGGAATTATTAACCCGTCCGGCGACGGAGTTTGTCCGTGATTTCTTTGGCCGAAGCGAACTGGGCGTGCGGCTGTTATCACAACGCCTGGTTGCCGACCGCGTGCGACCCCAGGAGCGGTTAGATGGCGAGGCAATTAGTGACGCTCTGACATTGCGCGAGGCGTTATCACTGTTTGTTGACCGCCAGTGCCAGCAGTTGCCGGTGATTAATCTGCAAGGTGAACCCTGCGGCGTATTGCATTTTAGCGATTTGGTTCGCGGTGAAGAGTTGAGGGGTGAAGATGCGCCTGCTTCGTGATCCTTTACTGTGGCTGATTGTACTGTTTATCGCCCTGCTGGTCGTTATGCCATACAGCAGCGCGCTATTTAGCTGGTTGTTTCCGGAACTGGAAAGGCCGCTATATCAGCAAGACAGTTTTATGGCGTTGGCGATAAAACATTTCATGCTGGTGGGGATTTCTAGCGTTGTGGCAATCGTTGTGGGGGTTGGGCTGGGAATTGCCGTGACTCGCCCGGCAGGGCTTGAGTTCCGCTCGCTGGTTGAAACGATGACTGCCGCAGGCCAGACATTTCCTCCGGTGGCGGTGCTGGCAATTGCAGTGCCAGTGATGGGTTTTGGCCAGCAGCCCGCGATTATTGCACTGGTGCTTTATGGATTGCTGCCCATTTTACAAGGAACGCTGGCTGGAATGGGGACAGTGCCGGATGCGACGAAAGAGATTGCGTTGGGTGCCGGAATGAGCCGCTGGCAGATACTGCGAAAGGTCGAATTACCGCTGGCAGCCCCCGTGATTTTGGCGGGTATCCGCACCTCGGTAATTATAAACATCGGGACCGCGGCAATTGCTTCAACCGTGGGTGCCAGCACACTGGGCTCACCGATAATCATCGGACTGAGCGGCTTTAACACCGCTTATGTCATTCAGGGGGCATTGCTCGTCGCGCTGGCCGCTATTGTGGTCGATCGTCTGTTTGAGCGCCTGCTACGTTACATCACGCGCCATGAAGGATAACGATATACCCTACCAGCATCACGCCGCCAATTCCGCCGATAGCCATAAACAGCATACCGCCCACTAAGGCAATTTTAGTCAGTTTCATATCCGCTCCCTATGTTCTGCCCGTCATCCTTCAGGTTGCAGATTGGTTGGCCGCAACTTGAATGCAAATGGGTATATAAGGGGCGATTATAAGATGAAGCGGGGTTGTTAATGAACTATTAAGTTTATTTTACGCGTGAGTGGGCGAGTGCCCGTTACTCATCAGCGGGAAAATTTGCATTCCGGAACACCGCCATAGCTCTAGTTGGTCTAGCTGGCTGGGGGTGGGTGTATCACCACACCACACTAATAATGTTTGTTGGGAGAACAGTTCCGGGCGCAATTGATGCAGCGGATGTGCAAGCACATCAACGCGCCAGCCTTGTTGAATCGCCATCCATGCCGCCATCCACAATCGCGTGGTATCCGGCGTGTCCCAGCCGACCAGTAAGGCATCTTTACCGCTGCGTTTACGGGCTGATGCGAGACAAAGTGCAATGTAACCAATCAACGCGCCATCTAATAGGCTCAGCAATGTATTGAGAGTCACTTGTTGGCATTGCAGGCGGCGGCGTAGAGGGCTGTAAAGCTGGTGAACAAGGGTTTCGGCAGGATAATCACGGCCAACATCGGCAATCCAGGCGCGCAAGCGATGAGGGCTACCGCTTTGTAAATGGTGAAGTAACAGCTCCTGGCGTTCACGCCAGCCGCTCTCTACATCCTGAAGTTCACCGCTTAATAAGGCTTTCACCTTACTCACCTGAACGCCGTTTTCAATCCAGTGTTTGATTTCGCGTATACGGTCGATATCGGCGTCGTCAAACAAGCGATGCCCGCCATCGGTACGCTGTGGTTTTAATAGCCCATAACGCCGTTGCCAGGCACGCAACGTTACAGGGTTGATATCACAAAGCACCGCCACTTCACCAATTGTATAAAGCGCCATGTTATGCCCACAGTCTTCCCGGGAAGCCCCCGTATAACTGTAGTCAGTGGCATGGACTCTGCGTAATTTTTAGTTACCGATGTAATTAAAATAGTTTTCTGTGTTGAAGAGGGAAAGCGGTGGATGTCGCTTGCGCTAATCCACCCTACAACGGCTCTTCTTATGTAGGTCGGATGAGCGTAAGCGACATCCGACACTAACCCGATATCCACAAACAATTAATCTTCGAAGTACCAATAACCCTGATTCACAAGCTCTGTCAGAACTTGAACAAATTCCGGATTCTGCAATGCATCGCCCAACTCTGCCTGGCTCAACGTGGTGTAACGGCACAGCGCATCAGCCGCCGCAGGAACAGGTGCTTCCATTGGTTCGCTGTTTACGAAAAACACACCGTCAACGTTCAATACACGCAGGCCGCTCAAGCGCGTCAGGCTTTCGCCACCGAGTAACGCTTCGACAACTTCATCTTGCTGATATGGCGGTTCGGCTGGTGCAACGTCCAATTCGTGGCGAGGCGTGGTAACGAAACGGCCAAACCATTGCTTGAAATCTTCCGGCTGATTAATAACGTCCATCATCATGTCACGTAGACGATTAAGCTCGTAGCCTTCAACTTTGCCCGGATGCTCGCGGCAAGTTAAATCAGGGTCGCTGTAATGCTCACCACCTAAATCGTTTTCCAGCGCGTAGTCAGCAAAGCTGCTGATCAGATCGCGGCCGTTTGGCCCACGGAAACCAACGGAATAGTTGAGAGCCGTTTCATGCGTGAAGCCATCATGCGGGAAACCAGGCGGAATATAGAGAATATCGCCCGGCTCAAGATCTTCATCAATGATTGGTGTGAAGGGATCAACGTGCAGCAATGCGGGATGCGGGCAGAACTGACGCATTGGCAGTTTGTCACCCACACGCCAGCGACGGCTACCCATTCCCTGAATGATAAACACATCATACTGATCGATATGCGGACCGACACCGCCGCCAGGGACGGAGAAAGAGATCATCAGATCGTCTAAGCGCCAGTCGGGCAACACACGGAACGGGCGAACTAACTCAGCAGACGGTGCATGCCAGTGGTTAACGGCTTGCGCCAGCAGCGACCAGTTGGTTTCACCCAGATTGTCAAAATGTTCAAAAGGCCCGTTTGCCGCCTGCCATTGACCGTTGATATGGCTGACCAGTCGGCTATCCACTTCTGCTTCCATAGCAAGACCGGCTAGTTCATCCGGGGTAATCGGATCGACAAAATCAGGGAACGCATTTTTTAACACGACTGGTTTTTTCTGCCAGTATTTCGCCATAAACTCAGGCCAGTCTAAATTGAGTTGATAATCCATTTTTGATACCAGTGGAGGATAAACAGGCCCGATTATAGAGAGGGTTCGCTACCCACCGCTTTGTCATGAGTCAAGGCAACGGGTGAGACTGGTTCAGAAAAAACAATACAGCCCTGCCGCAAAAAGTGGGACAATAGTGGCTGTTTATACAGTAGAAGTGGTTTCCATGGCCTTGTCCTCCGCGCAAAAAGCGCAAATCGCCGCCTGGTATAAGGCGTTACAACAACAGATCCCGGACTTTATTCCGCGCCCACCGCAACGGCAAATGATTGCCGAAGTGGCGAAAACGCTCGCGGGTGAGGAAGGCCGTCATCTGGCGATTGAGGCCCCAACGGGCGTAGGTAAAACACTTTCATATCTGATTCCTGGCATCGCTATTGCGCGAGGCGAACAAAAAACGCTGGTGGTCAGTACTGCCAACGTTGCCCTTCAGGATCAAATATTTAGCAAAGATTTACCGCTGTTACGCAAAATTATCCCTGACCTGAAATTTACCGCAGCCTTTGGCCGTGGGCGCTATGTGTGCCCGCGCAATCTTGCCGCGTTGGCAACGGATAATCTGGCGCAGGGCGATCTGCTGGCTTTTCTGGAAGATGAACTGGCTCCAACCAGCAAAGACGAACAGCAGCGCTGTGTAAAACTGAAAACAGATCTTGATGCCTACAAATGGGACGGCCTGCGCGATCATACTTCGCAAAACATTGAAGATGATCTGTGGCGTCGTCTGAGTACTGACAAAGCCAGCTGCCTTGGGCGTAACTGCCATTGGTATCGCGAATGCCCGTTCTTTGTGGCGCGCCGTGAAATTGACGACGCTGAAGTCGTGGTCGCCAATCACGCGCTGGTGATGGCCGCCATGGAAAGTGACGCGGTTTTGCCCGAAGCGAAAAACCTGCTGTTGATTTTAGATGAAGGCCACCATTTGCCGGATGTTGCACGCGACGCGCTGGAAATGAGCGCCGAAGTCACGCCTGGTTATAGCCGTTTGCAGTTCGATTTATTCACCAAACTGGTGGAAACCTGCATGGCGCAGTTCCGCCCCAAAAGCCCGCCACCGCTGACGTCACCAGAACGTCTGACCAATCATTGTGATGAAATCCACGAACTGCTGAGCACGTTTAGCAGCATCGTGTCGTTGTGGTTACCGGGTGAACAAGAAGCCGAGCATCGCTTTGAAATGGGCGTTTTGCCTGAAGAAATCATGGTGATTTGCAAACGGTTGGCGAAACTGATGGAAGGGTTACGCAGCCTTGCAGAAGCCTTGCTTAACGACCTCAGCGAAAAAACCGGCACGCACGATATCGTGCGTTTGCATCGCTCGTTATTGCATATGAACCGCGCATTGGGCTACTTCGAAACGCAGAGCAAACTGTGGCGGCTTTCAGCGATGGAACAGGCATCGGGTGCACCGGTTTCAAAATGGGTGACGCGTGACATTCGCGAAGGGCAGCAGCATTTATACTTCCATTGCGTGGGGATCCGCGTCAGCGATCAGCTCGAAAAGTTGGTCTGGCGCAACGTGCCGCATGTGATAGTCACTTCTGCAACGTTGCGATCGCTCAACAAGTTCGATCGTTTGCAAGAGATGAGTGGCCTGAGCGAAAAAGCGGGCGATCGGTTTATCGCCCTTGATTCGCCGTTTAACCATGTCGAGCAAGGCAAACTGGTTATCCCGCAGTTGACGGTTGAGCCAACAATGGCAAACGAAGCCCAGCATCTGGCTGAAATGGCAGCGTTTTTCCGCGCTGAGCTGGCAAAAGGCGAGCATAAAGGCATGCTTGTGTTGTTTGCCAGCAACCGCGCAATGCAAGTATTCCTGACGCATGTCACCGATCTGCGGCTGACATTGTTAGTGCAGGGCGATATGCCGCGTTACCGGCTGGTGGAGTTGCACCGTAAACGCGTCGAGCAAGGTGAAACCAGCGTGCTGGTGGGTTTGCAGTCCTTCGCGGAGGGGCTGGATTTAAAGGGCGACTTACTCAGCCAGGTGCATATCCATAAAATTGCCTTCCCGCCTATCGACAGCCCGGTGGTGCTCACTGAAGGTGAATGGTTAAAAACCCTGAAACGCTATCCTTTTGAAGTACAGAGCTTACCGAGCGCTTCATTTAATCTTATTCAACAAGTTGGGCGTTTAATTCGTAGCCACGGCTGTTATGGTGAGGTGGTGATTTACGACCGCCGCCTGTTGACCAAAAATTATGGCCCGCGTTTATTGGGTGCGTTGCCGGTGTTTCCGATAAGTCAGCCTGAAGCACCAGCGGCTAAACTGATTGATACCACCCCGAAAAAGACGGTGTGGCGCAAAAGTGTAAGCAAGAACAAGAAATAGAAAGGAGACTCTGAGTGGATTACCGTAAGATCATTAAAGAAGTCGGGCGTGGTAAGAACCATGCACGCGATCTGGATTTTGACACCGCTCGTGGCTTATATGCCCACATGCTCAGAGGCGAAGTGCCCGAGCTTGAGCTGGGTGGCGTATTGATTGCACTGCGTATCAAAGGCGAAGGCGAGGCGGAAATGCTCGGCTTCTATGACGCAATGAAGCATCACCTCATTTCTCTGACACCGCCGGTTAACAAGCCGATGCCTATTGTTATTCCTTCCTATAACGGTGCGCGCAAACAAGCAAACCTCACGCCATTACTGGCGATGCTGCTTAACCGTCTTGGCTTCCCGGTCGTGGTGCATGGCGTGAGTCACGATCCATCGCGCGTAATTACCGAAACTATTTTTACGCTGATGGGCATTGAACCCACTCGTCTCGCCGGGCAGGCGCAAGCCAAACTGGAGTCACATCATCCGGTGTATATCCCGATAAGCGCGCTTTGCCCGCCTATGGAAGATCAACTCGCAATGCGTTGGCGTATGGGCGTGCGCAACAGTGCGCACACGCTTGCGAAACTGGCGACACCGTTTGAAGAAGATGCAGCACTGCGTCTTGCCAGTGTTTCTCATCCTGAATACGTGCCAAAAGTGGCGAAGTTCTTTGCTGATATCGGCGGACGTGGGCTGTTGATGCACGGTACGGAAGGGGAAGTGTATGCCAATCCGCAACGCTGCCCGCAGATCACGCTTATCGATAGTCATGGCGAGAGAGTCATTAGCCAACGTCAGACGCAAATCTGTGAAGAAGAAGTTATGCTGCCATCAGCAAAAGACCCGGAAATTACTGCTCGTTGGATTGAGCGTTGTGTTGCAGGTGTTGAGCCCATTCCACAATCATTAAAAACGCAAATGGCCTGCTGCCTGTTGGCGACGGGTGAAGTCCCAACGCTTGAAGACGGTATAGCACGGGTGAATCAGACTTTTTGATGAGTGGCAGTTTGCGGAAAGAGAACAAAAAAAAGCCCGCGGTAAAGAGCCGCGGGCAACAAGGGTAATAACAGAGTCAATCAGGGTGGAGCAGTGCTCCAAAAATGAGGGTTAATCAGTGCGACTACTGGATTACTTGTAGATAACCGCAGTACCGCTCATTTTACCGTTGGTGTTAGCAGAAGTGATGGAGTACGCAGTTGCGCCAGCCGCTTGTGCTTTATCAGCCAGTTTTGCTTCCAGGCCGTCCAGAGTTGTTGCGCCGTCCGCGGAAACTACACCCACTTTGTTTAAGTTCTGAGCTTCAGATTGGGTGATAGATTGTGCAGCGAACGCACCGAAAGAAAGAGTAGTAAGGGCGATAGCGGCTACAGCATATTTGATGGTTTTCATAGTTAATTTCTCGCAGGTTATTCTGTTTAAGGTGACGTTGTTCCGTCGATGTGATTATGGTCACACTTTTAAGCAGAGGAATAAATCGAATAGAATTGACGGCCTTATTCAAAATTTTTGAAGATAAGCTAAATCATTGAAATGAGTGATGATTAGCTGGCGAATCATCATGCATATTTGTGTGATCTATCTCACGCTTAGCTTTCCGCATCTTTTGCTACTTTTTTTTGACGAGACTGGTCTGCTCTGTTGTGCAATCGCTTGCGCACTCTTTTTACGATAATGTGTCGATTTGCTCTTTTCGCTCATCAACTTGCTTTTATAATGAAGACCTTACTTAACCCTTTGCCAAAAGAGGTTTGATGGAGATTAAGCTGCACTCCAACGCCACCACGACGCCGCGTACCCGCAAATACATTCAGAGCTCTGAAAAATCCGACAGTGATTTGGCTGAGGAATTGAATATTTCTGTGGATACCGTAAGGCGCTGGCGTAAGCGAGATGACTGTTATGACAAATCTCATCGGCCGAATACCATTCATCGCGCTTTGAGCCATGAGCAAGAAGCCATGTTGGTCTTTTTGCGTGTGCGCCTGTCTCTTTCACTTGATGAGCTTCTGGAGGCTGCGCAATTGCTGGTACAGCAGGGGATCTCCCGTGCGAGTGTCAGCAGAATGCTGCAAAACTGGCAACAATCCCGCCTGACAAAACCTGATTTGAAAAAGCCTGTCGGGCATCTTCACCTTGATGTCTTCCCTCTGCCGGAACGTATTAGCCACAAACACGGTTTGTTGCTGGCATTCAGCGATCCTGTTTCTGGTTTTCTTGCCGTGGCGCTGCGTGAACGTGGTGAGGAGCAATCGCTTGAAGCGTTAGTGGGATTTTTGCAGCAGGGTTTGTTGGTGCCGGTACTTTCGTTGACTTCACGTTCTACCGAGCTCGCGCGGAAACTGGCAGAAAAGCTCCAGGTTCCATTGCACGATGCGCAGCCAGAAGCCTGGCAGGAGCGAGCGGCAACAGGCGAATGGGCGCAATCTCTGGAGCAGTTACTCAATGGTGAGCGTTACGATAAACGGTTAGGATTTGGCGCCGTGCTACTGGAATTTGAGGATTTGCTGAATCATCGAATTATCCGCAGCCGGTTGAAGAATCTCACACCGGCTGCGTGGTTAAAAGCGAAGTAGCTCGCCTTTAATCCATCAGCGTCAATGCGTGATCGAGGATCTTCCCACCGTTGACCATCCCGTAGTCCATCATATTAATGGTTTCAACGCGTTTATTAAGCGGGGCGGCGAGTTGCTTGCAGTCTGCCAGCTTGTAGGCAATTTGCGGGCCGAGTAGAGCGCAGTCAAAGTTGTTGATCGCGTTTTTAAAATCGCTAATCCCTTTTGCCTGAATCTCTACGTCAAGCTGGCGTTTTGCGGCAGCTTCCTGCATTCGTTTGACGACCAGACTGGTCGACATCCCTAAATCACATACCAGTAGAATCTTTTTCATTGCTGTTTCCTTTGCAGAGGTCGAGTAAGTATTGCGTCAGTAGTACGGCGGGGCGGCCGCTGGCCTGCGTGAATTTACCGCGGCTCAGTGCAGTGCCACTGACATCTAAATGTGCCCACGGCGACTGATGGCAGAACTTACTCAAAAATTGGGCGGCAGAGACGGCGATAGCCGCGTTGTTAGGGGGCGTGTTGGTGAAATCGGCAATATAGCTTTTAACCTGTGAGTCAAAACTTTCGTCCAGCGGCAGTGGCCAGATTCGGTCCTGGGTTAAGTCTGCCGCCTGTTGTAGCTGGAGGCTTAATTGCGCGTTATTGCTCATCAGGCCGGAAATGTCATAACCCAATGCTTTGACTACCGCACCGGTCAGTGTGGCGACATCAATTAATGCCGCTGGCTTAAAACGCGTTGCGGCATAGCTGAGTGCGTCAGCCAGTACCAGGCGGCCTTCGGCATCGGTGTTAATTATTTCGATGCTATGACCGGCGTGGGATTTCACCACATCACCCGGCAGCATGGCATTTTCCCCCGGCATATTTTCTGCCAGTGCCATTACGGCGACCACATTGAGTGGCAGTTGTAGGGTTTTGACTATCTCCATCATCCCAAAGACTACCGCGGCACCGCACATGTCATATTTCATGGTGCGCATCCCTTCGCCTTCTTTAAGCCACAGCCCGCCAGTATCGAAAGTAATGCCTTTGCCGACAAACGCATAATAAGGCGCGCTTTCGTGCGCACCCTGCCAGCGCAGCGTCACCAGGCGTGGCGGGTTATTGCTGCCTTTTCCGGTGGCATCGAGGCAACCCATATTCAGCTCGCGGATGGCATTTTCATCAAGAATGTCGCAGTGGGTTTGAGGGTGAGCGCTCGCCCAATTTGCCACCTGCTGTGCAACATCCTGCGGGCGACAGTCGTTTGCCGGCGTGTCGGAAAGCTTGCGGGACAACAGCATTCCTTTCGCGATGGCCTGCGTTTGTGCAGCTAATGCCATGGCTTGCATGTTGTGCTCTGTGGCTAAAAGCCAAAGCTGACCACTGCTTTCTGATTGTTGCTGGCGATATCCCAATTGCGGGAGCTGATAAAAGCGATTCATTACTGCAACTAACAACGTGCGCAGGCGGCTGAAAACAATGCGGTCTGCCAGATTAAAACCAGAAATATCCAGCGCGATGGAATGCGCAAGGGGGCAGGGTAAAAATGTGCTGAGGCTTTCGGTTAACTGGCGCAGGATTTCAGGTCGTTCAATCTGGGTTGACGGCAAAAGTGTGAGCTGCTGAAAGAGTCCTTTTAAACCAAAAGAGGTGGATTGGGCTTCATCGGCGCGCGCCATTTCGCCAAGCAGTGGGCGCAGTGTTTCTGGCCATGCAGAAGTATGCGTTTTCCACACTATCAAATGTGCATCTGTTGGGCATTGGACAAGGGTTATTACCTGGCATTTCATATAATCACCTCTGCGGTGATGCGTTGCAGATAAGCGTCAAGCCAGGCTTTGTCTGCGGGACGAATCAGCGTGTGTTTGCCTTCACGAGTCGTTAAAAAAACCGCCGGTGTTTGCTTGGGAGTGGCGACCGAAAACGAGAAGTTATCAATGGTCGTGGCGGCACCATATTCACCGCGATTGTTCATGCAAACCACCGACAAATCCCCTGCGCGACCAAAACGGGAAATCAGCTGGCTTTCCAAATCATAAACCGCAGATTCAGCCGCCTGTTGTGGCGACATGCCACGGCCCATGCGGCTGACTATTTCGTAGCTGATACAGCCTTTCATTAAGTCTTCGCCAAGACCGGTTGCGGTTGCGGCACCAATCTGGCTATCGGCATAAAAGCCTGAACCGGAGACGGGGGAATCACCCACACGGCCTGGGCGCTTCATAAACAATCCGCTGGTTGATGTCGCGACACACATCTGTTGATTCTGGTCGAGCGTAATCACGCCAACCGTGTCGTGCCCGGTATAGGGGCTCAAACCCCGATCCAGCGTTTCGCGCTTACGTTTCAGGTAATGCTGGTGGGCGCGGTCCGTCAGCATGTTTTTGCGCTCAAAACCGTGTGCGAAGGCCCAGGTTTGGGCTCCTTCACCGACCATAAAGCTATTAAAGCGCTCGCGGCTTAATGCTTGCGCGACAAGTATTGGGTTGGCGATGTCACGGATACTGGCAACTGCACCGATAGCAAGCGTTGAGCCATCCATAAACGCCGCGTCGAGTTCGACCACACCTTGTTCATTCGGCAGCCCGCCGTAGCCGACGGATTTGTAGTAAGGGTAATCTTCAACACATTTGACCGCGTGAACGGCAGCTTCACTGGCCTCGCTTTTTTCTTGCAACAAGTTCGCGGCTTCGCTGACCCCTTCCCAGGCCATGCGCCAGGTCGCTATCACGCCCCAGCTTTTCGATAACGTCATGTTTTACTTACTCCGTGACGGGTTTAGTTGATGGGGCAAGCGTCGGGGTTTCATTGGCCCGATATTGCTTGTCCACAACTTTAAGGAATGGCAGATAAATGATGGCGCCTATCAGCAGGTTAATCAGCTGGATGATTGCGCCGCTGAGATGCCCGGTAACGATAAACCCGCTGAGTACCGGAGGCAGCGTCCATGGGATGTACACGCCAGTGGTGGTGGCGACCCAACCGAGCGACATCGAAATGTACTGCACGGTGACCAGAACCAGCGGGACGAGGTTGAACGGGATAAGCATTATCGGGTTCATGATGACCGGCAGACCAAACAACACCGGCTCATTGATGTTGAAGAGGGAGGAGCCTGCGGCGAGACGCGAAACATTTTTAATGTGCTGGCTGCGGGCAAATAGCAACATAGCAATCACCAGAGACAAAGTTGCACCCGCGCCTCCCATCCAAATCATGTCGTAGAACTGCTCGGTCACCACATGCGGCGGCAGTAAACCTGCTTGCGTTGCAGTCAGGTTTTCCATCTGGTTTTCCATCCAGAAAGGACGCAGGATGCCGTTGACCATCGACCCGGAGTTAATGCCGACGGACCACAAACTGGTGATACTAAAGCAGGTAAATAATGCGCCGACATACGAGGTGCCAAAGTGACGAATTGGCGTGGCGAGGACTTCATAAACAAACTGGTGAATAGTGTGGTAATCCGTTCTGGCAAACAGCACGCGTATCGCGAGTGCAATCACCAGAATCAGCAGTGAAGGAATCAGCGCGGCAAATGATTTTTGCACCGCAGGTGGCACGCCGTCTGGCATACGAATTACCCAGTTTTGGCGCAACATCCAGGCAAAGAGTTCAGTACTGGCAAGTGCGCCCAGCATAGCGACAAACAACCCTTTTGATCCAAGCCACTCCATAGGGATCAGATTGCCAATCTCCTGGGTTTTAGCGAAAGGGGTGAGGATCAAAAAGCACGAGAGCGACAAAATCCCGGCCGACATTTTGTCGATGTCATAGCGCTCGGCCAGACGATAGGCAACCAGGAAACTAATAAACACCGCCATGGTAGAGAAAATGGCATTAAACGGGATTTCGATGGTGGCAGACCAGCCCTCACCAAAAATCGATGCCATAAACTGTTGATAAGCCGTGCTAGGGAAAGAGGAGATAACCAGCAGGATTGAACCCACAATGATAAAGGGCATAAACGAGATATACGCATCGCGAATGGCGCCGAGATGGCGTTGTTGCGCCATTCGCCCCGCAAGCGGCATCAGCTTTGCTTCTATTGCGGCCATCAGGTTTTTCATTATTACCGCTCCGTAAGTAATCACAAGAGACAATTCTTGTGTTGCATACAGTAGACATTGTTAGCGGCGAATAAAGTGAGATAATTCACAGATGGTTGATAAAAGTATCATGTGATTGCTTAATTGATGTTGTCGGATGTCGCTACGCTAATCCGACCTATAAAAGAGGTTTTGCATCAGTTTCAAGCGGCCCGAAAGCCGCTTTCAAAGGCAGGCTTTACATCAATCCCAGCAGTCTTGGAATAAACAGAGAAATCGACGGGATGTAGGTTATCAGCATCAGTGAGACAAACAGTGCAGCGTAGAACGGCAGCAGGGGTTTGATAAGATTCTGAATCTTAACACCCGTGATAGAGCAGCCGACAAACAGTGCGCTACCGACCGGAGGTGTCAGCAACCCGACGCAAAGGTTCGCCACCATCATGATGCCAAAGTGAACCGGGTCCATACCCAACTCTTGCGCAATCGGCAGGAAGATTGGCGTAAAGATCAGCACCGCAGGCGTCATATCCATAAAGATGCCGACAATCAGCAGAACAATGTTAATCAGCAGCAGAATAACCAGCGGGTTGTCCGAGATGCCCATTAACGTGTCGCTGATCATGTACGGAATATCCGCATTGGTCATTGCCCAGGACATGCCAACAGAGAAGCCAATCAGCAGCAGAACAATGGAAGTCGTGACGACCGAATCCAGAATCAGTTTCGGCAAATCGCGCCATTTCACTTCACGGTAAATCAGTACCGAGAGCACGAAAGTATAGACCACAGCGATTGCCGAGGCTTCCGTTGCGGTGAATACCCCCCCCAGAATCCCGCCCATGACTATGATCACCAGCAGCAAACTTGGCAGCGCGTCGAGGAAGGCTTTTGCCGCCATCGCGCAGGTTGGACGTACTGAGACCGGGTAGCCGCGTCGCTTAGAAATAATCCAGCAGACCAGCATTATCGACAGGCCCATTAATATGCCCGGCAAATATCCAGCCATAAACAACGAGGCTACCGACACGCCACCCGCTGTGAGTGAGAAGACGATAAGCACGTTAGAAGGCGGAATCAACAGGCCAGTAATACAGGACGAAACGTTAACCGCGGTTGAAAATGCCGGGTCGTAACCCTCTTTATTTTGAATCGGCGAAAGTGTGCCTCCGACGGCTGCCGCTGCGGCAACCGCTGAGCCGGAAATCGAACCAAACATCATGTTCGCCAGCACGTTAACGTGGCCCAGAGAACCCGGAATGCGGCCCACCATAATTTGCGCCAGGTTAATTAACCTGATGGCGATTCCGCCGCTGTTCATCAGTGTTCCGGCAAAAATAAAGAATGGAATTGCCAGCAGTGCAAAGTTATCCAGACCATTTGCCAGGCGCTGTGAAACGGTGATTACCGCGATATCCCACGGGAACATCAACAGCATAGAAGAGACGGTGGCAATGCCAATCGCAAACGAGATGGGAACACCGATAAACACCAGAACGAAGAACGCGCCAAATAAGGTGAGGGCGATGTAAGCTTCCATTATTTACCCTCTTTGCAGACTAATGACTGGGCATCGGTCAAGATAAAATAGAGTGAGTAAAACATCATGATTGCGCCACTTAATGGCAGCACGATATAGACGTAACCCATAGGGATTTGCAGTGCCGCAGAGAGCTGTGAGGTGGCTAACGTTTTTTCAATGAGTTTCAACCCGCCATTGACGATGACCATTCCGGAGAACAACAGAATCAGCGTGTTGACGAGGATGTTTAGCAGCGGTTTTTTGCTATCTGGCAGCATCATTGCAAGAAAATCGATGGACAGGTGGCGCTGTGCACCCACCGTATAAGACGCGCCAAGCAGCCCGACCCAAATCATCAGAAAACGTGCCAGTTCATCGGTCAATGTGCTGGGCTGATTAAGAACGTAGCGGCTGAAAACCTGCCATACCACACAGAAAACCAGCGCTATCATCACCAGGACTGAAAAGGTGGCAATAGTTCGGTCTACCGCAAGCTTGATGGGCTTAAGTATCATTTTGCATACCTGAGAAAATTAGCTTTATCAGTGCGGGTGAAGTTGCTTCACCCGCAATATATCTGCTCTATACCCACCATCCTTGAAGTTGCAGGTATGAGCGATCTTCACGCCGACCTGCAACTCGAATACTCATGGGTATTCGACGTCCAAATTACTCAGCCGCGGCTTCGAATTTAGCCAGCAGTGCAGCCTGTTTTGGATCTTTGGCAAAATCGTCATACAGCGGTTTTACTGCTGCACGGAATGGGGCTTTATCAACAGCTAAAATAGTTGCGCCCATTGCTTTAGCCTGCGCGCGGGAATCTGAATCGACTTTTGCCCAAAGTTTTTGTTGATATGCTTCGGAGTTTTTCGCCGCTTTCATCAGAATTTGTTGCTGTTCCGGGGAGAGCTTGTCCCAGGTTTTAGTGGAGATAACGAGGAAGTCAGGAATAGAGGTATGTTCATCTTCTGAGAACACTTTGGCGATTTCAATATGGCGAGTCTGAACCCATGACGGAACGTTATTTTCCGCTCCGTCTACCACGCCTTGCTGCATGGCTGTATACACTTCACCAAATGAAATAGGTGTTGGCGAACCACCCATTAACTCAACCATTTTCAGCGTCGTTGGGCTGGCCTGCACACGAATTTTGAGCCCTTTTAAATCTTCTGGTTTGGTAATAGGCTTTTTCGCGTAAAAACTACGGGTGCCAGCAACATAGGCGGAAATAGCAAAGAAGCCTTTATCTTTTGTCGAGTCCATAATTTCTTTGCCGACTTCGCCAAATACCACACGATCAAAATGCGCCTGGTCTTTAAATAAGTACGGCAAATTATAAATAGCGTATGTATTGTCGAAAGATTCTAAATCACTGGCAGAACCTTTAGTCATATCCAGCGCGCCATTTTGCAATAGCTCCAGTGTTTCACGGGCACTACCCATTTGGCTGCTTGGATAAATACGAATACGCATATTGCCGTCAGAAAGTTGTTGTACCTCTTTGGCAAGTTCTTCAAAAGCCTGGTGTACTACATGGCTGCGTTCCAGGTTATGAGCAAGCTTCAGGGTTATCTTGTCTGCTGCATTTGCACCAGTGGCACAGAGCGTAATAAGCGAAGCACAAAGCAGTTGGCGAGGTAAGGTTAGAAATTTCATGAAAATGCTCCCTGCGAAAAATGTTAAGTAACGATGAGATGCCCAAATTGCTGTATGACATCTTATGATATTTGTCTGATAGCAATGTTATGTCGACTTCACATTTTTCAATTAACCAGAGTGCTTTTACTGTTTTTGTGTTCTCGCTCACTCTCTTTTATTTAATCGGGAAATATTTTTAGTTCCATAAAGGAAGGGATTTAATTATCCAAAAATAAACAGCAAGAAATTACCGATGCGATAACTCGGATTTACCATTGTTATTTATTCTGGAAATAATTAGAACGATAAAGGTAGCCATAAAAAAACGGTTTCCAAATAAGGAAACCGTTATGGCTGATACCCCGGGGATAAATAGTTGAGACTATTTATAAATAGTCGCGGTGCCGAACATCCGGTTTTCACCGCTAGCAGAGTTAACAACAAAACCTTTTGCACCTTCTTCTTTCGCTTTCTCGCCAAGTTTGGTTTGCAGATCGTCAAGATTCGCCGCGCCAGTGACAGAAACGGTTCCTGCCGGGCGAAGTTGGCCGGTGTTGTTCGCAGACAATTCCTGGGCTGCCATGGTTGCAAACGGTAATGCCGCAAGGGTGACAACCGCAGAAAAATAGAGCAATTTTTTCATAATCACATCCTCATCGCTTTAGGGGTCGATTAAAAAATAATCAACCCTGAAAGTGTAGGTGCAATGCGACAAATAAAAGACGCAAAAAACTGATGGACTTGTGCGTGTTTTTTGAACGACATAACTTGACGAAATACTTACAAATCAGATAGATGCAGGTTTATGATTTCGTTGGTTTTATCGCGCATCAGGGCGAGTCAGATCGAAACGGTGTGTTTCATCGATGGTGTAATAAGCCGAGGGGCCACCCGCTCGTAGGACGGGCTGCGCCAGCGCAGTCTGGTAAATGCCGTCTTTTAATAACGCCTCATCAATATGAACCGCCACGACTTCGCCCAGCACCAGCCAGGTATTGATAGCTGTACCGTCTGCACCAGTCAGTTGAATACATTGCGACAGGCGACACTCGAAGTTGACCGGGCTTTCCGCAACTAAGCTGGCTTTAACTTTTCGCCCTGCTACCGGCGTTAAACCGGCGCGAACAAATTCATCTTCACCGCGCGGCAAGGTGGCGGAAGTTTCATTCATCTGTTCGGCTAATTCACGCGTGGTGAGGTTCCAGACAAATTCTTTTGTCTCAAGGATATTCTGCACGCTATCTTTCCAGCCGCTGCTGGCGAAACCAATAATCGGCGGTCGATAATTAAAGCAGTTAAAGAAGCTGTATGGCGCGAGATTACGCATTCCTTGCGGGTTATACGATGCAATCCAGCCGATTGGGCGGGGGCCGATAATGGCGTTGAGCGGGTCGTGTGGCAAACCATGACCGTCAGCAGGTTCGTAGTAATAGCGTTTAGACATAGCGCACCTTTGTTGATTTATTATTTACCCATCAGGCTTCACAGAGTATCTTACGCGCCCACACAAGGAGAAGCTGCAATGAAAACCCCTGCCACCACCAAACCGGGTCTGCACCCACGCAACCGTCATCGTGACCGTTATGATTTTCCGGCGCTTGAGCAAAGCAGCCCGGCGCTGAGCGCATTTCTACGCCCAGGTCCACATGGCGAGACCACGGTTGATTTTGCCGACCCAATGGCGGTCAAAGCGCTGAATCAGGCGCTGTTGGCGCATTTCTACGGTGTGAAACAGTGGGATATTCCAGAAGGTTTTCTTTGCCCACCCGTACCAGGCCGTGCTGATTACATTCACCATCTGGCCGATTTGCTGGCAGAAGGTAATGGCGGCGTGGTGCCTTCGCAGGCTTCGGTGTTGGATGTGGGGGTGGGCGCGAACTGTATTTATCCATTGATTGGCCAGCATGAATACGGCTGGCGCTTTACCGGAACGGATGTCGATCCTGAAGCCATCAGCAGCGCAACGGCTATCATTGATGCCAATCCGGGGCTGACGCGACAAATTCGTTTGCGCCGCCAGAAAACACCGACCGCGATTTTGCCGGGCGTTATTCATAAGAATGAAATGTTTGATGCCACATTGTGTAACCCGCCTTTCCACGATTCCGCGCAGGCTGCCCGTAGCGGTAGCGAGCGTAAACGCCGTAATCTCGGCCAGGATGAAGGGGCTGCGCTGAACTTTGGTGGCCGCGAGCAAGAGCTGTGGTGCGTAGGTGGCGAAGTGGCATTTGTTAGCCAAATGGTTAACGAGAGCAAAGCGTTTGCCCGTCAGGTGCAGTGGTTCACCTCTTTGGTTTCGCGCGGCGAAAACCTGCCTTTGATTTATCGCGCTTTGCAGGAAGCCGGCGTTGAGAAGGTGGTGAAGAAAGAGATGGCCCAGGGGCAGAAACAGAGTCGTTTCATAGCCTGGACCTTTATGAACGACGCACAACGCGCTCGTTGGGCCGCTACGCGATACAAATAATTATACCGTAGGATTTGCAGGTGGCAGGGTTCCCGCCGCTACCTGTGAGTCCTGTAGCGCTTGAGCCGCGTCTGCAACAGGTTGCATTACCTGCACTGTTTGCACGGGCGGTCGAATACCTGCCGCGTCAAAGTGTTTTTTCACCATCCCATCTAAAGCGAATCGCACCGACCACTGTTTCAGCGGTTGTGTGGTGAACGAGACACGCACGGTAAAGGCCTGGTTGGTCAACCCGACGATTCCAGCAAAAGACGGCTCGCCAATCACCAGCTTACGAATATCTTCCTGCTCCATCAGTTCGTTGACGGCTTCTTTCAGAATTCGGTTCGCTTTATCGACATCTTGCTGGCGCTCCACGTCATAGTTCGCGACAAATGAGCCAATGCCACGAACAAAGTTCGCGAAGGTGGTTATCGAAGACCACGGAATGATGTGGTACGCCCCGGTGTCCTGGCGCACGCCCACGGAACGAATCGACATTCGTTCAACGGTGCCGGTAATCGGCCCAATGGTGACTAAGTCGCCGGTATTCATCCCGTTTTCAAACTGGATAAAGACGCCGGTAATAATATCTTTCACCAGCGTTTGCGCGCCAAAACTTATCGCCAAACCCAGCGCGCCAGCGCCGGCCAGTAATGGGGCGATATTCACGCCAATTTCCGAAAGCAAAATCATGATGGTGATGGTGCTGATAACTACCGCCAGCGCGTTGCGGAATAGCGTTAGCAGCGTACGGGTCCGGGCGCTTGGCATCGGGCGACCATGAATATCAGACGCCAGGCGGTTTTCAATCAAACTTGCCAGCAACGTCCAGCCAACGGCTGAGAACAGTAAAATAAGTACAATGCGGATAAGGATATCGATGGTCTTCTCACCGGCGTCGTTGGAAATCCACGCCCAGAGATCAAACAGCCCCCAGGCATTCAGCAGCATCATAATGGCTACACAGACTGTCAGGATACGTGCCAGTTTCAGGGCTGCGGAAATCCAGCCGTTAAGCCGTTTTTGTAGCTCAGGGTAATTACGTTGCACCTGCGGTGAAAGGGTGATGGTTTTCGCCAGCCAGCGCGACAACATCCCTGAAACAAACGCCGCAATACTGATAATTGCCAGGCTGTTCAATGATGCCGCCATCATCCACTTCAGGCTGTTTCCAGGATCGAAAAGCGAAAGGAAAAACAGTGTCACAAAGTAGGCACTTGCCAACCAATGCCAGACCAGTGCGAAGCCACGAATAAACAGGCTAAAAAATGCCATAGAGCGGTCAGCTAATTGAATCAGGCTGTGCTGTATTGGGTGTTTGTTATGGAAAATCAGATACAGCGCCCAGAGGGTGATGCACAACATAATCACTACGTTGATTATTGCACCGACTTGCACATTCACCTGGTTGGAAATAATCGGTACTGCGACCAGAATCCCGTAACCAATCAGGCTGCTCAGCCCTGCGAGGCGAATGTTCCAGTAACGGGCTTTTTGGTCGGATACCGGGAAAGGGCGGAGATCAGGAAAGCGTGGGCAGAAAATCAAACGTAAAATCGCTTTGAAAAATTCAATAAGCGCGAAGGCATTCAGGAATAGCCCTTGCTGACGGGCAATAGTGCGATTGCCCGCGTTCATCATGTCACTGAATATTTGCCCGACGAATATCGTTAATGCCAGCAATAGCAAATCAATGATAAATGCACCGATGATCATCAGCGGCAGGTGAAACCAGCTCGAACGGTCACGATTCTTTTTGCGGCCCCATTTCCCCATACGCGTCCAGACCGGTGTCATGCAGGCACGAATCAACAGATAGAAGGCGAAAATGGAAGCGGCGAGCATCGCGAAATGCGTCAGTGCGTTATAAAAAGTTTGTTGATTGAACGCCTTGTGCGGTGAGCCTGTGATATTGCGCTGTAGCTGGGCGAAGCGTTGTGCAAGCTCGCCGCCGTAGTATCGGCTGATATCTGTAACATTTTCGAGAACGGTTTTGTCTTCGCTAAGTTGTTCTGGCGGCGCGATGGCAGGAACCGGTTCCGGCGGCGGAGTGGCGGCCACTTTGCGCAATTGCCCAATCAGTTCATCGCGCGACTGCGAGTTATCCAACACATCGGCCAGGGCGGAGTAGGCTTTCTTTTTTTCTTCAAGATTGGGTTCAGCGGGTGGGGCTGTCGTGTTTTGTTGAGCAGAGGCGGCAACAGCCGCTGTCGGGAGAGTGACAGCCTGGATTTGAAAGCTAAACATGCACAGCAGTAGCAAGAGTAGCGGCACGGCATTCCTCCGAACGAAAAGTCACACAAAGGAATAAGTATAGAGGGTGGGGATCGATGGATTAGAAAACGGGAATAATCTGGTATTGGGAGTGTTCTTCTTTGTTCGCTCAGGTACTGTCTTTTAGTCACATTATTGAGTTCAGGAGCTGGTGACACTTTGCGAGTAGCGGGAAGGTTCTGGTGAACGGAAAACCTGCAAGGTTTACAGATTTCGGCCTGAAATACTGACTGAACGAAGTGTGGATATGGGAAGCAGGAGAATACCCTCTCGGTGAGGAGAGGGTGGGGAATACTAAGAAACGTGCTGCAAAAATTCCTGTAAACGCTGGCTTGGCGGGTTTTCAATCAGCTCAAGCGGATTGCCATCTTCAGCAATACGGCCTTTATCAATGAAGATCAGGCGCGATGCGACTTTGGCGGCAAATCCCACTTCGTGCGTGACGATAACCATAGTCATACCTTCTTCAGCCAGATCCTGCATAACCTTCAGAACTTCGTGACGCAGTTCCGGGTCAAGGGCTGAGGTCGGTTCATCAAACAGCATCATTTTGGGCTTAACTGCCAATGCACGGGCAATCGCCACACGCTGTTGCTGGCCGCCAGATAGCTCTGACGGATAGTGATGCGCACGTTCTGCCAGCCCAACTTTCGCCAGTAACTCTTTAGCCAATTTGTCGGCGGCTTCTTTTTTCAGGCCACGGACACGAATCGGGCCAAAAGCGACGTTTTCCAGCGCGGTCAGATGTGGGAACAGATAGAACTGTTGGAACACCATGCCCGCTTCCTGACGAATCAGGCGCTCATCGACTTTCGGGTCGTTAACTTTCAGACCATCAACAAACAGGTCACCGCTGGTGATGTCTTCAAGCTTGTTGATACAGCGCAGCAGCGTGGATTTACCGGAGCCAGACGGCCCGATAATCACCACTACTTCGCCCTGTTTAATGTTGAGGTCGATATTGTGCAGCACCTGGGTTTTGCCAAAGTGCTTAGAAACGTTTTTAAATTCAATCACAGGATTTTCATCCTTCTTTCAAGGCGACGCAGCACGAAGCTCAGCACCAAAGTAATAATCAGATAGAAGACCGCAACGGCGCTCCAAATCTCCAGCGCGCGGAAGTTTCCGGCAATGATTTCTTGCCCCTGACGCGTCAGCTCAGCCACACCGATAACGATAAACAACGACGTATCTTTGATGCTGATAATCCACTGGTTACCCAATGGCGGCAGCATACGACGCAGTGCCAGCGGCATAATCACGTGGCGTATGGTTTCGCGCTTAGACAGGCCGAGAGCCAGACCCGCTTCCTGAAAACCTTTATGAATCGACAGCACCGCACCGCGGGTTATTTCCGCAATGTAGGCACCGGAGTTGATCATAATCGTGACAACAGCCGCACTAAACGGATCGATGCGCAGGTCAGGGATAGCCATAGGTAAGGCGAAGTAGATAAACATTACCTGTACGACAATTGGCGTACCGCGGATGACTTCAATAAAAACTAATGCGATGTGATTGGCAATCCAGCCGCCGTAAGTACGGGCGAAGCCCGCGACCAGACCAATTATCAGACCGCCAAATAACCCGATGACCGAAATCAGCAAAGTCATTTTGGCGCCTTCAATCAAAAGCGGGATTGCAGGCCAAATGGCACTCCAGTCAAACTCCATGATGTGTTCCTGTTGTATACCGTGGTTTATGCCCATCATCCTTCAAGCCGCAGGATTGTGCGTCCTTGCCGGCTATCTGCTGCTCAAATGCTAATGGGTATCTTAAAAATAGCAGGGGCGAAAGCCGCCCCCGAGGTCTTACGTAATAACTTTAGAATTATTATTTTGGTTCAGTGCCGAACCATTTTTTGTAGATTTCGTTGTACTTGCCGTTCTCTTTCAACGTTTTCAGAGCGCCGTTGACTTTAACACGCAGGTCATCACTACCTTTAGGGAAGGCGATACCGTACTGCTGTGCTTCCAGAGAATCACCTACAGCCTTGAACTTGCCCTGACCCGCAGTTTTGATGAAGTACAGAATGTTTGGCGTATCGTGCAGAACGGCATCAGCACGGTTGGTGCCCAGTTCCATGTATGCGTTGTCGATGTTCGGGAACTGACGCAGGTCTTTAGTTTTGATGTTAGCTTTTGCGTAATCAACAGAACCGGTACCGCTCTTCACAGCAACAACTTTACCGTCGAGATCTTTAACGCTTTTTACTGAGTCATTATCAGCTTTAACCATCACCAGCAGGCCGCTTTTATAGTAGCCGTCTGAGAACTCGATAGCTTTTTTGCGTTCTTCTGTGATGGTAATACCCGCCAGCGCCAGGTCAATATTTTTGGTTTGCAGCGCAGGAATGATACCGCTGAAATCCATAGGCTTGAGGGTGTAATCCAGTTTGAGTTCTTTTGCTACGGCATCCCATAAATCGATATCAAAACCGACGTATTTATCGCCTTGTTTGAATTCAAAAGGAACGAATGCGGTGTCGGTCGCAACGACCAGTTTCTTATCCGCGGCGTGGGAAGAAACCGCGAAAGCCAGGGTCAGTGCAGCCAGTGAAACTTTTAAAATCGACTTCATAGCATTTCCTTGTTAGTCCATGGGGCAATCCCCTGCATCAGTAAGCGGCAACATGGAAAAATCATGCCAGGTTTTTAACCTACTGTTTTTGCAAGGATGTGAATATGTAACATTGCACAATAATGGTTGCAAGCCAGTTGCGATGCACTGTTATGGTGCCCAATTTTGGTGCGTAAAGTGAGAGGAAGTGTTGAAGTCTAGTTTTACCGCAAATTGCGGCGTCAAAACAATCACCCGTTAACGATTGTGTGAAGTGATTATTACAAATGGGTAACTTTCGCGGCAGGGTTGAACAATTTTATGCGCTAAAACAGTGCATTCATCCTCCCGTAAACGGGAGGATGGGTAACAATCTGCTAGCAATTAATCGAGATTTGACTCAATAAACCACAGGAATTTATCCAGATCGCGCGAGGCGGCAGTAAGAATGTCGGCGGTATCTTCGTCTTTCGCCTCACTAATTGCCTTACGAACATCGTTCGCCACAATCGCGTAACGATCTGCTAATTCTTTCAGGTGATCCTGAACGGTGTGAATGTCCAGCGGATAGCTTTTCAGGGGAGTTTTACTGTTAATAACTTGTGTTGTACCGAGTGCTACGCCTCCGAGTTGAACGGCGCGCTCGGCCATGGTGTCAAGATGATCGGTCAGTGCAGTGCGGAAACCGTCAAGCATTTCATGAACGGCAATAAAATTAGCGCCACGCATATTCCAGTGCGCTTGTTTGGTAATCAACGACAAATCAATCAACTGGATGACCTGGCGATTTAACAGCTCAATGGTGGCTTTTTTTTCGCTGTCTGCAACATCGTTACGGGTATATAGCAGGTTGGTAGATTTGGTTTTTACCAGTTTAGCGGTAGTCATAATCTTTCGTCCTCTTGATGTTATATCCAATGAATTACCGGGAATAAGTATAGCACCGGATTCAGGACTCAACGGAGCAGGTAAAACCTATCAGATTAATAGCAGAGGTTGAGTGGATTTTAGTAACTCATTGTTAGTAAATTACTTTTAATTAAATGTTGCGAGACGTAACGGAAGTAAACAAAGCATGAACGATGAATGGGAATAATAATTATTTTCGCGCGATGATTTGACAGAATATAAGTAGTTGAACGGCAGTAAATATTTACCGTGGCCACAATAACCACGGTAAATAATGTGCAAGGTTAATTTACATCGACGCGGGTAATCTGGGTTTCTTTCTTGAGCGTAAGCGTTGAGCCCACAGACGCTGCAATAATGGAGAGCAATGCCAGCCATTGCACCAGAGTCAGGTGCTCACCGAGGAACAACATACCGGACAATGCCGCAAGCCCTGGTTCCATGCTCATCAGCGTACCAAATGTGCGCGTCGGTAAACGGGTCAGAGCGATCATTTCCAGTGAATAGGGAAGTGCTGTAGACAAAATCGCCACGCCAAGACCTAGCGGTATGAGCGACCAGTGCCATAACGCTTCCCCCGCCTGCCATGCGCCAATGGGCACAAAGATAATTGCCGCAATCAGCGAACCGAAAGCCACCGTTGCCGGGCCGTGATCGACCCCTGCTTTTTGACCAAACAGGATGTAAATTGCCCAACAGGCCCCGGCGCCCAGCGCATACGCAGCACCCACTAAATCAACACTCGAAATAGACTGCCCCAGCGGCAACAGGAACCACAAACCCAGCACCGCTAAAATCACCCAGATAAAATCCACGGCGCGGCGCGATGAGAATAATGCCACGGCAAGTGGCCCGGTGAACTCAAGAGCTACGGCAATCCCCAGCGGTACGGTCTGAATAGATAAATAAAAGAGGTAGTTCATTCCTCCGAGTGCCAGCCCATACATCAGCAAAGGGAATCGTTGTTCCGCTTTAAAGCGCAGTCGCCACGGTTTAAACACGACGACCAGAATCAGCGTACCCAAAGCCAGGCGCAGTGCGGTCACACCTGGTGCACCGACCAGCGGGAATAATGATTTGGCAAGCGAGGCGCCACTTTGAATGGAGGTCATGGCAATCAAAAGTACGACGATGGGTAACCAAACGGGGGTCTTACGTGGCGATAACGGCATCCTGCTTCCTGTGGGTCAGTGTCGAGTTCGGTCAAGAAAATAAAAGTAACCCCAGTGTAAATGAATAACTTATGGCTCGTTGAGAATTCATTGAAAAAATTAATAACCTGATACAGTACTATAATTGTGTGATTGCTTAATTTTCGTCCAAATAAGTTTAAGAATTATCTGGATGACGGCGTGGCTGTTCCTGCCAATAATTGTGGCACTTTTTGCTAAAAAGTCTGCGATTTGAAGGAGCTAGAATGTAATGGAAATGTTCTGTTACATGAAAGAAATCTTTAGACAACGTAAATATCGCAGAGTTTCATACGTAATTTTGATATATTAGAAACTTAGAAGTTACTTGAAGCACATTTGAGGTGGATTATGAAAAAAATTGCATGTCTTTCAGCACTGGCTTGTGTTCTGGCCGTTTCCGTTGGTACCGCATCTGCAGCTAGCACCGTAACTGGCGGCTACGCACAAAGCGATATGCAGGGCAAAGCCAACAAAGCTGGCGGTTTCAACCTGAAATACCGTTATGAAAACGACACCCCGCTGGGTTACATCGGTTCTTTCACATACACCGAGAAAAATAACTCTGATGCTGGTCAGTATAACAAATCACAATACTACGGCATCACTGCTGGTCCTGCTTACCGCATCAACGATTGGGCAAGCATCTACGGTGTAGTCGGTGTTGGTTACGGTAAATTCCAGTCTACTGATTACCCAGCTAAAGCTGATACCAGCGATTACGGTTTCTCTTACGGCGCAGGTATGCAGTTTAACCCAATGGAAAACGTTGCTCTTGACGTTTCCTACGAGCAGAGCCGCATCCGTAACGTTGATGTTGGCACCTGGATCGCAGGCGTGGGTTACCGCTTCTAATTTCACTTTAAACAGTGAAAATAAAAATCCGCCCATGTGGCGGATTTTTTTTATCTAAAATTCCCCGTTTGATTTGACGCCGGAACGCCAACGCATTAGAGGAATAAGATTAACGCGTATGGGTTTCGAACACGTCCGTCTGCAGGTGTGTATAGTCCACCTTCTTGAGCTTAAAGTTGGTGATGAAGATTGGCCCTGCGTTTTGCTCGGAAATGAACTTGTACTTCGGCATCAACTCTTTGGTTTTAATCCCCGTCCAGGCCGAGAAGAAATTCAGGAAATCATTCGCTGAGCGGCGTGCTTTTATTTGGCGATGCTCTTTATCATCACTTGAAAGTACCATAAACGGCACCTGGAAGTTTTGCTGGAACTCGTCATCATGCGCCAGATATTGCACATCTGTGCCGCGCTCTTTGAAAGCAAGGCCATGGTCAGAGAAGTAAACCATTGAGAAGCTCTCGCCGCTGTTTTGCAACTGTTGATAAAGCTGTTTCAACAGCTCGTCGGTTTGCGTCATGCTGTAGAGATAACAAGATGTCTCTTTCGACTGCACAAAGTCCGTATATTTGCCCTGAGTACGATCGCACGCTTGCGGATGCGAACCCATCAAATGCAGCACAATTAATTGCGGCGTGGTGCGCGGAGTTGCAAACACCTGTGCTGTCATCTTCAACAATGCTTCGTCGCGTGTATTCTTATCCGCTTCAAAATCGCCGTTTTTCAAGAAATGCACTTCATCGGCGCGTTTGGCGATACTGGCGATGGCGGTGTCATACTCGCCAATTTGCCCCTGGTTTGAAAACCACCAGGTCTGGAAACCTGCGCGGTTTGCCAGCGTAATAATGCTGTCCTGATATTGCGGTTTGCCGTCAACGACGCGGTTGAGCGTCATGCCAAGTGATTTTTGCGTGGAGCCACTGGCGGCGACATAATCCATAAACAGATTGCCGTTTACCTGGCTTGCGAACGGGGTGTTATCCCAGTGGCCGCCAAATGCGCCCAGCGCGTCGCGTCGCGCACTTTCACCAATCACCACGACATAAGTGTGATATTTCGGTTTCACCGCCAGCACATTCCAGGTGTCTTTCATTTGTGCGAAAGCCTGCATGCGCGTTTGTTCGTCAATCACTTCCTGGTTGTTAACAACCACATCTTTAACAAAGCGGAACACCGGATAACCGGAGTCTTTAATTTTAAATACGCCGCCATACGCCAGGTTTTGTACCGGCGCGACGAAGAAACACACTACGCTTATGACCAGACATAAACTGTCGAAATGGCACCATGTTCTTTTCTTTGGTGCGATTTTACGGCGTAAGGCAATAACGCCAAGTGCCAGAATAAATACCGATACCAAATAGCTGTACCACGGGAAGATGGTCATTATCTCCGTGGATTCTTCAAAGTTGGTCGAATGCAGGGCAAGTAGGGTATTAAAGTTTGGTGCGCCGTAAGCCTGTCCAAACGGGAAATACATTGCTGCAATTACGCTACAGACAGCCAGCAATCCTTTCTGCAATTTTGGTGCACTGCGCCAAAGCAAAAGTAATAAACAACTGAATGCCACTGCATACAGAATGCTAAATTCATAACCGAGTGCGAAGTTAATCAATAAAGACTGAAGGAAATAAAAACCAGTCCACGGATTAAGCGCAATTGCGCGGATCGTCAGGGTATCTTTAACCGTTAAATTCATGTTTACCGAGATCTACTAAACGCCATGCGAAAACCCTGGCGACGAGGGTGAGAACCTGCCTGACAGACGGAGAAAGAAGGGAGTTTGGACCGCATCTGCGAGCCGATTCATGTACAGGGCTGCAAGAAGATAGAGCGGTACGATAAGAAGATCAACTGATAAGCGAAATGTGTTTTGCGAAGCAGCTAGCAAATCCGACAAATCGTGGGGTTAAGGCGCGGCAAACGACGCTATTCATGGGGTCTATCGATATGAAAATTTACAAACTGATGGCAGCTACCGTTGAGCCGTGACTGAAAAGGAAGAAGGCAGGGCGACTGCCTATGGCTTTGGTTTCTCGCCCTGCTGGGGTTTCCCTGAAACCCATTCACATAACATATTGAGCAGCATTAGCCGCACCTGAAACGGGGAATGTGTAAACACGCTCATGCACCTCTTAAATTCATTCATATAACCCTCCTGTCTAATTCTGCGGCCCTTACTTCCGTTCAAGGCTGACTGCATTACATACAGATATAGCACAGGCTATATTGTATAGCTATTGCTAATTCGTTAAATTTTTGTGCTTGAGTGATGCTGGTTTACAATGGGGCAAACATCGTCATGGGACGATACCGCGCCACTGCAAGAGGAAGCATCATGAGCCGTACGACTGGCCAAAAAAACAAAGAGAAAGTGACGCAGTTGGTAAACGTCGAAGAGCATGTAGAAGGCTTTCGACAGGTTCGGGAAGCACATCGTCGTGAGTTAATTGACGATTATGTTGAGCTGATTTCAGATTTGATTCGTGAAGTAGGGGAAGTCCGCCAGGTTGATATGGCCGCACGGCTTGGCGTCTCTCAACCTACGGTTGCAAAAATGTTAAAGCGACTCGCCTCGGTTGGGTTAATTCAACAAATTCCCTGGCGCGGTGTGTTTTTGACTGCCGAAGGTGAAAAACTGGCGCAAATGAGCCGGGAGCGCCATCAGATCGTCGAAAACTTTTTCCTCGCGTTGGGTATCAGCCCGGAAACCGCAAGGATTGACGCAGAAGGTGTGGAGCACCACGTGAGTGAAGAGACGCTTGAGGCTTTTCGCTTGTTTAGCGAGCAACGAGGGCTCCGGTAGTTATGCGGCAAATCGTACTTCGTCCGTTTGCTCGCGATCGTTTTCTTCATTTATTGCTTCTCGCGGGCATTGTCCTGAGTTTTGTTGCACCTTTTCAGCCGCAGCGTTGGGTTCATGCCATCGACTGGCACACCATCATTACGCTTGCGGGGCTGATGATGTTGACCAAAGGCGTGGAACTGAGTGGCTATTTCGATGTGCTCGGCCGCCGTATGGTGAAGCGTTTTGCCAATGAACGAACACTGGCGATGTTTTTAGTCAGCGCGGCAGGGTTGCTTTCAACATTTCTGACCAACGACGTTGCACTGTTTATTATCGTGCCATTGACGATTACGCTAAAAAAACTCTGCGCAATCCCCATAAATCGATTGATCATCTTTGAAGCGTTGGCGGTGAATGCAGGATCTATGCTGACGCCAATAGGCAATCCGCAGAATATTTTGCTGTGGGGGCGCTCGGGATTGTCGTTTGGCGAATTTACCTGGCAGATGATGCCTGTGGCGCTGGCAATAATGCTCAGCCTGCTGGTACTTTGTTGGTTCTGTTTTACCAGCAAACCACTCATTTATCAGGCCCATGATAAGCGGCATGACTGGCAGCCGCGCCTCGTATTCAGTTGTGTAGTGCTTTACGTTGTCTTTGTTGTCGCACTGGAATTAAAGCTGGAAGTCTGGGGGCTAGCGGTGGTTGCCGCGGGCTTTTTACTTCTGGCGCGCCGCGTATTGTTGAGTATCGACTGGAGCTTGTTGCTGGTCTTTATGGTGATGTTTATTGATGTCTATCTGATAACCCAGCTTCCGGTGTTGCAACACGCATTAGCGGGAATAAACCAGCTTTCGAACAGTGGGTTATTTGCGCTGGGAATCGGTTTATCACAGGTTATCAGCAACGTGCCCTCGACTATATTGCTGCTAAATTACGTTCCCGCTTCCGTGTTACTCGCTTTCGCGGTGAACATCGGCGGTTTTGGCTTGCTGCCAGGCTCGCTTGCCAACTTGATTGCACTGCGTATGGCTAACGATCGCCGCATCTGGATTCGTTTCCACTATTATTCTTTGCCTATGTTGGTGTGGGCGGCACTAGTGGGTTACGGCTTGTTGCGATTGATGAAGCAGCTGTAGACCGAAAATAGGAGAGGGGCTTTTCAGCCCCTCAAATTCCATCACGCGCTAAACGGCGCTTCTTTTTTCACTATTTTTTCAATCACATCTAATACGCCTTGCTGGTTGCAATGCCCGGCCTGGTAAGACGCAATCTGCTTAATTTTTTCGGGGGCATTAGCCATCGCAAAACCGAATTTGGCCTGGCGAAGCATTTCAATATCATTGCCACCATCGCCAAAGGTGACGACTTCACTGTCATCAATACCCCATTTTTCCTGCAAAATCCGCAAACCGTTAGCTTTATGAACGCCTGGAATAATGAGGTCAATCGAGCCATGGCCGCTGGTTACCGGCACCACGATGCCCTCAAGTATTTTTTCCAGTGAACACATGGTGTCGTCTAGCAGGTCGTCCGGTAGATTGAGCGCGAACTTAAAGAACACATCGTCGAGCCCGGAAAAATTATCGACCAGTTCAAGACGGTAATAGTACATACGCGCCATTTTGATGAACGCATCATCATAGCTATTCAGGGTATAACCGTTGTGCTTTCCACAGGCGATGATGTCTACATGAGGCAGCGTGAGCAGGTGGTCGATAACGGTATTAAATTGCTGTTTCGTCAGCTCACCGTTAAACATGTCTTTGCCTTCACTGACCACCCAACCACCGTTATCCGCAACGAAAGAGATCTCGTGAGCAATCTCCGGGAAAAATGAGATTAGCTGATAATATTGGTTACCACTGGCGACCACGAAACGAATCTCTTGCTCTTTCATCTGCGCGTACAGCTGCGCAAAACGCGTGTGGTTGTACTCTTTGTTATCGTCGAGGAACGTACCATCCATGTCGACGGCAATTAATTTCACACTCATCGAGTTCTCCGTTGAAGCGATTGGGTAACAAGGTCTGTAGGTTTAGCAACGGCTTTCGCAACGAGTGCTGCGACAACCATCAATGCAAGTACCACCAGCATGGCCAGACGCAGGCCGTAATGTTCACCGAGGAAGCCCAGCAGCGGTGGCCCCACGAGGAACGCAATATAACCAGAAGCAGCGACGACACTGACACGAGTTGCGGGATCAGGCCCGGTATCCCCTGCGGCAGAAATCGTTAATGGGAAACCGAGCGACGTTCCCAATCCCCATAGAATGACGGAAACACCAGCCACAAAAGTGTTATCGACAAAGATAATTAAGCCAACGCCTAAAATGCCCATCAACGCACAGGCACGAACCACCGTCACACGGCTATAGCGGTCAATAAACCAGCCACCGGTAAAGCGGCCAACAGTCATCCCCAGAGTAAAGCCGACATAAATCATTGAGCCAGATGTCGGGCTAAAGCCGTGGCCGTCAACCATCAGCAAGGGGAGCCAGTCGTTCGCAGAGCCTTCAGCAAAGGCCATGGCCAGCACAATGGTGCCAATTAAAAGTAATTGCAGATCTTTATAAAAGGGCGGGTGAGGTTCGTGCGGGTTTTGAGCATCCGCGTTTGCATTATTCTTCCCGACACCCTGTGGAATCGCGCTGATTGCAATAATAATCGGCGTGATAACCAGCAAACCAATTACCAACAGGTGCCCGTATGCGCTTATGTTCAAGGCAGTTAAACTCATGCCAATGCCCGCGCCCGCCAGTGTTCCGAGGCTGTAAAAACCATGCATCATCGGTAACACGGTTTTGTTGAGCAATCCTTCAACAATGGCACCTTCTACGTTCATCGCAACCTCTGACGAACCCAGCCCCGCACCCAAAATAGCCAGACCAACCGCGAACAAAATTGGGGATGAGAGGAACAGCGCAACACCCATCACCAGCATACCCGTTACCATTATTGTCATGCCGCTACGGATAATAGTGCGGGTACCAAAACGCTTAACCAGCCAGCCGGAGCAAAGGATGCCGCTCATCGAGCCTATCGACAGGCCAAACAACACAATCCCCATACCGGCCGTCGAAACACTCAGCGTGTCTCTGATTGCGGGGGTGCGTGTAGCCCATGAGGCCATGACCAATCCGGGAAGGAAGAAAAAGGCGAATAATGCCCAGGTACGACGTTGTGTAGCTTTGCGATTGTGAATGGCAGTTGACATGGAAATACCGTGTAGCGGCGAATGGAAATTACACTAGCAAGTTTGTGTACATTTGTACACATTGCCTGGTAAACTCTTTTGGCCCGTTATTACCGAGTGAAAAATATGAGCAAAGCCCCGCGCCGCAACGATCCCGACAGACGCGAACGTATACTACAAGCTACGTTGGATATGTTGGTAGAACATGGTATTAGCCATATCACGCACCGTAAAATTGCCGAGGCTGCGGGGGTCTCATTAGGTTCGATGACGTACTATTTCGACGGTATCGAATCATTACTGAGTGAAGCATTCACGCAATTTGCATATCAGATGTCCGACGACTATCGCACCCGAATGGAACAAGCATGTAATCGCGATGAGGCTTGCGAAGCCATCGTTGATATGATTTGCGGAGAGAAAATTGCGACGTCTTACAACCTGCAAGTGATGTATCAACTTTACGCCTACGCTAATCGTAACCCTGAACTAAAAATCATCATGCAGGACTGGATGTGCCGCAGCCAACAGGTGTTGGAGGCATTCTTTGACCCGATTACCGCCCGAACACTGGATGCTTTTATTGAAGGCATGACGCTGCATTACGTGACTGACCGGCATCCATTGAGCCGCGATGATCTCGCCAGAATGCTGGCTAAAATTGCGGGATAAAATTGGCAGGTGATTTTCTGCGCGTTGTTGGCTACAGTTTGAAGCGGTTATTCAACACGAGTTTCTTACCAATGTAGTTGTTCCCTTAACGATAAACACAGCTTTAATGCCGACACCATTGTCGGTGAGTTACTTGTGCTTGTTGATAAGGGATAACCTATGTTTTTTCTCATTCTGCGTACGCTTCGCCAGCATCGCTGGTTTGCCCTCCTGGGCGCTGCATTACTCCTTTCCTCTATAGGAAATGGTCTGACTTACGTGATTGTTTTTGGAAAACTCCTCACGCTTGAAGCAAAACCCTCTGTATTGACGCTTGCCTATATTCTGGCGTTAGCGCCTGGGATTCCAGGGAGCTATTTGGCGGAGAAACTTCTGAGCAAAATGCCACCCATTCCGGTTCTGATATTGAGTGAAATTACGGGGTTCATAGGGCTTGCTTTACCTCTGTGGTCTTTGTTTAGCGATAACCAAATTCTGTTGCTGTCGAGCCAGGCCGTGGCGGCTTTTGCAGGTGGCATGATGGTGCCGGTACTGAGCCAGACATTAAAGAGTGGTCTCAAACCTGCCGAGCTTCCTGCTGCATCGGGCATGGAAACCTTTATATTTGCGGCAAACGTTATTCTGGGTATAGGGCCAGGGACGCTTCTTTATGGCCGGATCCCCACACTCGCCATTCTTGCACTGGATGCTCTGAGTTTTGTTATTGGGGGGCTACTGCTATTTGCCGCTCACAAGGCATACCAACCTATTTGCACGCCGGAACATGGCGAGGTTGTACAGGCACTCAACTGGCGAGGGTTAACTCAGCGACAACGCCGGAGCTTGCTGCTGCTTCCTTCGCTTGCACTCGTTGGCGCACCCGCAATGGCGTTGTTACCGGCGCTGGCTCCGAACTTTAGCGGTTCGTCCTCTGACTCGGGGCTTATGTTGTTACTGGCCCGTAGTGTCGGGCAGCTTATTGGCCCTTTGCTGTTGTCTGAAGCGCAACTACAACGCCATGCGGGGAGGCTTAATGTTCTTATCACTTTTCTGGCACTGTTTATCTGTTGCTACGCATTGGTTTCTATCACTGACAGGCAATGGCTGGCTATGCTGCTTATCGTCATGGCGCATATTTTCACTAACAT
>DASXXQ010000184.1:0-15957 GCA_036502985.1 Buttiauxella sp.
CTCGGGGTAATCCGGTGGCCGTAACCTGGGAGCCGGAAATGAAAGTGTTCGTAACGCCAGTTAATGATGCCCCCATCATTACCGGTTCTTCCAATATCGTATTGGTTGAAGGTCAAACGGTACTGATAACCCGCTCGGAACTGCAACTCAACGATGCGGACGATGCTAACAGCGGCTCGCCGTGGGAAGACTCAGCACAGCTCAACGGGCAAAATAATTACGCCTATGATAACGACGCTACTGGTGCGAACGCGCTTAGAATTGCCTTTCTGACCTTACCCACTGGCGGTGTACTGCAATATTTTAACGGCAACAGTTGGATCACTATCACGGATGCGGATATCGGCACATTACAGCTCGATGCCAGTATTTTGACTAACGATAGCAACAGCGGACTGCGTTTTGTCAGCAACGGTTCTGAGGTGCGGAGTACCGAATTTATCGCCTACGCCGTTGATCGCTGGGGAATGAAATCGACGACCAATGCCACCGTGGGCATTGTCATCACCAACGTGAACGATAGCCCTCTTATCCCCGCAACGCCTGATAGCCCGGATATTGTCGTTCCACCAGAGGCACCCAATCAGGTTGGCGGCACACCGGCCAACGAACCTGCGACCGTAGTCGAGGGCAGTTTCGTGCAACTCAACAACACAGAGCTACAAGCTTATGATCCGGACAGTACTTCTGAGCAGGTACAGTACACGTTAACAACTGGCCCGGCCCACGGTCGTCTTGCGTACTCTCGCGATGGTGTAAATTTTAGCTCTATCGGCAATGGTTCGACCTTTACACAGGCGGACATTAATAGCGGCTATATCTATTATTTGCACAACGGTGATGAAATCACCGGTAATGGCCTGAATGCCGATGGCTTTAATTTCACGCTATCGGACGGTGACAAAGAACAGGTTAATAATCATTTTGCGATTAATGTCACCCCGGCAAACGATAAACCCATTGTCACCGCACCCTCCGGGCCAATTGATATTGGTGGCAATTCCCATTCCGTGAGCGGTTTTACGATTGTTGACCCTGATATCACCAGTGGATCGACGGCCACCAATATTCTTCAGACCACCGTCCGTCTGCTGCACAGCGATGGCAGCGCGTTCACCCTGGCCGACTATAACAACATCACGTTATCGGCTGATGGCTCAGGTGGTGCACTGATCACTGGGGGCACCAATGGTTATCTGGTGCTGACCGGTACGGTGGCACAGATTAACAGTGCGCTAGCGAGCTTGAGTGTCACCTTCCCTGATGACCGCAACACCACCTATCAGGTACAAGTCATCACTGATGACCGTCTACGTGACGGAAGCGGTCAGTTAACCGGTGCCGCTAACGGCGGTCCGGTGAACCAGCCAGCTACGCCAGCGTTCGGGGCGCTATCGGGCGCGGTCGATAACGTTAATTACAACTGGTATCAGGATGGCGTTCCTGCTGACAACGGCAACATCACCGCCAACCAGGTCGTGATAAATGCCTCGGAAATTAACGACCCGGGCACGCTGATCGTTGTGAATACCAACAGAACAACATTTGAAGATCAAGCGACCTATATCGGTGGCGATTTTGTCATCACCGACGTTGAATCCAGTGCATTCGGTAAACCAGTGACAGTGACGCTAACTGTTGCACAAGGACAACTGGGAGTTGGAGGCGCCGCGAGTGATATTCTCATCAACGGTGTCACCATCCAGGGCGATAATTCAGGTTCGCTGATTCTTACAGGCACAGCGGATGCGATTCAGGCATTGCTCAACGACCCGACGAATGGGCTGACTTATCTCAGTGCGAAAGACGCAAACCACGACCAAAATGGTAGCGCAGCAGGCGATGTCACACTAAATATTCATCTGGATACTTCGACAGCCACCGTCGGCGACACATTGGGCACGGCTCCGCCAGATATCAGCATGGCAATAACCATTACGCCAGTAAACGACCCTCCTACTATTACCGCCCCACCTGCAACATTGTTGCTCGACAACAATGCGCCAGGCGGGAATAACGTGGATGGATTTGTCATTGGTGACCCTGATGTGTCAGATGCCGGTGGCATTGCAGAAGGTGAAAATGCGATTGTGCAGGTCACTGTGCGTATGACCGATGCCAATGGCATCCCTTTCAGCGTTATACAGTATCGGGATCAGCAGAACTCGGCGATTAACATTTCCTCACTTAATACCACCTCCGGCGTGACTATTCAGTCCACAAGTCCTGATGGCGTAAACCCACCAGGCACAGGTGTAAACGCACCGTTGGTCATTACCGGTACTGTCGCACAGATCAACGCTTACCTCGCGCAATTGCAGGTGCAGATGAATGGTTTTCAACTCGATGATGCCGATGAATATTTCCGTGTCGAAGTGATTTTTGACGACCGTGCACGCGATACCAACGGCAACCTTATTGGCAGTGCCAATGGCGGGGATAACATCGGGCCAAACGGCATCGGAACCACCACAGTACCTACAACCGCAATTAGCCCGTATGGCGCAATTCCAGCGGGACTTGAGCAAAATGTAGTATCCACTTACCGCACAGTATTCCAGAGCAGTATTAACGACCCGGCACATATCGAACTGGGTGATAACCCGCCTCTGAACACTAATGAAAACAGCGCTACGGTCACGTTACCGCCGATAACCATCAGTGATGTCGATGCGGGGAGCCAGACCATGAACGTGACCGTTAAACTGCCCGCAGGCTTTACGTTTGTTGCGCCAACCGGTAGCGGCGGTATCGTCACGGGTGCGGGTACCGATACCCTGGTCTTTACGGGTTCCTACAGCCAAATCAACAGCTATCTGGCTGGGTTGCAAGTCAACTTACCGGATGCGCCAGGTGCTAATACTACCGCCGCCGACTGGAACGGCGATTTCGGGGTGATTGTGACAGTTAACGATGGCGGCAACTCTGGCTCACGTCCGGTGACATTGCCATCGCTTAACGACCCGAACGCAGACCCAGGTCAGGTGGAATACGAAAATGACACCTCTTCTGCGCTGATCACTACCCGTGAATTTACCTTCACGGTTACTCCCGTAAACGATGCGCCTTTGGTTGTTGGCACCCCGTCAACCACACTGCCTGCAGTGAACGAAGATTCACTGAACACTGCCGTTAACGGCAGCACTGTGAGCAATTTGTTTGCCGGTTTCTTTAACGATGACCGTGACACAATCGATAACAGTGGTAACGGCGGAACAGGCGGTAGCAGCGCCGACAGTTTCTACGGTGTCGCTATCACACAACACACGCCAAATACCGCACAAGGTGAATGGCAATATTCACTCGATGGGACCCAGTGGCTCGCGGTGGGCACTCGAAGCGATGACAACGCGTTAGTCCTGGCGGGGAACGCCTCGCTGCGTTTTGTTCCCGCAACTAACTATTTTGGTACTCCGGTATCCCTTGATGTGCGCCTTATCGAAACCAACAGCAATGGCGATATTTCCTCAACGCCAACCGTTCCGGTAAACGGTACGGAGGTTAACATTAATGCCAATGGCGGACACGGTGGTACATCGGTTTACAGTGAAAGCGTTATCTCACTGAATACCACCATCACAGGCGTTAATGACCGCCCAACGCTGGGTAACACCACACCGACTATTGTTGAAGACACCGCGACACCAGCAACTATCGGCGATTTCTTCCTGTCCAGCTACAGCGATGCCACCGATAACCAGAGCGCCATTGCCGGCGGTGGCAATACCAGCGGAGCATTGGGTTATATTGCCATTTCGGGCATTACCACTGACGCCAGCAAAGGTCATTGGGAATACAGTACCGATGGCAGCACATGGCTATTGATCCCAACGGATGTCAGCAATACCAATGCTTTTGCCCTCGCAAGCTCCACACAGATGCGCTTTGTGCCACTGGCCGATTACAACGGTGTAGTGAGCGGAGGCCTACAACTACGCGCCTCCGATACCACCGATACCATGCTGAGTGGGATTGTGGGTCAACGTGTGAACTTTGCCGACTTTGCTCGTGATAGCGATGTCACTTCGCACTGGTCAAACACCGCAACACTTTCTATCAACATTACGGCGGTTGCCGACGCGCAAAATGACACCTTCACCACACACGCCAATGTGCCGCTGGTGAACACAGTTGGCGACCTCATGGCGAACGACTCATTCAGCAATGCGGATAAAACGATTACGGTGGTGACCCAACCGACTAACGGTACGCTGGTTTATGTGAATGGGACGACGCTCACTTACACACCGAACGCCGGTTATGTCGGAACGGACAGCTATACCTACACCGTGGTGAGTGGTGGGATTGTCGAAACGGCAACAGTAACGATTAACGTCACCAACCTTGCGCCTGTTGCGGTTACCGATAACAAAAATATTGATGAAGACACCATTGCCACAGGGAACGTCTTAGATAATGACTCTGATCCTGATGGCGATGCCATCACGGTTAAATCGTTCACCGTTGAGGGACAAACTTATGCTGCGGGAACGACAGTTACGTTGGATGACAGCCACGGAACGCTGGTGATTAATGCAGACGGATCTTACACATACATCCCTGGCGCTGACTGGCACGGCGACATTCCGGTTACCTATGTGGTTAGTGATGGCAATATGGGTGGGGACTCAACCGCAATGCTGGGGCTCCACGTAGAGCCAGTGGACGATGCCAGACCTGATATCGAAATTGCTCATACCGGCACCGTGATCACTACAGATGTGATGGCAAATGACACCTTTACCAACCCGGACAGAGCTGTCACCAGTTTTACTCAACCGGAACACGGCACCGTCACCATGGGGCCAAACAATACCCTGATTTATACGCCAGTTGCGGGATTTGTCGGCAGCGACAGATATACCTACACCGTGACAAGTGGTGGAGTAACAGAAACTGCAACCGTGTTTATCCTGATGACTAACACAGCACCTACGGCAAGTAACCAGTTTGCTACCACCGATGAAGACACTGCCGTTGACGGTAATGTTTTTGATTTGATTATCGACCCGAATGGCGACCCGCTGCATGTAGTCGATTTCCAGATTGCCGGTTCAACCGAGGTATTTACGGCAGGTGAACTTGTGCACATTGATGGTCGTGGCGATTTCCAACTAAATGCGGACGGAACCTGGCTATTTACGCCGGTAGCTGACTGGAACGGCACGGTGCCGACCATCACCTTTAATGTTTCGGATAATACGAGTCAGCCACCCACTCAGAGCTCACTGGATATTACCGTGCGCCCCATCGTCGATATTACCTACGACACGGCGTCCACCCATGCAGGGACGCCGGTCACTATCGATGCATTAAACAATGACCGTTTCAGCAACACGCCAACCATCATCGGAACTGGCGCGGCGACTCACGGTACAGTCTCTATTGTTGATAATAAACTGGTCTACACACCTGATGCGGGTTATGTCGGCGACGATGTATTTACCTACACCGTCAGTAGCGGCGGAATACTCGAAACAGCATCTGTAACGGTCACCATGACCAACACCCTGCCTGAACCACGCAACAGTGTTAATCGTACTGCGGAAGATACCGCCATTGTGGATGGCAACTTGTTGGCGGGGGCAACCGATGCCGATTTAGACACCATCACAGTGACTAATTTTACTATTGACGGCATAACGTATGCAGCGGGTGATAGTGTGGTCACGATTGCCGGGAAAGGCACGATAGTCGTCAGGAGCAACGGTCTTTATACCTTCACGCCAGTAGCCGACTGGAACGGTACCGTACAGCCCATTACATTTACGGTCTCCGATGGCAATAATGGCGGTCAGGTCAGCAGCAGTCTGGTAATTATCGTCGAACCGGTTGTCGATATTGAAGCCGATAACACCACAACGCATGCGGATAACTCAGTCGTCATCAATGTATTGCAAAATGATGAATTCTCTAATGTGACACAAACTGTCACCGCTACGGCAGACAGCACCACTCTTGGCCGAGTACAGGTTCTTGCGGATAACACGATACGGTATACCCCACCGCCAGGATTTGTTGGCACAGATACCTTTACCTATTCCGTAACCAGCGGCGGCATCACTGAAACCAGCACGGTTACAGTGGTGGTGACCAACGCTGCTCCGACAACTACCGACATGAATCTGGCCATGAATGAAGATGGTGCAGCGCTCAGCGGTTTGCTGACGGCGAGCGACCCAGACTCTGACGTACTACGCGTGACCTCGTTCCAGGTAGATGGGGTAGATGGCATTTTCACAATCGCCCCTTTCGGTACTTCCACCGCCATTATTCCTGGCGTTGGCAGCTTTACGCTTACTTATGACCGCCATTACTCCTTCACGCCAGTAGCAGACTGGAATGGCACTGTACCGGAAATCACCTATGTCGTTACTGATGATAATGGCGGTGCACAAGCCTCCGGCAAGGTGAATATTATTGTTAATGCCGTGGCAGATATCGCGGATAACACGATCTCGCTGCAAGCAGGTACGTCATCTTCGGACAATCTGTTGGCCAACGACAGTTTCGAAAACAGCGACCAAACGATCTCCTCAGTCACACAGGGACAACACGGGGCTGTCACCATAGGTAGCAATGGCGTGGTGACCTACACTCCAGCAGCAGATTATGTCGGCACGGATTCCTATACCTATACCGTGACCAGTGGCGGAAAGACCGAAACAGCCACCGTGCATGTCACGGTCACTAACACCGTGCCAGTCGCAACTCCTGACTCACAAACCGTGGCTGAAGACACCACCATTACCGGCAATGTGCTGCTCAACGACACTGACAGCGATGTGACCGACACCTTGCACGTTACCCGTTTCACCTTACCGGGTGATACCGTGGCGCATCTGGCAGGAGAAACCATCCCTATTACAGGTATTGGCGCATTGACACTGAACGCTGACGGTAGCTATCAATTTGTGCCGGTTGCTGACTGGAACGGAGCGTTACCGGTTATCACTTATACCATCAGTGACGGTCATACCGGCGGTACGGCCACCAGCACACTGACGCTTGAGGTGACTTCGGTGGCAGACATTCAGCCGGACTCAACCACCACCCACGCGGGTGTGGCAGTGGACATCGATGTGCTCGCCAATGACAGCTTCGAAAATAGCGATCGTCAAATTACCGCTACTACCAACGGCGTGAACGGCACCACGACCATTGTTGACGGCAAAATCATCTACGTTCCAGTTGCCGGTTTTGTCGGTAGCGATAGCTTTACTTACACGGTGATAAGCGGTGGCAAAACTGAAACCGCGACGGTATCCGTACAGATAACCAACACGCCGCCAGTAGCCAATCCGGACAGCAGTGAAACACCGGAAGATGGCGTGGCCAGTGGCAACGTGCTGGCAAATGATACCGATACGGATAGCGCAGATAAAAATGCGCTTACCGTCACCGGTTTTACCATTAACGGCACGTTTTATACGCCGGGTAGTGCCGTCACTCTTGCAGGAATGGGGGTGTTAACCATGCAGGCTAACGGCAACTGGACGTTTGAGCCGGTAGCCGACTGGAATGGCACCTTGCCTGTTGTGAATTACAACATCAGCGATGGCAACAACGGCGGTGTCTCCAGTTCCTCGTTAAGCCTGACTGTCACGCCTGTACAAGACGCCTTTGACGACCAGATTACCGTTCATGGCAACGCGACTGTAACCACGGATGTGTATGTCAATGACACCTTTGCCAATGCCGATAAAACCGTTGAAAGCGTGACACAGGGCAGCAACGGCAAGGTGACTTTCGTTAACGGGCAAGTGACTTACACGCCAAACGTTGGTTTTGTCGGCAGCGACAGCTACACCTACACCGTGCGCAGCGGCGGCATTACTGAAACCGCCACCGTCAGGGTGACGGTGGAAAACACCCTCCCCGTCACGCGGCCTGATGTGAACATCACTCCGGAAGATAATGTCGTGACGGGCAACGTGCTACTCAACGACACCGATCCTGACGGCGACCCACTGACCGTCACGCAATTCAACGTTGATGGGCAAACTGCTCCGGCAGGGTATCCGGTGATTATTGCAGGTGTAGGCGAATTCACATTACGCAGCGACGGCAGCTACACGCTGACGCCAATTGCTGACTGGAACGGCCGCGTGCCGGCTATCACTTATACCGTTAATGATGCGCTAATTGGCGGCAATTCTACCGGCACACTGAATATCATTGTTTCACCCGTGGTCGATATTAATGCCGATAGCGCCACCACTCACGCAGGCCGGCCGGTGATCACCGATGTGCTGGCTAACGACAGTTTCAGCAATCCGGATGCCACGATTACCGCCGTCACCCACGGTGAAAATGGCAGTGCCGTATTGCAAAACGGCCAGATAATTTACACGCCACGCAGCGGATTTGTTGGTATCGATACTTATAGCTATACCGTGACCAGCGGCGGTGTGAGTGAAACCACGACCGTCACCGTCCATGTCACCAATACCGTACCGGTGGTGAATCCGGAAGGGGTTATCACCCCACAAGGCACTCCTGTTTCCGGAAATCTGTTAACGAACGATAGCGACCCGGACGGCGACCCAGTCCACCTTTCCTCTTTCCAGATTGATGGCAAAATTTACGTTGCGGGCGAAACAGCGGTACTCGTTGGCATCGGTCGCGTGACCATCATGCAAGACGGTAGCTATAGTTTTACGCCTGAGGGCAACTGGCGCGGCTTTGTCCCGGCGCTGACTTACACCATCAGCGACGGCAACGAAGGTGGTGAAACTAACGGCACCTTGCGCATTTTAGTGGCACCAGCGGTAGAAATTCAGGTGAAAGAATCAGGCCTGACATCGTTTGATCCCGGTGCACAGGAAGTCAACGGTACGCTGGATATTCTGTCACTGGATAAGCTACAAACCCTTACATTCCAGGGGCGAGTGATGACAGCCGAACAGCTTCTGCGGCTCAATCCACTTGCGCCCATCACTATCGAAACTGAAACCGGCACCATTACGCTTCTGGCTTACTACAGCCCGGCAGATGGCGAGGCACACATTGACTACCGTTTCACCTTGCGCGAAGCCGTATCGCAACCCGGTTTAGTCAGCACGCATAACGATTACGATGTGAAGGTAAACGGTGCAACCATTGGCCAGCTGCGCATTACTGTGTTTAACGACACCCCCTCAGCGACCGATGACAGTGCTGAAATTTTGCAGGATCAAGGCCAGCAAACAGCCAGCGGGAACGTGTTTAGCGATGACCGCATCGGAGCTGATGGCGCAGCAAACAAAGGGCCGGTCACAGGAGTTATTTCGCAAAACACCGGAAACGCAGGAAACATTGGCGGTAGCAGCAACGGGCAATACGGCACACTGTTCCTGGATAACCAGGGTAACTGGCGTTATCAGGTTAACAGCGGTGATCCGCGTGTGGCGGCACTTGAAGCGAACGCCACGCTGAGTGAAGTATTTGTTTATACCCTCACCGACAGTGACGGCGACATCAGTGAAGCAAGACTTACCCTCTTAATTCATGGTGTCACCGCCATGCCGAATGCCAGCGACTATCGTCACGGCAACCAGATGTTTAACCCTGATGATGAAGAATCGCTAACCGAAACACGCCAAAGTTACGAACCGGGCTTGTTTATTCTACCGCTAGTCTATGATTTACAAAGTGATGCAGTCGGCCTTCAAAGCCGTCTTAACAGTCAGTTTGCGGCCTACGGTTATGGGATAGAGCACGCAAATGCGCCGGTTATGCAGCAAGCCGTCTTGTTTTCTCGCTGGTACAACGACAGCCGTGAACAACGCAGCTTACCGGGCTTAGAAAGCAATGGTCTTGGGCAAAATTCGCTGGGGAATTCGTTTGGTCCGTTTGGTATTGGGCAAGCCGACCAACGGAGTTCGTTTGCACAATCAGCACCAACAGTGGTCGCGCAGGAAGGGCCACAGATTGAAAAACCTCAGATTATCGCACGGGGAGCACAACCATTATCCGCGCAGCTTGCGGCTCTGGGAAAACAGACTTTAACGTCTGAAAAACATATTACAGTCCCGACAATCATCCGCCGGTAAAGGCAGAAAGCAACTGTTTAAGATGGAAATAACAACGATGAACGCATACGTGGTGGCAGAAGATAAAAAACGTGGCGTGCCGTTAGTCAAACCGGTTGCCGGATTGATTGCGGTGCTGATTCTGGCAGGCTGTGGCACCATTAAACCGGAACCCCTCACTCAGGATGAAATTACAGCCCGAGTGAATCGCGACAGGGCAGAAATGTACCGGGGACAAGAGGCGCTACACGGCCCGATGACGCTGTCTGACGCCATGGCGCGAGCGTTAAAATATAACCTTGATTACCGTCTGAAAATGATGGAAACCGCGTTGTCACGCAGCCTGTTGGATGCCTCACAGCAGGACATGTTGCCAAAGCTGATGGCGGATGCAGGTTATCGTTGGCGTGATAACGATTCAGGCGGCACCAGTGTGGGCATCGACGATGGCGTGATCAGCTTACGTCCTTCCACTTCGGAAGAGCGCCAACATTATCTTTCCAGCGCGACGTTCTCCTGGGATCTGCTCGACTTCGGTATGAGTTATTATCGTGCAAAACAACAGGCCGATGACGTTAACATTGCAGAGGAACGCCGTCGCAAAGTGCTGCAAAACATTGTTCAGGAAGTGCGTGATGCTTACTGGCGGGCGTTAGGCGCACAGCGCTTACTCGACGAAACCCAACCGTTAGCCGAACAAATTGCCCAGGCGCTGGATAAAACCCGTGAAGCGGAACAAGCGGGGATCCTGCCGCCAATCGAAGGGCTGGAGTATCAACGCGCCCTACTGGATGCCATGACGTTGCTTAATCAGAAACGTCAGCAAATGGAGCTGGCGAAAAGCGAGTTAACGGCATTGATCAACCTACCACCAGGTACGCCGCTGGTGTTGCAAGACACGCCAACACCGCTGGCATCCGCTCCGACTAACATTGATAAGCTGGAACAAATGGCGCTGGAACGTCGCCCTGAACTACGTGAAGAAGATTACAAAACGCGTATCGACAGCTACGAGACCAAGCGCCAAATTGCCTCTTTATTCCCGAGTTTGAACCTGTTCGCAGGTGTGAATTACGACTCCAACGACTATCTCTACAACAGCAACTGGATAGAAAGCGGCGTTGGTGTTTCGATGAACCTGTTCAAATTGCTGAGTATCCCTGCAATTAGCACCGCTAATGATGCCCGTGCCCAAACCGACGATGCTCGCCGCATGGCGTTGAGCATGGCGGTTCTGACGCAAGTTCGTGTCTCTACCGAGCGCTACAAACTGGCGTCGTATGACTTCCAGATTGCTGAGCAATCGGCGCAGGTCGACCAACGCCTGGCGAGCATTTCCCGCGCCGGGTCTGATAACTCCTTGACCAGCGATCTTGAAACGTTACGTACCCAGGCACGTTCGATTGTTTCACGTTTCGAGGAAGCATCGTCATACGCCGAAGCACAAGCCGCTTACGGACGTGTGCTGAACTCAGTCGGTATTGATTTACTGCCAGATCAAGTCACACAGACCGACGTTGCCAGCTTATCGCGACAAATTCAGACCAGTTTGCGTCAGCAAGAAAGCAGCGTGTTTGCCCACACCGCAGGTATCTCTGTGGAAAAACACCCAATATCGATACAGGTCTCGCGTCTGCCGTCGGGTATTTCCCGTGGCAGCATCGAGCAATCCGTGGGTCGCGTGATTGAAGCAAATCATCTGTCCCTCGAACCATCACCAGACAGCATCAATCTGCAAATGAGCTTCAACATTGCAGCCAGCAGCGGCACCCGCAAAGGCGTATGGACGATGCGCGTCAAAGATGCCACCGGAACAGAAGTGCTGACGCGTCAATACACCAGCTATTTGCCAAACGAAACCAGTACGCGCTCCGTTAGTGCGCTGGCCGAAGCGGCAACGCTCTCTATTACCAGTGATTTGCAAAAGCTTGCAGGGGCCACACCTGTTCTGACCGCAGCACCATAAACAAACAAAAATGGGTGGATGTCGCTAACGTGAATCCACCCTACAACGGCATTTCGGATGTCGGATTAGCATGAGCGCCATCCGACATCCGATCATTAGGATATGAATAACATGGCTCTTTTTCGAACTGCCCTCATTTGCTCGCTGGCCTGGCTTTCCGCACCCACTTTCGCGGCTGAGACGCCCGCGGGACAAAGCAGCACCCCAGTGCGTTTCCTGGTGCTCGCTAACCGTGAAAGCCCGCTTTCAAGCGTGGTGCCGGGGCGTATGGCCAAAATCAATGTTGAACTGGGTGATACCGTTACACAGGGAAAAGTGCTGGCAAATATGGACTGTAGCGATTTGGTCGCCCGCAAGAATGCCGCAGAAGCCGAGTTCCATGCCGCCCAACTGCGCTACGAAGCAAAGGCAAAACTCCAGGGATTACAATCTGCTGCGGCACTTGAAGTCGGTTTAGCCGCATCCGAAGTTAACCGTACCAAAGGGCAGATGGGTATTTTTGACGCTCAACTGGCGCAGTGCCGCTTTATTGCACCGTTTAACGGGCGCGTGGCGAAAATTTATGTCAAAGAAGGACAAGGGATTGGCGCAGGTGCACCCGTGATTGATCTGGTCGGCAGTGGTACGTTGCGGGCGCGTTTAAACGTACCTTCAAACTGGGTGTCCTGGCTGAAAATCGGCTCGCAGCTTAATGCATCGGTCGGAGAAACCGGCAAGCAATATCCACTCACCGTGACGCATATCAGCGGCAAAGTAGACGCCGTCAGCCAGACCATTGAAATCGAAACTCGCTTTCCAGAAAAAACCGATGACGTATTACCGGGTATGAGTGGACAGGCCGTCGCACTCTGTCCACCCGATGAAAACCGCTGCCTGAATAACGGAGCGGCAAATTCGTGACCGCAAGTGCTGTCTTTTACCAACTCGCTGCCCGAGTCGAAACGATAAGCAATGCCGCTGAGCTTGGGTTTGTCATGTGTAACGATACGCGCCAACTGGTGAATTATCGCCAGGCAGCGCTGCTGTCTCTGGCACCCAATAACTGCGCAAAACTGGTCGCCCATTCAGGTTTAAGTGACACCGACAACAATACACCGTATGCATTATGGCTTGCAGATGTGGCACGTGAAATTGCACCACACTGCCGAGCTTTGCCACCAGACGCTCGCGTAATGGCGCTTTCACCGACGCATATGAGCGAAGCCCTTTCCAGCCAATGGGCCGAATGGTTTCCAGCGCACGTTTGGGTGCTGCCATTAATTGGTGCTGATGGGGAAATTCATGCGCTCTGGTTTCTGGGGCGTGATGAAGCCTGGCCGACATCTCTGGCTCCTGGCTCCCCGGAATTTACGCTGTTGCAGCTTAGTGGCTTATACGGTTATGCATGGTGGGCGCTAACGGCGCGGCCATCGCGTTTCAGGCAATACTGGCAGCGCAATACAGGACGCCGCCTCGGTTATATTGTGCTGGCTGTTCTGTTGGTGTTATGTATTCCGGTGCGCGAATACACTCTCGTGCCTGCGGAAATTATCTCGCTACAAAGTGAAGTGATTGCTGCACCCGATTCCGGCGTAATTAAACGCATGGTGGTACTGCCAAACAGCGATGTTGTGAAAGGCCAGGTGCTGGCAACGCTTGACGACACAACGTTGCATAACCGTTTAGCAGTCGCACAGGCAGAGTTGGAAACGGCCGAAACCACGCTGCATCAGGCGTCTCAGCAAGCGATCGAAGACCAACAGGCTAAGTCAGAACTGGCGATGGCCGAAGGCAAATTGCGTGAGAAAAAAGTCGACGTCGAGTCGATAAAACGCGATCTCGAAAAACTGACGATTCGCGCGCCGAGTAACGGCGTATTTGTCTATTCAGATCCTGATGATTGGGCGGGCCGTCCAGTACAGACTGGTGAACGTATTGGCCTGCTGGCCGACCCGAATAATCTGGGCGTTCGCGCCTGGGCTCCCGTCAGTGAATCCACCAATCTTAATCACGGCGCGCCTATGACCGTATTTTTGAAAGTCGCCCCGCTGGATTCATTTAGCGCCAAACTGGATTATGCTGGTTATCAAACCGTTGAAGCACCCAACGGCATAGCCAGTTATCTGCTGCGCGGTACGCTGGAAGGTAAACCCGATGTGGCTCGAATTGGCTTGCAAGGCACCGCTCGCGTGACGGGTGACTGGGCACTGCTCGGTTACTTGTTGCTTCGCCGCCCTATCGCCACCCTGCGAGCCGGGAGCGGTTGGTGATGACCAATTCTGCGACTTCTCCTGCCTGGCCCGCGCTACGTGATGAACTGCGCCTTAACAGTGCAGGCAGTAACCGCGATGGCTCTCCCGCCTGGCATCTGGCCGATCCGGTGCGCAATCTTTTTTTCCGACTCGGCTGGCTGGAAATCGAAATCCTCAAACGCTGGCAACTGGCGGATGCCGTGAAAATAGCGCAGGCGATTAACCAGCAAACCACGCTGAATGTTGAAGAAGAGGACATCAAAGCTTTCGTACTGTTTTTACAGCAGCAACAGTTGCTACGCACAGCACGCTATCGCCCTGCCTCATCGGTGTGGAAATGGCTGCTGCACAGTTATTTGTTTATCCGTATCCCACTGGTTCACCCTGATAAAGCATTGCGCAAAGCGCTACCCTGGTTGCAGCCACTGTTCAGTAAAACGTTTCTGTGGCTGACACTGTTTGTCGCGATAACCGGCATCGTGCTGGCGGCGCGGCAGTGGGATACCGTGGCCGCCACACTGCATAATTCAGTGAGCTGGCATGGTGCGGTGGCCTTTGCTATCGCACTGGTGTTTTCAAAATGCTGGCACGAAATGGGCCACGCATTAACAGCCACGCGCCACGGAGTGCGCGTTGGGCATATGGGTGTCGCTTTGCTGGTGATGTTACCGATGGCGTACACAGATACTGGGGAAAGCTGGAAGCTGTTTCGATCAGGTGACCGGCTAAAAATCGCCGCTGCCGGGATTGTTGCAGAATTGGTTTTGGCGGCATGGGCTACGCTGCTGTGGTCATTCGCGCCAGAAGGCAGTATCAAGAACGCGTTATTTTTCCTCGCGACAACCGCCTGGGTTATGACAGTTGTGGTCAACGCAAGCCCGTTTATGCGTTTTGACGGTTACTATATTCTTAGCGACATTCTGGATTTTCCTGGGCTTCATGAACGCGCTGGAAACTGGGCTAAACGGGCAATGCGTTGGCATTTGTTCGGCATTAACGATCCCGCGCCTGATAACGTCACCCCTGCCTTCGCCCGCTTTCTAACGGTATTTGCCTTCGCTACCTGGATATACCGTTTACTGCTGTTTATCGGCATTGCAGTAGTTATCTATCATGCCTTTTTTAAAGCGCTGGGCGTGATTCTGTTTTTAGTTGAGATCGTGACTTTTGTGGTGCAACCGATGATAAGAGAAATCAAAACCTGTTGGGCTCGACGCAGTGAAAGCCAACCATTTTATCGTCGAAGATTGCTGCTCATTGCGTCCGCCGGGCTGTTGGTGATTTTTGTACCGTGGTCAAACAAAGTGAACTTGCCAGGTGTGATTGAAGCCGGTTTCGTACAGCCGATTTACACGCCATACAGCGCTCGCCTTGAGAAAGTTTTTGTCACCGACGGGCAGCAAGTAAAAGCAGGACAGCCGCTATTCGAACTTATCGCCCTGCTGCCTGAAACGTCTCAGCGTAAAGCCGAAGAAATGCGCCGCGCGTGGGAATACAGCGCACGTGGCGCGTTAGAGCTGGATAAAGACGGCCCTGCAAAACAGGTACTGGCGGAACAAATGGCCCGCCAGTATTCGCTCCAGCAAAGCGCAGGCAACAATGAATTGCTTCGTCTTCGACTGGTTGCCGCATCCGCTGGCCGAATCGAAGACCGCGATCTGTCATTGCAACCTGGAAGCTGGGTTTCCCCTACCACGCATATAGCAACCCTGGTAAATACCGATCGCTGGCGAGTTAAAGCATTAGT
>DASXXQ010000185.1:0-8773 GCA_036502985.1 Buttiauxella sp.
GTTTCATGAAGAATTTTACCAAACATCGCGCCGAGCGCGACGACAATGGCCAGAAAGCCCAACGTTCCGCCCATTCCTTTTTCCATCGTTGCCGCGATTTTGTCGAGCGGCATTCCGGAAAAGATCCCTGCACCAATTGAAACCACCATCAAAGCAACGAAGGCATGCATACGTGCCTTCATTACTAAAAACAACAGCAGTAAAACCGAGCCTACTGCTGTTAAAACAAGCGTTAATGTACTCACTGCACACTGCCTTTATTGATCACTTCTATAGTGCTGGCCACCACACCTTCAAGCGGTTGGTCAATATCAACAACCAGAACATCAGGTTCATCGGAACCAGGCTCTTCCAGCGTTTCAAACTGGGTCACCAGCATCTGAGTTTTGAAGAAGTGGCCCTTACGCGCTTTCAGACGGTTTTCGATAACCTCAAAATCTCCTTTCATGTAGATGAAAGAGAGGTTCGGGTTGCCATCGCGTAATTGGTCGCGATAAACCTTTTTCAGCGCCGAGCAAACAATCAGGGAAACTTTATTAGTACGTTGCATGGCGAAAGCCGCATCGTTTAACGCTTGCAGCCACGGCTTGCGATCGTCGTCATTAAGTGGCTCACCAGAAGCCATTTTCATGATATTACAGCGTGGGTGCAGGAAGTCGCCGTCAAGGAATGCAGCTTTAAGTTGGTGTGCAACTTCGCTTGCAACAGCAGATTTACCGCTGCCAGAGACGCCCATCAGGACGTAGATGTGGTGGTCATGGTTGGTAGTGCTCATAGCGTAGCTCCGACTGGCACAGTAAGTTGTTACGGGTAACTGTTATCGGTAACATTGTCAGGAGAGCTTTCGTAATAAGCAATAACCATTCACTTAAAAAGTGAATAAGTGTGAACTACATCAAAAAATATGCCGTAATTAATCTGAGTTGCAGCCAACGAGACTGCAACCTGAAACCCTGGCGTTAAATTGAACCGCCCGGAGCCAGCGTAAAGCCCAAATCGAGCATTTGCGGCGTCACGGTTTCACCCCGAATTCTTGCCAGTAAACGCTCAGCGCCAATACGGCCCATTCGCTCACGTGGTGTCAGTACGCTGGCAAGGCGCGGTTCCATGACCTGGCCAATATCGTGGCCATGGAAGCCCGCAATCGCCATATCTTTTGGAATACTTAACCCCTGGCGCTGGCATTCAAATGCCGCACCGATGGCTAAGTCATCGTTGGTACAGAAGATACTATCAAGCTGCGGGTATTCACGACGCGCCTGGCGGAACAGTTCGATACCGGTGGAATAAGAAGAAGATTGTTCTACCATCACGCTGTAGGGCACAAGCCCTGCATCAAGCATCGCTTGTTCATAGCCTTTTTTCTTAATCACGGTACGTTCGTCGAGACGAGCGCCCAGATAGGCGACGTGACGGTGGCCGCGCGCAATAATGGCGGCGGTCATCTGGCGTGCGGCTTCGAAGTTGTCAAACCCTACAGCAATGTCGAGACACGGCGAAATGCTGTCCATTAATTCCACAACCGGGATCCCTGCCACTTCAATCATCTTTAAGGTGCGCGGGGTATGCGTGCGTTCGGTGAGGATTAGTCCGTCGATATTCCAGGAAAGCATCGATTCCAGACGTTCTTCCTCCAGCTCCGGCTTATAGCCATAGTGGGCAAGCATGGTCTGGTAGCCATAAGCATCAATGACGTTTTCAATGCCACGCAGCACTTCCGCAAAAACCTGGTTGGTCAGCGACGGTAATAACACGCCAATAGCGCGGCTTGTAGAATTGGAAAGGATGTCGGGCGCGCGGTTCGGAATATAACCAAGCTCATCAAGCGCGGCAGCAATTTTTACCTGTAACGCGGCGGAAACCTGATCAGGGTTACGTAAAAAGCGGCTGACCGTCATTTTGGTTATGCCAACGCGGTCTGCAACGTCCTGTAATACCGGTCTTTTCTTTTTCATTGTCCTGCTGTGCGGGTTAACTGTCGACAACGAAGTTTAGCACGGACAAAGCACAACCTTCCCCTGTTTAAGGAGAAGGTTGTGACCGGTAACTATAGGAAAACCTTAGACTGGCGGTAAATCGAACAGCAACACTTCACTTTCGGTATTTGCATGAATTGAAATCGCTTGCTCATCCCATACTGCAACGGCATCGCTGGTTTTTGCCTGAGTGCCATTAATCGACACATCGCCCTTCACTACCTGAACCCAGATACGTCTGTCTGCCGGAATCTGATAAACAGATTGTTCGTCTTTAGCCAACGCCCAACGCGACAGTTCCATATCCTGATTCACTTTCAATGAACCGTCACGAGCATCCGGTGAAAGCACCAGTTGGCGGCCCTGCGGCGCATCAAAACGGCGCTGATCGTAACGCGGGGTGATACCTTTTTTATCTGGCATAATCCAGATTTGGTACAAGCGCAGGCGCTCAGTTTCACTTGGGTTGTACTCGGAGTGAGTAATCCCGGTACCGGCGCTCATAATCTGGAACTCGCCCGCAGGTACTTTCTCTTCGTTACCCATGCTGTCCCGATGTGCAACCGCACCTTCCAGCACATAGGTCAGAATTTCCATATCTTTGTGCGGATGGGTACCAAAGCCTTCGCCCGCTTCCACCACGTCTTCGTTAATTACACGTAATGCCGAGAATCCCATGTAATTGGCATCGTAATAGTTGGCGAAAGAGAAAGTGTGCCAGCTATCCAACCAACCATGATTCGCGTGACCACGTTCTTCAGCTTTTCTTAAAAAGATCATCTTCATTTCTCCGCAATTCGTTTGATGGGACTAAGTGTGGACCTGAATCGGAAATGATCATAGAGGGTGAAAATTGACGCCTCTGTTCAAAAAAAGTGAACGAGTCTGAGGCGTCTTTTTAGGACTAGACGAGGCTTATAACAGAAGGAGAAGCCTGTTCGAAACCACGCTCGAGGATCTCAAGGTTGGTGAGAGCTTCAATTTCACTGACGAAATTCGGCTTGCCGTTAATAATGGTTTCATACAGCGCGTCGTAAACACGTCCGTAATCGCCCTGCTCCGGTATCATCTCTTCACGCACCGTTTCGCCAGCGTCATTCACATACTCCAGAATGCCCACGCTGTGGTCTGCCGCAAAACCTGGTTCACCCGGCATGATGTAAGCCTTCAGGCTGGTTTCCTGCTGATCAATGCCGTACTTAATGAATGAACCCCTGGTGCCATTAACCTGGAATTTCGGGTAGTCGATTTTCACCAGGTGACTGGTTTTAACGATGGCTTTCAGGTCGCCGTAGAAAAGCTGCGCTTCAAAGGTATCGTCAGGGTTGGCTTTATTGCGCACACTGCGAATGTCGTAGGCAACTTTGCTCGGGCGGCCAAACAGCGAAATAATTTGGTCCATCGTGTGTACGCCAAGGCCATAGAACGCGCCGTCCGCAAATGTTCCAGGTGCTGTTGGAGCTTGCGGGCGATACATATCAAAGTGGCTTTCAATCTCTACAATTTCGCCCAATTTGCCGCTTTCGATGGCTTTTTTCATCGTCAGGAAGCAAGAGTCAAAACGGCGATTCTGGTATGGCGAAACGGTCAGCCCTTTGGCTCGTGCCAGCTCGAACAGTTCTTTGGCTTCGGCAAGCGTAGGGGTAAATGGTTTTTCCACGAGCACGTTTTTGCCCGCTTCCAGCGCGCGTTTCGCGTATTCGAAGTGGCTGTCCTGATGGGTGCAAACTACCACCAGTTTCACCTGTGGGTCGTTCAGGATGTCATCGAGTGCGCTGGTGAAATGAATGTGGCTGTATTGCGGCTGCTGCTCGATGTCCGCTTTTTCATGGCGGCGGAATATATGCGCAACATGGAATTTATCTTTGCGAACCAGAACGTAAGGAAGATGGTAACGCGTGGTACTTTTGCCAAAACCTATAAAAGCGCAGTGTAGGGTCATTGCTTCGTCCTTTTGACTTTGAATTGCAATTACCATACTTCAGTCTTTGGCTCGTCACCACAACTGGTGGATGTCGCTTGCGCTAATCCCCCGACAATATTCGAGTTCCCAGGTCGGATTAGCGTAAGCGACATCCGACATTGATTTGATGTTCAAAGGCAAAAAAAAAGCCAGCGCTAGGCTGGCTAAAGTAATACTGGAAGCAATGTGAGCAATGTCGTGCTTTCAGGTTGTCTCCGTAGGGGTCTCCCCTGAACGCATGGCAATAATAATCATTATCATTCGCACTTGTCTACTTTTTTTTAGAAAAACTTAGCAGTTGATTAAAACTAAAAAGTCAATAATGTTGAAGGGGTTACCTAACCACTTGAGGAGAAAAGGAATGAGCGAAATAGTGATACGCCACGCTGAATTAAGAGATGTTGATGCTTTACGTCAGATTAACGCCCAGCCAGAGGTCTATCACAACACGCTACAAATTCCTCATCCTTCTCTGGAAATGTGGGAAGAACGAATGAAACATCCACCCGCTGGCCGCAAACAGCTGGTGGCCAGTATTGATGAAGTGGTTGTGGGCCACCTGGCGCTGTCTGTTGAACAAAACCCGCGCCGCAGCCACGTTGCAACCTTCGGTCTTAGCGTCTGTGGGCAATATCGCAACCGCGGTATTGCCAGCGCATTGATGAAAGCGATGGTGGATTTGTGTGATAACTGGCTGCGTATCGAGCGCATTGAGCTGACAGTGTTTGTCGATAACGAACCTGGCGTTGCGATTTATCGTAAATTCGGTTTTGAAATTGAAGGTACCGGGAAAAACTACGCACTGCGCAACGGGCAGTATGTGGATGCGTATTTTATGGCGCGGTTTAAACCTGAGTAATTCAATGGCGGATGGCGCTTGCGCTTATCCGCCCTACATTCACGATTCGTAGGGGGAATAAGCGCAAGTTTGTCACTCAATACCCGGCAGTTAAATCATCCACTGAACGTGGATCAGACGCACCATACAGCGCACCATCCGGCCCAACCATAATGCTTTGCGTACTTCCCATCGCCTCTTTCACTACCACCTTTTGCCCTTTTTCTTGCAAAAGTTTAAGCGTATCCGGGCTAAAACCTTTTTCGACTCTCAGCTCATCAGGCAACCATTGATGATGGAATCGCGGTGCGTTGGTCGCTTCGGCGACGTTCATACCATAATCAATGGTGTTCATCACCATTTGCAGCACAGTTGTAATAATTCGGCTGCCGCCAGGGCTGCCGGTCACCAGCCAGGTTTTCCCGTCTTTTACCACGATAGTTGGCGACATCGACGACAGCGGGCGTTTATGCGGCCCAACGGCGTTTGCATCACCCCCCACCAGCCCATAGACGTTTGGCACGCCAGGTTTGGCCGAGAAATCATCCATTTGGTTGTTCATGATAATACCGGTATTGCCTGCCACAATGCCTGTACCGAATACGGTATTCAGCGTGTAGGTCACCGCCACGGCGTTACCGTCTTTATCCACCACCGAGAAATGCGTGGTCTGGTTGCTTTCATACGGTGCCAGCTTGCCCGGTTTGATTTCACTCGATGGGCGCGCTTTGTTGATGTCTATCTGTTCTGCCAGCGATTTGGCATAGGCTTTGTTGGTCAGCGCCTGCCACGGCACTTTTACAAAGTCAGGGTCGCCGAGATATTCCGAGCGATCGGCGTAGGCATACTTTTCAGCTTCAGCGGTAAGTTGCATCGCATCGGCACTGCCAAAACCGTATTTCGAAAGATCGAAGTTTTCCAGAATATTAAGGATTTCCACAATATGGATACCGCCAGAAGACGGCGGTGGCATGGAGAAAATCTGGTAGCCACGGTAATCACCACTAATAGGTGCACGTTCGACAGCTTTGTAATTTGCTAAATCAGCCTTGCTAATCAGCCCACCATTTTTTGCCATTTCTTCAGCAATTTGGTCAGCAATTGCCCCTTTATAGAAAGCATCCGGGCCATTTTCAGCAATCATCTCCAGGCTTTTGGCGAGATTGGTTTGCACCAGTTTGTCGCCCTTTTGCAGCGGATTGCCATCTGCTTTCCAGAAAATCGCTTTGCTGGTTGGATGATTAGGCAGAACTTCAGCACCGTACACTCTCAGGTCTTCAGCCAGCGCATCGTTCACGGTAAATCCATTCTGCGCCAGTTTAATGGCCGGTTGGATGACTTTATTGAGTGGCAAGGTGCCGTATTTTTCTAGCGCCAGGGAGAAGCCCGCCACGGTGCCTGGCGTGCCAGATGCTAAATGAGAAATCAGGGATTTTTTACTGTCCGCATTGCCTGCGCTATCGAGGAACATATCGCGCGTGGCCTTTTCTGGCGCCATTTCACGGAAATCGATAGCCGTGGTTTTACCGTCTTTCGTGCGCAGCATCATAAAGCCGCCGCCGCCGATATTACCCGCCTGCGGATGTGTTACTGCCAGCGCAAAGCCCACAGCCACCGCAGCATCGACGGCATTCCCACCTTGTTTAAGAATATCAACACCCACCTGCGTGGCGAGAGCGTCCTGTGACGCCACCATGCCATTTTCAGCACGTACGGGATGGAACACATCCGCTTCAACACCGTAGGATACAGGAGCCGCCGGAGCTGGCGCGGCATTAACAGAGAGGCAAAGTCCGATCATTAGCGCTGGGATTGTCATCCAGCGCAATATTTCTAAACGAATTGTTTTCCACTGCTTCATCGTTATTTTCTCCATGTTTATCAGGGGCAATCCCCCAATAAGCCTGGTCTAAAAATCCTAAATAACCATCGGGATGGTGGAAAAGGAGTAAACTTAGTAGATCCCCCAAATGGAGGAAGTGACGATGAAAAAAATATTAGTTCTGGCGGCCCTGCTGCCATTGACCAGTTTGGCACAGCCGATTAATACCCTGAATAATCCCAACCAACCGGGTTACCAGATCCCAAGCCAGCAACGGATGCAGCAGCAAATGCAAACCCAGCAGGTACAGCAAAAAGGGATGTTAAATCAGCAGTTACAAACGCAAACGCGTGTACAGCAGCAGCATCTGGAAGCGCAGATAAACAATAATTCGCAGCAGGATGTCTTCAAGGTAAAGAAGACGTTGCCAAATGACCTGGATGTCGGGACCCAGCAAGTTTTGCCGAATAACCAGGGTGGAATGTTAAGCGGTAGCAGTTCCAGCAGTCAGGATCACATGCTGCAACCGAAAACCAATGGCAGCATGCTTAACCCGCAGGGTAACTCGACCACACCGCAGCCGAGTATCCCGCTGAAAACTATTGGGCCGTAAAGTCAGCGCCAATCTGGTCAATACGGTCTGTGCAGATAGTATCAACGCCCCAACGCAGCAGCGTAGCTGCGCGTTGGGGAATATTCACGGTATACACCAGAATATGTAACCCAGCCGCCTTAAGCTCGCGCACGCGGGATTCATCCAACAATTTATGATTCAGATGGATAGAAACGCAGGCGAGCTGAGCCGTTAACTCGCGCCAGTCATCACGCCATTCATCAAGCAGCAACCCGCGCGGTAGTTGCGGAGCGGCAAGCTGCGCGGCTTCCAGCGCTTCGATAGAAAACGAAGATAACAATGGCGCGGTTTGCCCCTGCCATAATTCTTGCGCTGCCAACGCGACCACTTTTCCGGTTTCTGTATCAGTGCCGGTGGTCGGTTTGATTTCGATGTTTGCCATCATGCCGTGTTGTTTACAACGCGCAGCAACCTGCGAAAGCAAGGGTAATGGCTCGCCTTTAAACTCACCGCTAAACCAGCTTCCTGCATCAACATTCAGTAATTTATCCCACGGTAAATCACCCGCGATCCCCCAACCATTGCTGGTGCGTTCAAGTGTGTCGTCATGCAGCAGGAAAATTTTCCCGTCTTTGGAAAGCTTCGCGTCAAACTCAATCATGGTGTGGCCGTAGCGCGCGCCGACATCAATCGCCGCCAGCGTGTTTTCCGGTGCCAGTTTCCCGCCACCACGATGGGCCGCGATTTTTGGATAAGGCCAGTTACTCATAAACGTTGTCCATTTTCTTTATCAAAGAAATGCAGATGGTTTTCAGGTAGATGTAGCCACAGCGTGCTGCCGGGTTGAGGGCGTTCCTGATGCGACAGGCGCACCACCATTTTTTGCTCGCCCCAACGCCCATGCACCAGATTATCCGCGCCGAGCATCTCCAGCGTGTCCACCCTAAATGGCACACCGCCTGCGGTTTGTGAGCTTAGCGCAATATGTTCCGGGCGGATACCCAGCGTCACCGCCCGGCCCCAATGTAAGTGCTGCGCACTTCCCAATGGCAGCGCCATGCCGCCTGTAAGCTCGAAACGCGCGCCATCGGCACTGATTTGGCCTTCCAGCAGGTTCATTGCAGGTGAGCCAATAAAGCTTGCCACAAAGCGGCTTGCCGGACGTTCGTAGACTTCAACCGGCGTACCGATTTGCTCGGCGACACCTTTGTTCATCACCATCACACGCTGCGCCAGCGTCATCGCTTCCACCTGATCGTGCGTGACGTATAAGCTCGTGGTTTTCAGGCGACGGTGCAGCTGTTGTAACTCCAGACGCATCTGCACGCGCAGCTTGGCATCCAGGTTTGATAGCGGTTCATCAAACAGGAAAACTGCCGGATCGCGCACGATGGCACGCCCCATGGCTACACGCTGCCGTTGCCCGCCGGACAGTTCACGCGGGCGGCGTTTGAGCAATCCATCAAGCTCCAGAATACGGGCCGCTTCCACCACTTTCTGCTGAATATGCGCTTTGCCCATGCCGCGAATTTTCAGCCCCCACGCCATGTTCTCTTCCACACTCATGTGCGGATAAAGCGCGTAGTTCTGGAACACCATC
>DASXXQ010000186.1:0-2165 GCA_036502985.1 Buttiauxella sp.
GGGTAAAACCACTGGCGCGCCAGCTGGCGACATGTTGTTTTTTCTGCTCAATGAACCATTGTTGTTTTGACACAGGAAAGCACCATCAGGGTAAGTAGATAAGATGGTGCTGATATTACCTGCTGAAATGATTATGAAAATATGAGTTCACCGGAACGACACAGAAATGATGACTGAGCGCGGTATTCTCGTTGACCATTCCACACTTCACCGCTGGGTTATTCGCCTGGTGCCGTTACTGGATAAGGCGTTTCGCCGGCATAAACGCCCTGTGGGCCGCCGATGGCGAATGGATGAAACCTATATCAAAGTCAGAGGCCGGTGGAAATATCTGTACCGGGCCGTTGATACAGACGGTCAGACGATAGTTTTCTGCTGACGGCAAAGCGAGATGCGGTGGCAGCGCTGCGCTTCTTTCGCAAGGCCATTCGCCACCACGGCGAACCGGAGGTGGTGACCATTGATAAAAGTGGGGCCACCACGGCAGCGTTAACGACGCTCAATGTCGGGAAGTCAGATGAAGAAACCATCACAATCAGGCAAAGTAAGTACCTGAATAATCTCGTTGAGCAGGACCACCGGAATATCAAACGGCGGATATGGCCGATGCTGGGATTCAAATCATTTCGCCGGGCGCAAACGCTGCTGGCCGGCATCGAATTAATCCACATGATACGCAAAGGGCAATATTACCATCCGAAAAGTGATGGACTGTCACCTGCGGAACAATTTTATCTGCTTACTGCTTAAATAACCGGCAGCGCCTCTTTTGCTGACCTGCCGCCGTTAATGCGACAGAACCGATACCAGCGCACGCACTGAGCGATAATTTCAGCGGGATAATGGAGTCGTTTGAAGGCGTTTCGGATCAGAGACATGGTCAGGCAGCATCATAAAAAAAACAGCATGTTACCTGTTAGCGCCTTAATGCGACGGAGCCAAAGAAAAGGTATCCCGATTAATGAGCAACTGGTAGTTCATCTTTCTCCCCTAGGCTGGGAGCATATCAATCTGAGTGGCGATTATGTCTGGCGTAATAATCTTAAGCTGGGGTCCGGAAAATATCGGCCACTACGCACAGTAGATACCGAATTGTACAAAAAACAGTCTTAGTGTGGGGTAATTTCCGTTTACCAAGCGGACCCCACCCTGGTTTCCCATGCCAGAGAATTTTTCTGCGTTTTTTGGGTGCTGACCAAAGCGGTGTTGAAAAAGATGGCCGAGTGTTCCCTGGTGAAAAAACGAAGGGTAGCATTACCAATACTTTGTACCGAAAGCTGTCTGTCATAATATCACGGTTGGAGAATTGCTTTGTATTTGTTGTTATTTTGTGAGTGCCTGACATATATCTAATTATGAACATTAATATTGGAGAGGGGGAAGGGTGCCAGAGAGTATTATATGGCGCACATATTTATTGTTATGTAGTTTAATATCCCAATGAGTGACACCTTTATTTCCTCCGACAGTATTCCGACGTTCTCCACCCCTGAGGGTATTTTTTATGACTTTAATGATGGTGCGCGGGTTTATGTGAAATCCGGTCACTGGCGAGTGAGTCTCATTGATGCAGATTCAGAAAATATCCTGTTTACATGTGAGGCGTCTATCCGGTCATGCAGCTTAGTGAATTAACTAAGCTGCATGACCGGGTTGTTGGGGGGAGTCGGGTCGGGTCTGCCGGGGACAATCCATCACTTTGCGAGTGTTGATATTGCCCCTTGCGTATCATGTGAATCAATTCGATGCCGGCCAGCAGCGTCTGTGCCCGGCGAAATGATTTGAATCCCAGCATAGGCCGTGTCCGCCGTTTGATATTCCGGTGATCCTGCTCAACGAGATTATTCAGGTATTTACTCTGCCTGATCGTGAGGGTTTCTTCATCAGGTTTCCCGGCATTGAGTGTGGTCAGCGCTGCCGTGTTGGCACCACTTTTATCCATGGTGACCACCTCCGGTTCACCGTGGTGGTGAATAGCCTTGCGGAAAAAGCGCAGAGCGGCGGCAGTATCCCGCTTAGCGGTGAGCAGAAAGTCGATAGTCTGACCGTTGGTATCCGCAGCGCGGTACAGATATTTCCACTGGCCTTTGATTTTGATGTACGTTTCATCCATTCGCCAGCGGCGACCCACGGTGCGTTTATGCCGGCGAAAGGCCTTATCCAGC
>DASXXQ010000187.1:0-2402 GCA_036502985.1 Buttiauxella sp.
GGAAGTTCGGGCCACGAAGACCGTATTGCGTGGCTGCGTAAACTGATCGCCTGGCAGGAAGAAATGGCCGATTCTGGCGAACTGCTGGATGAAGTGCGCAGCCAGGTATTTGATGATCGCGTGTATGTGTTTACCCCGAAAGGTGATGTGGTGGACTTGCCTGCAGGTTCTACGCCGCTTGATTTTGCCTACCACATCCACAGTGATGTCGGCCATCGTTGTATTGGCGCGAAAATCGGTGGGCGCATTGTGCCGTTCACCTACCAGTTGCAAATGGGTGACCAAATCGAAGTTATCACCCAGAAACAGCCGAACCCGAGCCGTGACTGGTTGAACCCAAACCTGGGGTACATCACCACCAGCCGTGGTCGTGCCAAAATCCACAACTGGTTCCGCAAACAAGATCGCGACAAGAATATTCTGGCTGGACGGCAGATCCTCGATGACGAAATTGAACATCTGGGTATCAGTCTGAAAGAAGCTGAGAAATCATTGCTGCCACGCTACAACTTCAATGAAATTGAAGAGTTACTCGCGGCAATCGGTGGGGGGGATATTCGTCTTAACCAGATGAGTAATTACCTGCAAGCGCAATTCAATAAGCCGACTGCCGCTGAGCAGGATGAACAGGCTCTGCGCCAACTGAAGCAGAAAAGCTATGCCCCGCAATCGCGCAGCAAAGATAACGGCCGCGTGGTGGTGGAAGGGGTCGGCAATCTGATGCACCACATAGCGCGTTGCTGCCAGCCTATCCCTGGCGATGAGATTACTGGTTTCATCACCCAGGGACGCGGTATTTCTATCCACCGCGCTGATTGCGACCAGCTTGCTGAACTGCAATCTCACGCTCCGGAACGTATTGTTGATGCGGTTTGGGGTGAAAGCTACTCCAGCGGCTACTCACTGGTGGTGCGCGTCACGGCAAATGACCGCAGCGGCCTGCTGCGAGACATCACGACGATTCTGGCCAATGAGAAGGTCAACGTGTTGGGCGTCGCAAGTCGCAGCGACACCAAACAGCAATTGGCGACCATCGATATGAATATTGAAATCTACAACCTACAGGTGCTGGGCCGAGTGCTTGGCAAGCTCAATCAGGTACCAGATATTATCGACGCCAGACGTTTGCACGGTTAAAAAAATGTCACCAAAGGGCGGGAGCAATCCCGCCTTTATTTATTTCTGCAAGGAATGAAAATGAACCAAATCGAGCGCCTTCTTGGCATTATGAAGCGCCTGCGCGACCCTGAAACGGGTTGTCCGTGGGACAAAGAGCAAACCTTTGCGACCATTGCTCCTCACACCCTGGAAGAAACCTACGAAGTGCTTGATGCTATCAACCGCGAAGATTTTGATGATTTACGCGGAGAACTGGGCGATTTACTGTTCCAGGTGGTGTTTTACGCACAAATGGCGCAGGAAGAAGGGCGTTTTAATTTCAATGATATTTGCGCTTCAATCAGCGACAAACTTGAGCGCCGCCACCCGCATATCTTTGCGGATGCGACGGCTGAAAACAGCACTGAAGTGCTGGCGCGTTGGGAGCAAATTAAAATCGATGAGCGTGCTGAAAAAGCGCAGCATTCCGCAGTTGATGATATCCCTCACGCGCTGCCCGCTCTTATGCGTGCGCAAAAAATCCAGAAACGTTGTTCAACAGTTGGCTTCGACTGGACCACTCTTGGCCCGGTATTAGACAAAGTCTACGAAGAAATTGACGAAGTGATGTTTGAAGCTAAACAAGTGGTCGTCGATGAAGCGAAACTGGAAGAAGAAGTCGGTGATTTATTGTTTGCTACCGTTAATCTTGCACGCCATTTAGGTACTAAAGCTGAAACGGCATTACAAAAAGCTAACCTGAAATTCGAGCGACGTTTCCGCCAGGTGGAACAGATTATTGCCGCGCAAGGGTTGAAAATGGAGCAAGCAACACTCGAACAGATGGAAAATGCCTGGCAGCAAGTTAAACTCAAGGATTCTGATATCTAACATGTTTTTCAACTCTGACGCACATTTCGAACATTTCGATCTAACAAGCGTTTGATTTGCGTCAAAAACATTTATACCAGACGGGCTATTTTCAGTGCCCTGACAGCGAGCGAGGTCAGGGCTTTGCAGACAGAATGAAAGTTTGTGGCGCCGATACTGTTCGGGTATACTACTTTCCCGTCCTGGTACTTCCATCGTCTTTAAACCTAACTTCTCAGGTTCAGCATGACAACGAACTATATTTTTGTGACCGGCGGGGTCGTTTCCTCTCTGGGTAAAGGCATTGCCGCAGCCTCCCTCGCAGCTATTCTCGAAGCCCGTGGCCTCAACGTATCCATCATGAAACTCGATCCGTACATCAACGTCGATCCGGGTACCATGAGCCCTATTCAACATGGGGAAGTGTTCGTTAC
>DASXXQ010000188.1:0-10377 GCA_036502985.1 Buttiauxella sp.
TCCCACGGACAAAAACCATTCGCATCTGTCGGGCAGCCATTCAACTGGAGCGTTACCCGCTGCGGGGGCTGTTGCAGGCTTAATACGTCAGCTTTGCGCAATTGTTCGGTGCTTTGATAAACGTATTCCACCTTCATCAAATCACGATTGTTGTTCGCGTCATGCCAGCGTTGGAACATGATTTTCCCGCCGATTGGCGTGCGCTCATACTGTTGCGGAAGCTGATAAGGTTTAAAATCCAGCGCGGTGAGCAATGACGCAATGTTGGAATCATGCCCCACCAGCAGGGTAATTTTTGGCCCTTTGGTATCACTTCCTGCCAGCGCTTTTTGGATGTATTTAATCAACGGTGCTGCCACATTTTGGGCAACCTGAGGAGAGGTGAACAACGTGTCCTGATAGCCATTTTTCAGCTGCGATAACACCTTCCACTGCTCGTCAGTTTTGATTTTCCCCCAGGCGACATTATCCAGCGGCATCCCTTCGTAATATTGCAGCGTAAAGGCATCCACCAGCGAGTTCCCCACTTTAAGCGGGCCGCTCACGCCTGGTTCCTCCGTGGCATTGGCGCTGAATTTATCTTTTTCAGCCGTAAGGGAGCACTTCTGTTTTTCTTTACAACTTGGTGAGTCGTTAAACCCGACAATTTGTTCAAGCAGCTGGTAGCTGTCGTCGAGTTTGTAATGCTCACGCTGGGCTTCCATCGCCTTTACCGCTTCTTGCTTAAATTCAGGTGAGTCATTAGTGATGACAGGATTAAACGTTGGGTCCATGGTGCCCATTTTTTCCTGGTGATGAACAGGCACATCACAACCTGGGAAAGCGCCAGTGATAAAGAACTGTGCCGTTGCAACAGTGCGCTGCAAACTGTTGGCGTAAGCGTAAACGCTTTGTGGCGTTGGGCATTCACCACTTTTCACTAAGCCCTGTTCCGCCAGCCACTCACGCAGATAATGCCCCATATACACTTCCAGCACGCCACCTTTAGTGGTGAGTTGGCCGCCAGGAACATCCCACTCAGGCCAGGATTGCGCGGTAGACTGTTCCAGCACGCTGCCGTTATTGGCCAGCGGTGCCCGCAGGTTATGGCGACTCATTAATAAAACTTGTTCGAGTTGATAACCCTGTGGCGTTGTTTCAGCATGCGCCAATACAGGAGCGAAGCAGGTTAAAGTCAGTAATGCCGCGATTGTTTTTTTATTCATCCCTTATTCCTCAAGAGGTTATTGCAAAAAAATGCCCATTACAGTGTGGCAGAAAATACTTAAGCCGCCTTTTGGGTCGATCGCAAAATCACCGAGTGAAGGAAAACTACTCACGGCGGGAAATAGGTTTTATAATAAAACCAGATTACCACTCATCAGGGAGAACCAATGAAACGCAAAAGTCTGGAAGGCAGTACCTGCTCGGTTGCCCGAACGTTGGATATCATCGGTGACTGGTGGTCGTTACTGATCGTGCGCGACGCCTTAAATGGCCTGACACGTTTTGGCGAGTTCCAGAAAAGCCTTGGCATCGCCAAAAATATGCTGACGCAGCGGTTAAAGCAGCTCGTCGAGCAAGGAATTCTGACTGTGCGTCCGGCAACCGATGGCAGCGCCTGGAATGAGTATGTGCTCACAGAGAAAGGGCGCGCGCTACAAGTGGTATTGGTTGCGCTGTCGCAATGGGGTTCTGACTATCTTTTTGATAGCGATGAAAAATGCAGCATGCTGGTTGACGATAAACATCATCAACCGCTGCGCAAGCTGACGTTGCAAGCGCAAGATGGGCGCACGATAACGCCTGATGAAGTCGTTCTTGAACGCAGTGCGATCCCCACCGAATAATTTCAACTACCCAAATGGCTTCAGGCGCCTGAAATTCAGGCGCTTACTTTCCCCGCCCGTTTTTATCCCCACGCAGAAGTAAAAAAACCGCTGCAAATTGGTTGCATTATAAAACCATTCAATCTACTTTTAATTTAGTTTCATTATAAAACCACATCATCTTTCACTGGCGAGGCTACCATGACCACTTCCCATTCTGTTGCAGTAATAACCGGCGCATCTTCTGGCATTGGCGCGGTTTATGCAGAGCGCTTCGCCGCTCGCGGCTACTCATTGCTGTTAGTTGCCCGCCGTGAAGAAAGGCTGCGCGAACTGGCTGCAAAATTAGAATCGCATTACGGTATTGCAGTTCAGACGCTACCCGCGGACCTGGCAAGTGATGAAGGTATTCGAAGAGTTGAAGAGGCGTTACGAAGAACTGAGAGGATTGACGTGTTGGTCAATAATGCCGGAACTGCGCATCTTGCCGCATTTACCGCAGGCAGCGCTGAATTACATCAGGCAGATATCATGCTAAATATCACCGCACTGACGCGCCTGAGCCTTGCCGCCCTCACCCGTTTTCAGGCACAAAATAGCGGCACCCTTATCAATATCGCGTCAGTAGTTTCACTCCACGCCATCGCAGGGAGTGCAGTGTATAGCGGCACCAAGGGTTATGTGCTGAATTTCACCCGCGGATTGCAGCAAGAAATTGCCGGTAGCAACGTGCGGATTCAGGCGGTGTTGCCTGCCGTCACGGCGACGGAAATCTGGAATGTCTCGGGCGTATCAATAGATCATTTAGCACCTGATTCCATTATGACTGCCGAAAATATGGTCGATGCCGCACTGGCAGGCCTGGACCAGGGTGAAGAAGTCACCGTGCCACCGCTGCACGATCTGGCGCTGTGGGAAGCATATGAATCTGCACGGCTGGGGATTTTCGCTGCGTCCCGCACAGGCGTTCCTGCCCCGCGTTATCAGAAGTAATCAGCGTAAAAAAGCGGGATCGATCCCGCTTTTATGCATAATTTTGTAAAAGGTGCTTCGTTGAATGGAGGTTGCAGTTAGATTGATATAATTAGTATCAATAAGAACCCTCTATCAATAACGTATGAAGATGATTAATTATTCTGCTCTCGGGGCGTTAGCCCTCCTTCTGATACTTTGGGCAGCGCTGATATTTGATACCGGCAACATTCTCCACCATATGTCCGAAACCTTGCATTTTTTTGAAGGGTTAGTGAAAGCCAACTAGGCATTCTCTGCATCCAAAAGAGAAGTGCCATAAGAATTATCGACAGTACATAACCAACGGCCATCGCTCTCTTGCCGAAACACATACGTTGCCCGGCGCGTAGTTTCTACCTGACCACCGTTCCCATCTGGAAAACGCAACACGGTTTCCATGATAACCAGAGCGTTGCCACCACCTTCGATAACCTGCATTTCACCCTGTTCTACGATGAGTTTCCCTTGAAAGTAGTCAGAGATGGCAATGAAAGCTTTGCGAATATTCCCTTTCCCCTGTGCAATCATGCCCGGTTTAACCACCAGAGCGGCGTCCTCCGCGTAATGCGTCATCAGAGCGTCAAAATCTTTAGCGGTTATCGCCTTATCACATGACTCAATAATCTGGCGTATCGGATGTGGCTGCATCTTCAGATCTCCGGAAAAGTGAGGGGGTGTTCTTACCATAACATCGATTGAGAGTTTGCTGCCTTCCCTGACTACTGGGCTGCTGGTAATCTGTGGCATCGCTTTCATCAGACCTAACTTCAGGCGCCATATATGAAACAAATTACTGTTAGTGACATGCAACAACAGAGTGACGCGGCAGCGCATGCGCCCCGCCTACGTGCCCACCGTAATTTTCACCCGGAACTGAGCGATCCTGTGCAGCGTTTGGCTATCGCGATGGAGCCGGGCACCTATATTCGCCCGCACCGCCATCCACACACATTTGAACTGCTGATTCCACTGAGCGGGCGCTTTCTGGTGTTGAATTTTGATGATAACGGCACCGTGACAGAGCGTGTCATTTTAGGCGAAGAGTGCATGGCGCTTGAAATGGACGCCGGAACCTGGCATGCAGTGTTGTCCCTCGATAATGGCGGCATCATTTTTGAAGTGAAACACGGTGGCTATCAGCCGGTAACAGAACAAGACTCCGCTCCATGGGCACCTGCCGAAGGGGAGCCAGGCGCCTCTGAGCTGATGAAATGGTATGCAATAGCGCAAATTGGTGACGGCGGCTTCAAATTGTAATTCCTGCCTTTCGCGCGGAGTTCATTCCCCCAACTCCGCGTGATACGCTTCTTCGATGTGCCTCTTTTGTTTTCCTGCAGCAGGTCGTATGACACGTAGATTACCTTTCCAGGTAAAACTCTTTCTATCTTTGGTGGTATTTTCCTGCCTGTTATTAGCGCTGCTGGGCGCAATTTTATTTCACGTTATCGACAAGCAACTGCATCACGACCTGGGGCAGCGCGCACGCGTTCAGGCTAGCGAAATAGCGCTGATGCCAGGGCTTGCGGAATATGTAGCAAACCGCGATGTGGCGGCAATTGCCCGTTTGATTCAGCCGCTGCGTGACCAAAGTGATGCCAGTTATATCGTTATTGGTGATGTGCGCGAGCAACATCTTTATCACTCCGAGTCACCGGAACGCCTTCATTTGCCGATGATCGGTGGCGATAATGCCGAAGTGCTGCAAGGGAAAACCATTATTTCCGCACGCCAGGGCGGTATCGGTTTCTCATTACGCAGCAAAGCACCGATTTTTAATGCAAATAAACAGGTTATCGGCATCGTCTCGGTCGGTTATCTCACGTCTTATATCGACACAATTAGCACTCGTCTTCTGTGGCAGGCAGGTTTATACGGCCTGTTGCTGCTGGCTTTGCTGTTTATTTTTTCGTGGATGTTTACCCGCAACGTTAAAAAACAAATGCTCTGGCTTGAGCCAAAAGATATTGCGCTGCTGGTGTTGCAACAAAAAGCCCTACTCGAAGCGATGTATGAAGGGGTTTTTGCCATTAACGCAGAAAAACAACTGATATTAATTAACCGCGCCGCAAGAGAGTTGCTCGACATCAGACAGACCGAAAGTGAACTCATTGGGAAACCGCTGGAAGAGGTATTGCAGACGCCACCGGCATTTTTCACGCAAAGTGGCGCAGAAAATAGCAGCCATCACGATCAGGTCACCGTACTCAATCAGCGGCAGATGATCGTCAACCGCGTACCTATTGAACTGGAACCCGGTGCTGAAAGCGGCTGGGTATTTAGCTTCCGCGATAAAAACGATATTAATACGCTGAGCAGCCAGCTAAGTCAGGTGAAACGCTACGCCGATAATCTGCGCATTATGCGACACGAACAATTGAACTGGACCGCGACGCTGGCAGGTCTCCTGCACATGCAGCGTTATGACGATGCGATGCGTTATATCCAGGCGCAATCCGCAGGTGCTCAGGAGGTGCTGGATTTTGTCTCAGCACGATTCACCTCCCCTGCGCTGTGCGGCTTGCTGCTGGGAAAATACGTCAGCGCGCGGGAAAAAGGCATTGAGTTGGCGTTCGACCCCGCCTGCCAGTTAACCCGCATCCCGGCGACCATCAACGAAACCGAATTAATGTCGGTTATTGGCAATTTACTCGATAACGCCGTCGATGCCACGCTGAAAGCCCGTAACACTTCAGCGCCGGTAGAACTGTATATTTCAGACAGAAATGAGGAGCTATTGATTGAAGTCGCCGATCAAGGCTGTGGTGTGGATGATACATTGAAACCGCATATCTTTGAGCAAGGCGTCACCAGCAAACCGTCTGGCAACCCTGAAACGGGCGGTTCGGAACATGGTATCGGCCTTTATCTGGTGGCGGGTTATGTTCATCAAGCTGGCGGCAGCATCGAAATCGCAGACAATACTCCGCAGGGTACGATATTTTCTGTTTTCGTCCCCTTTACGACCCATGTTTCATCAGAGCAACGCCATGAATAACACCAGCGCATTCGATGTCATCATTGTGGAAGATGAGCCGCACCTTGCCAGTTTGCATCGTGATTTTATCGAGCAAAATTTTCATCTGCACGTCGTTGGGATTGCAGCAACGCTGGAGCAGGCCTACGCCCTGATTCGGCTACATCAACCACGCCTGATACTGCTCGATAACTATTTACCGGATGGCCAGGGCGTGGATTTAATTGATGACCCGCTGTTGAAAACCTTCGATTGCTCAGTAATCTTCATCACTGCCGCCAGTGATATGCGCACATGCAGCCACGCCATGCGCAGTGGAGCATTCGACTACATCATTAAACCGGTGTCTTTTCACCGTTTGCAGGCTTCACTGGAGCGCTTTATGCAACTGGTACAGACCTTGCGCAATGTGAAGGTAGTTGATCAAAGCGCGCTCGACCGGCTGTTTAATCTGCCAGCCAGCGAAGCACCGCCTCCCCCGTCAACAAAAGGCATCGAAAGCAATACGCTGGAACGCGTGCAGCGCGTTTTTACCGATAGTCCAGAGGCCAGTTGGTCTGTAGAAGAGGTTGTGGAAAAGGTCGGGATCAGCAAAACCACGGGCCGCCGTTATCTTGAGTACTGTGTGGAAATTGGCTTTATTGGTGTTGAGATGTTGTATGGCAATATCGGCCATCCAAGACGCCTATATCGCAAAATAGCTGGCTGAGTGTTGTTTTGTTGGTCGGGTTAGCGCAGCGACACCCGACCAAATAACGATCTATGTCTCCCTCGCTCCGTGGTGTTTATGGTGTTAATTGCCTAAAAAATGCCGACAATCACAATTCAGGAAGATAGCAATCTTCCTGCTATTCCCTGTCAGATGTTATGCGTTATGTTTCTTTTTAGTTCCTCAAATGTAACTAGAAGGTTAACAATAATGTCGAATAAATTTAACATCTCTCTGCTTGCTACTGCTGTTCTGATGTCTTCTTCTGCAATGTCTGCACTGCCTCAGGGCTATCCGGCTGACTATCAAAAAGTTGTCGATGCCGCGACTAAAGAAGGCAAAGTGGTGATTTACTCCACCACCGATACCAAAGCTGCCGGGCCACTGATTCAAGGCTTCGAAGCCACCTATCCTGGCATCAAAGTTGAATATAACGACATGAACAGCACCGAGCTGTACAACCGCTATATCAGCGAACAAGCCTCCGGTGGCACCAGCGGCGACGTAGTCTGGAGTTCGTCAATGGACACCGCGCTGAAGCTTGCAACTGACTACGCGCAGGAATACAAATCACCTGAGCAGGGCCAATTGCCGAAATGGGCGGTTTGGAACAACAAAGCGTATGGCACAACGTATGAGCCAGTGGTGTTTATCTATAACAAACGCTTGATCCCTGCCAGTGAAGTGCCGGATTCTCACGCAGCACTGGCGAAATTGATTGCCAGCCAGCCCGAAAAGTTCAGCAAGAAAGTGACCACTTACGATATCGAAAAATCGGGTCTTGGTTTCATGCTGTCGGTGCAGGATTTCAAAGCCGATCCGGATTACTTCAAAACGCTGGCTGATGTCGCCAAAGGTGGCCTGTCAGTACAGTCTTCTACCGGCACGATGATGGAAAGGGTCTCATCCGGCGAAAACCTGATTGGCTTTAATATTCTGGGTTCTTACGCCGAAGCCCGCGCCAAAACTGACCCATCACTGGGAATTTCCTATCCGAAGGATTACACCCTGGTTCTGTCGCGCGTCTCGTTCATTAGCCAGCAATCCCAAAATAGCAACGCGGCAAAACTGTGGCTGGACTATGTGCTGTCTGAAAAAGGCCAAAGCATTCTGGCGAATCAGGCCGACATCCCGTCAATCCGTAACGATATCGAAGGTAAAAACGACATCGATGGTATGACCAAAATGTTGGGCAAATCGTTGAAACCAATCCCGGTTGACGAAACCTTGCTGGAATACCTGCAACAGAAAAAACGTCTGGATTACATCAAAGAGTGGCGTGCTGCCGCGCAAAAATAGGATCTACTGATCAATGAGATCTGTCGGGTGTCGCTAACGCTAACCCGACCTTTCAAACCTGATTCTCCGGCCGAATTTTCGTAGGTCGGATTAGCGCAGCGACATCCGGCATTGATTGCTCTAAGGGAAGTAACATGAGTGCATTACTCAGAAAGTGGCAGAGCCTACCGCGCGGTATTGTGGTGTTGATAACGACGTTGGTTATCTACATCCCGTTGTCGTTCATCGTGATACAAAGTTTTCTCTCCGCGCCATTCTTTTCCCCGTCAAAAGAGTGGAGCCTCGAATCTTTCGGATTCATTTTTACCGATCCTGATTTCTACAGAGCACTAAAAAGCGGATTTATTCTGGCATTCGGCCTTGTCGTGATTGCCATTCCGCTGGGTGGGATTCTGGCGTTCCTGATGGTACGCACTGATTTACCGGGTCGCCGCCTGATTGAACCGCTGATTCTGGTACCCATTTTTGTCTCGCCGATGGTTTTAGGCTTTGGTTATGTTGTTGCCGCAGGACCCGTCGGTTTCTTCTCGTTGTGGGCGCAGTCCCTGATTGGTTTTGTGCCGTGGAATATCTACGACATGTCGAGCATCGTGGTGATTGCTGGCCTGACCCACGTTCCTCATGCTTACCTTTATATTTCGTCGGCGCTGCGTAGCGTCGGTTCTGATGTTGAAGAAGCCGCGCGTATCGCAGGTGCATCACCCTTACAGGTCATGACAGCCGTCAGCCTGCCGATGGTCCGCCCGTCGATTCTGTACGCCACCGTATTGCTGTTCTTCCTCGGGCTGGAAGTGTTTGGCCTGATGCTGGTATTAGGCGACCCGGAAGGCAATATGGTGCTGGCGACCTATTTGTACCAGCTCACCAACAAGCTCGGTACGCCGTCTTATCATCTGATGGCCGCCGTTGCCGTGGTGCTGATTTGCATCACTATTCCGCTGGTGATGTTACAGCGCCGGCTGATGCGTACCGCTAACCGTTTCGTGACGGTCAAAGGCAAAGCGTCTCAGGCTCGCGCGTTACCGCTGGGGAAATGGCGCTGGATAGCAGGAGCCGTGGTGGCATTCTGGCTGACCGTTACCATCGGCGTTCCGTTGATTGGCGTCGTCCTGCGGGCATTTATTTCTAACTGGGGCGTCGGTGTTTCCCTCTGGGACGAGCTCTCGCTCAATACCTTCCGCAATATCTGGGAGCAACCTAACCTGCTGCGCGCCATTGTGAACTCCATGGCGATCGGTGTGATTGGTGGCGCGCTGGCGGTGGGCTGTTATCTGTTTATCGGTATCGCCATGCATCGCAAACCAGACGGCGTAACCCGCTTCCTCGATTACAGCGTGCTGGTGCCACGTGCGGTTCCTGGCCTGCTGGCGGGCCTTGCGTTCCTGTGGGTATTCCTTTTCCTGCCGATGTGGCTTGATAACGCGCTTAAATCTGGCTGGCTGTCAGGCATGCCGTGGTCGCAGTGGCTGCGCGATAACCTGGTAGTCTGGCTGCGGTCACTGCGCAGTACCATTTTCAGCGTCTGGCTGGCCTACACCGTGGTGTGGATGGCCTACGGATTACGACTGATTTCCTCAACATTGTTACAGGTGGGGCCGGAGCTGGAAGAAGCGGCGCGCAGCACCGGAGCAACGCGTGGGCAAATCACTCGCCACGTTACGATTCCATTATCGCGCTACGGATTGATTGGCTCCTGGTTGTTAATGTTCCTGATCTTCGAACGCGAATATTCAACCGGTGTGTACCTGCTTTCGCCAGGCACCGAAACCATCGGTTCAATGCTGGTTTCTCTGTGGGCCGCAGGTGCTATTGATATTGTCGCCGCACTTTCCTTTATTAACATCCTGCTGGTGGTCGTCGGTTTGGGTATCGCCCTTCGTTTTGGAGTTAAATTACATGATTGAATTATCGGTCGAAAATCTGCACTTAACTTACGGCGACAATCCGGTGTTAAAGGGCGTGTCCATGGATTTGAAACGGGGTGAAGTCGTCTCTTTGCTCGGGCCTTCCGGGAGCGGAAAAACCACGTTATTACGCGCTGTCGCCGGGCTGGAAAAGCCTACTCAGGGCACGATTATCATCGGCAAAAATAAAGTGTATGACGGCACGCCGCGCAGTGAGATCCCGGCCGAAGAACGTAATCTTGGGCTGGTGTTTCAGTCTTACGCGTTGTGGCCGCACAAAACTGTGTTTGAGAACGTGGCCTATCCGCTAAAGTTGCGAAAAGTGGCAACTGCGGAAATCACCCAACGGGTGCAGGATGTCCTGAACCAGCTCGGCCTCGGGCATTTGGGCAAGCGCCATCCACACCAGCTTTCCGGTGGCCAGCAACAGCGCGTGGCGATTGGTCGCGCGTTGGTTTATAACCCGCCGGTTATCCTGCTGGATGAACCGCTGTCGAACCTCGATGCCAAGCTGCGCGAAGAAGCGCGCGTGTTCCTGCGTGAGCTCATTATCAAACTCGGTTTGTCGGCGCTGATGGTGACGCACGATCAGAATGAAGCGATGGCGATTTCTGACCGCATTTTGTTGCTCAACAACGGTAAAATCGAGCAACAAGGCACACCGCAGGA
>DASXXQ010000189.1:0-2755 GCA_036502985.1 Buttiauxella sp.
GCCTGGAAAGTGGCGCGTTTTATAAGGCGCTATAAGCGTCGGCAACGTAGAAACAGCAGCACCATTTCTTAATTCTGAAAGTAATTGGGGAAGTGATGAAACAAAATGTGCCAGGACATAACCCGGGAATGGTAGACAACGAGTTAGACATTCGTGGTTTATTCCGGACACTATGGCGAGGTAAGTTGTGGATTATTGGCATGGCGGTTCTGTTTGCTGGCGTTGCGTTAATCTATACCTTCTTTGCCAAACAAGAATGGAGTGCTAATGCGATAACCGATCGCCCGACAGTGAACATGTTGGGTGGCTTTTATTCGCAGCAGCAATTCCTGCGTAATCTTGATCTCAGAGCCAACATGCTGCCAGTCGATCAGCCGTCAGTCATGGATGAAGCTTACAAAGAATTCATCATGCAGTTGTCTGCCTACGATACTCGCCGTGATTTTTGGCTACAGACCGATTATTACAAGCAACGTCAGGTCGGGAACAGTAAAGTAGATGCCGCGCTATTAGACGAACTTGTTGATAATATTCAATTTACTGCTGGAGATGTTGCACGAAACACCAGTGATAGCGTTAAATTGATTGCAGAAACAGCGGCTGATGCCAATAACCTGCTGCGTCAATATGTCGCTTTTGCCAGCCAGCGCGCAGCAAGCCATCTTAATGAAGAGTTAACGGGGGCTTGGGCTGCTCGTACTGTTCAAATGAAGGCACAAGTTAAGCGTCAGGAAGCTGTTGCGAAGGCGATTTTCGACCGTAAAGTCCGCAGTGTTGAGCAAGCACTGAAAATTGCTCAGCAGCAAAATATTGCCAAAAGTGAAACAGAAGTTCCCGCTGACGAGTTGCCTGATTCTGAAATGTTCATGCTAGGACGTCCTATGCTGCAAGCTCGCCTTGAAAGCCTGCAAGCGGTAGGACCAAACTATGACATTGACTATGACCAGAACCGAGCCATGCTGTCGACGCTCAATGTTGGGCCAACTCTTGACGCTCGCTTCCAAACCTATCGCTATTTACGTACCCCTGAAGAACCTGTTAAGCGTGATAGCCCGCGCCGGGTATTCTTGCTGATCATGTGGGGTATGGTTGGGGCCCTGATTGGTGCTGGTGTGGCATTAGCCCGCAGACCAAAATTTTTATAACGCCCTTACCCAGCGAAGGCTCGATGGACGGCCTTCGCCTTTTTAACAAAAGAGAATTGCTGTGAAAGTGTTAACTGTTTTTGGCACGCGCCCGGAAGCTATAAAAATGGCTCCACTGGTTGACGCGTTGGCAAAAGACGCGTTTTTTGACGCAAAAGTATGCGTGACAGCACAGCATCGTGAGATGTTGGATCAAGTGCTGAGTCTATTTTCTATCGAGCCGGACTATGATTTAAACATCATGAAGCCGGGGCAAGGGTTAACGGAAATTACCTGCCGTATTCTCGAGGGATTAAAACCGATACTTGAGTCATTTAAACCTGACGTGGTGCTGGTGCATGGTGATACCACTACTACAGTAGCCACCAGTCTGGCAGCATTTTATCAGCGTATTCCTGTTGGTCATGTTGAAGCGGGCCTGCGTACCGGCGACTTGTATTCTCCGTGGCCGGAAGAGGCGAACAGAACGATCACCGGTCACCTGGCGACCTATCATTTCGCGCCAACTGAAAACTCCCGGCAAAACCTATTACGTGAAAATATCAGCGACAGTAAAATTGTCGTCACCGGTAATACAGTGATTGATGCACTGATTTCAGTTCGTGACCGTGTATTGGCGGATGATAGCTTGCGTCGTTCTCTGGCGGAGTGCCATCCGTTCCTGGATAGCAGCAAAAAACTCATTCTGGTGACTGGCCACCGGCGCGAAAGCTTTGGTGAGGGTTTTGAGCACATTTGTCACGCTCTGGCTGAGATTGCTAAAGAAAACAGTGACGTTCAGATTGTTTATCCGGTTCATTTGAACCCGAATGTCAGTGAGCCTGTGACCCGTATTTTAGGGAATGTCAAAAATGTGGTGTTGATAGACCCGCAGGAATACCTGCCGTTTGTCTATCTTATGAACCAGGCATATCTCATTCTTACTGATTCAGGCGGCATCCAGGAAGAAGCCCCTTCACTGGGTAAACCAGTATTGGTTATGCGTGATACGACAGAGCGCCCTGAAGCCGTAGATGCTGGCACTGTTCGTCTGGTTGGTACTGATACGCAAGAAATTGTCCGTCAGGTTACGCATTTGCTGAAAGACGAAAACGAATATCAAGTCATGAGTCGAGCGCATAATCCTTATGGTAATGGCAATGCTTGTGAGCAAATTTTGGCTGCATTGAAGAAAAACCAGGTGAAACAATGAGTTTTGCAACCATCTCTGTTATTGGTCTTGGCTATATCGGATTACCAACCGCAGCAGCATTTGCTTCTAAACAGCAAAACGTTGTTGGTGTTGATATCAACCAACATGCAGTAGATACCATTAATCGTGGTGCTATTCATATTGTAGAACCAGACCTGGATAAGGTGGTTAAAACGGCTGTTGAAGGCGGTTTTTTGCGTGCCAGCGCACAACCGGTTGAAGCAGATGCTTTTTTGATTGCTGTGCCCACTCCATTTAAGGGCGATCATGAACCTGACATGGTTTTCGTCAAAGCTGCGGCTGAATCTATCGCACCAGTTTTAAAGAAAGGCGCGCTAGTCATTCTGGAGTCAACTTCTCCGGTGGGCTCAACCGAACAAATGGCTGCCTGGTTGGCGGACCTTCGTCCAGACCTGAC
>DASXXQ010000190.1:0-2289 GCA_036502985.1 Buttiauxella sp.
TTCCAGACCAAATGCATTGCGCAACCGGCCGCTGTTATACAGGCAGTTGAGCTGCAATTGATGAAGTTGGCTGACAGTCTGCAACTGGGCGAAATGCGCCTGGAAAACTTCCTGCTCGGCGTTAAGCACGTCTAATAGCGGCCGGGAACCCAAATCAAGATATTGCTGCTGATACAACTCGCGGGTGCGGGCGCTTAATTCTTCCTGACGTTGTAAAACCTGAACGGCACCTACCAGGCTGAGAGCCTGACTGCGTGATTCCATTAGCTTCTGGCGAATATCAAGACGTGTACGCTGAACGCCGGATTGCGCGGCTTCAACCGCATGGCTTGCCGCGTTGCGCCGAGCGGTTAATCCTCCGCCCTGATAAAGCGGCATTTCGACTTTGATGAAGGCGGAATATTGCGTGCGTTCCAGTACTTCATGACTGGCGTATTTGTCGTTCAAATAATGCTGAACGGAGGGTTCCAGCGAGATGGTTGGTGTCATCTGCGCATTGGCGTAGTCCAGGTTGGCCTGAGCAACGCTCGCCTGCGCCCATGATGCCAGAACGGCAGGCACCAGGCGGTCATCCGGTTTGTTGATATCGCAACTTTTGCCGAGTTTGTCCGGGAAGTCATTGCTGATGCCGTTAAGGTTGTTCCAGCCCAGCCAGCTCATTAATGTTGCCTGGGCGCTATCAAGATTGGCCTGATACTGAATTAACTGTGAGCGTGCGGATTCAATACGCGCATTGGTCTGCACCACGTCAGACATCGAGCTGGCACCTTCGTCGTTGCGCTGCTGAGTCAAACGGCCTATCGCGCTGAGGGCATCTAACTGTTCCTTCGCCACGTTCACCATTTGCTGCCACATTTGCACCTGAACCATGGCGATGGCGGTATCGTGGCCGACGTTATCAATGCTGACCAGTACGTTGGCCTGTTCCTGGGCAACCCCCGCACTTTCTGCCCGCACCTGGCTTGAGACTTTGCCGAAGTCGTAGAGCATCTGAGAAATGGATAACACCAGCGATGGGCTAAAACCGCTGTCCGAGTAGCTGTTGCTGTAACCGTTATTCATACCGGCGGTGACTTGCGGATAGTATTTCGATTTCGCAACGTTGACCTGCTCGGCCTGGCCTGCAAGTTTGCCGATAGCCTCGCTAATGGTGGGGTGCCAGGTGACCGCGCGGTTTACCGCGTCGTTAAGCGTCAGTGTTCCGGACGCGGGGGCATTGAGCGGCAGCGAAGAAGAGCCATCAAGCGCGGGGAGCTCTTGCTGTTGGGCAATTCCTTCAGTCGAAATAAATTGTGGATTGTCATTGTCATTGTCATTGGCATAGGCGTGGGCTACACACAGGCTATACGCCAGCCACAAAGCAACAGGCTGTAATTTTCCCATTATTTATCCCTAATAAATGTCAATACGTTCTGATTACCGGCTGTAGCTATCTTTTTGACTACCTGGTTAATGTCGGATGTCGCTTGCGCTAATCCGACCTACGTTCATGTCGGATGCTGCTTGCGCTAATCCGGTTTACGATTTTGTTGTTTTGTAGGGGGGATTAGCGCAAGCGACATCCACCACTCTGTTTTGCTTCCCCGGGCACCTTCGCGCCCGGGGAATATGCCGACATCAGGTAACAATATGGTTTTGCTGAACCAGCTCATCGAGCGTGGTGTGCGTGTTCTCCAGGGTGACGAGTGTGGTGGCGTGGTAGGTTGCGCCGGTGCCGTCGCGGTCAATGGAAATAACGGTGTTATTGCCGCTGGTGGTGACGGTCAGGTAGTTGGCGATGTTGGATGTTGCAGGGTTCCAGCCCACTAATAAGTCGTGGATGTTTATCTGGTCACCTTGTGCCAGCGTGAAATTATTCCAGGTATCTGCACCATTACCGCCCGTGGCATCTGCGCTGTTTAGCAGGTGATAAACCAATGTGTCGCCATAGGCCGAACCGTTAATCACATCGCTTTGCGCGGTGCTGACAAATTGCGGGTTCATGTTGATGGTCAATGTGGCACTGTCGGTATGACCGTTCTGGTCGTTCAGAGTGTAATTAAACGTCTCCTTCGACGTGATTGCCGCAGGTGAAACACCGGCGTTAAGGGTGTAGGTATACGAGCCATCAATCCCCATCACTAACGTGCCGTAATGCCCCGGAATCGTAGCGGTAGAGTTACTGTCAGTGACTGGGTTAAGGGTTGCAGCAGAGCCATTAAAGCCGGTAATGCTCAGTATGGTATGAACGCTACCCAACTGGTCTGTTGCACCAGAAGCATCGCTACCGTCGTAGATATTGCCGTGAAC
>DASXXQ010000191.1:0-2248 GCA_036502985.1 Buttiauxella sp.
ACCACGAGCTTTTTCTTCTGGTGCGTTATCGATCTGGTCGAATGCGCGTGCAGAACCGCCGTAGGTTTTAGCCAGAACGGTAGTGATTGCTGCAGTCAGGGTAGTTTTACCGTGGTCGACGTGGCCGATAGTACCAACGTTAACGTGCGGTTTGTTACGTTCAAATTTTTCTTTAGACATCGATTGTCCCTCTAAGACACGGTTAAATCGGTGGTATCACCACATCAACCAAGCATTTGCTTGACGAATTAGTTTACAGAAAGAAAATCAGGAGGGAGAATTTGGAAGTGGTGCTGATAGGCAGATTCGAACTGCCGACCTCACCCTTACCAAGGGTGCGCTCTACCAACTGAGCTATATCAGCACATACTTGGAGCGGGCAGTGGGAATCGAACCCACATCATCAGCTTGGAAGGCTGAGGTAATAGCCATTATACGATGCCCGCATCCTGGAACTCGGCTACCTGCTTGAATTCTGTATTACACTGAGGAAAGGCTCCTCAGTATTCGAGTCGACTAGTTGGATCTCGTCGCCTCGGGCTACGCATAACGTCGCCTGAAAATGGTGGTGGGGGAAGGATTCGAACCTTCGAAGTCGATGACGGCAGATTTACAGTCTGCTCCCTTTGGCCGCTCGGGAACCCCACCAAGCACTTGATGGTGCCGACTACCGGAATCGAACTGGTGACCTACTGATTACAAGTCAGTTGCTCTACCTACTGAGCTAAGTCGGCATCAAGTAGCGCGCATTCTAGGAACACCTGCCCCGCGATGCAACAAAAAAATTAAAGAAAATGCACTACCGCTTATATTTTGCGCGATAGCTCGTAAAACTGACGCATTAATCAGCATTCCAGCGCAATTATTGTACGTCCAATTCGGGAGTGAGGAGTATAAGGCAACTTTATGTCTCCCTCTTTGGCACCTACGATGTACAAACTGCCCTGTATTAATGTTCCATATTGCACAAAACGCAGTTCACTTACTTAGAAACTGAATTTACACCTACTTCTAAGTAGTTTGACCTTATCTTGCTTTCTATAGATATATGCAGACACGCAAAGTGTTATACGAATTGTTCCTTATAAATAAATTCCCCGCATTGTCTGTGTACTATAGATAGCCTGTCGCACTTTATAAGGATGATGCCAGGGAAACATACCCGGGGCTTGTTGTGCCTCGACACGCCAAGCTGGCGCGTTATATCCTGTTCAAGGCTATTGATGCCTGAGTGATTGCCTGACTATATCTGTTCGTTAGACAGCTATTACCTTCCCACCGTCATCTACTACAAACGCTTATTTGCTGTTTATCAATTTATCCGCCACATGGCATGTCAGGGCTCTGGCACAACGTGATGCTCTCCTCTGAAAGCATCGCCACTTTGTTTTTTTCTTATTATTCTCCCCCATCTGATGTTACCCTCCTGCCCATTGTGAAAAGTAATATACGTTGCACGCCTTTGATCACCTGAGATGAGAAACCTTTTCTCAGTCAGCGTACTGCGTTCATTTTTGTCCTGAATTACAGGCAGAAGCATGCTTATGAGTAATAAAGAGCAAATGTTGACAACTCCTTATATGCAGTTCAACCGAAGCCAATGGGCAGCCTTGCGCGACTCAGTCCCGATGACACTGACCGAAGGTGAAATCGCCCGGTTGAAAGGCATCAATGAGGATCTCTCTTTAGAAGAAGTGGCTGAAATTTATTTGCCGCTTTCACGTCTATTGAATTTTTATATCAGTTCAAACTTGCGTCGCCAGGCTGTGTTAGAGCAATTTCTCGGCACTAATGGTCAGCGCATTCCCTACGTCATTAGTATCGCAGGCAGCGTCGCGGTAGGTAAAAGTACAACAGCTCGCGTGTTACAAGCCTTGCTCAGCCGCTGGCCCGAGCATCGTCGCGTGGAGTTAATTACTACTGATGGTTTTCTGCATCCGAATAAAGTGTTGAAAGAACGCAATCTGATGAAGAAAAAAGGGTTCCCGCAATCCTACGATATGCATCGCCTGGTGAAGTTCGTTTCTGATATTAAATCTGGGGCACCGAATGTTACCGCTCCGGTTTACTCTCACTTAATTTATGATGTCATTCCTGATGGCGATAAAACAGTTGCACAGCCTGATATTTTAATTCTCGAAGGATTAAATGTTTTGCAAAGCGGCATGGATTATCCGCACGATCCACATCATGTATTTGTATCGGACTTTGTCGATTTTTCTATTTATGTCGATGCGCCTGAAGATCT
>DASXXQ010000192.1:0-7792 GCA_036502985.1 Buttiauxella sp.
AGGTTGACTTTATTTCACCGGATACGCTTTCGTAAAGCAATAGTTAGCTGATATTCTACCACACTATGAGCAAAACACATTTGACCGAACAGAAGTTTTCCGACTTCGCCCTGCACCCTAAGGTGATTGAAGCCCTTGAAAATAAAGGGTTCCATAACTGCACCCCAATTCAGGCACTGGCACTACCGCTGACACTAGCGAATCGTGACGTTGCAGGGCAGGCGCAAACCGGTACTGGCAAAACGATGGCGTTTTTAACGTCAACGTTCCATTATTTACTCTCTCACCCGGTTCCAGAGAATCGTCAAGTGAACCAGCCGCGTGCCTTAATCATGGCACCGACTCGTGAACTGGCAGTACAAATTCACTCTGATGCAGAGCCACTCGCACAATCGACCGGCCTGAAACTCGGCCTGGCGTACGGCGGTGATGGCTACGACAAACAGCTTAAAGTTCTGGAAAGCGGTGTTGATATTCTTATCGGCACAACTGGCCGTTTGATTGATTATGCCAAGCAAAACCACATTAACTTAGGCGCGATTCAGGTTGTGGTGCTGGATGAAGCAGATCGCATGTACGATCTGGGCTTTATTAAAGATATCCGCTGGTTGTTCCGTCGCATGCCGCCTGTAACCCAGCGTCTGAACATGCTGTTTTCCGCGACATTATCTTACCGTGTGCGTGAACTCGCCTTCGAGCAAATGAACAACGCGGAATACGTGGAAGTGGAACCGGAGCAAAAAACCGGTCACCGCATCAAAGAAGAGCTGTTCTACCCTTCTAATGAAGAGAAAATGCGCCTGCTGCAAACGCTCATCGAAGAAGAATGGCCAGATCGTGCAATTATCTTCGCCAACACCAAACACCGTTGTGAAGATATTTGGGGTCACCTCGCCGCTGACGGGCATCGCGTTGGTCTGCTAACGGGTGATGTTGCTCAGAAAAAACGTCTGCGCATCCTTGAAGAATTTACCCGTGGCGATCTCGATATTCTGGTTGCGACGGATGTGGCAGCGCGCGGTCTTCATATTCCGTTAGTCACTCACGTATTCAACTACGATTTACCAGATGACTGCGAAGACTACGTTCACCGTATTGGCCGTACAGGCCGTGCTGGCGAAAGCGGGCATTCTATTAGCCTGGCATGTGAAGACTATGCGTTGAATCTGTCTGCAATTGAAACCTACATTGGCCACTCAATTCCGGTCAGTAAGTACAAAACTGAAGCACTGTTAAGCGAACTTCCTCCACCGAAGCGTCTGACGCGTGCCCGCCCGGGTAACGGCCCTCGCCGTAATGGTGGCGCATCCCGCGGTAATCGCCGTCGCACAGGTTAAAATTTATGCTCAGCTCCACCTCACTGTATGCTGCAATTGATTTAGGCTCTAATAGCTTTCATATGTTGGTTGTACGTGAGGTGGCAGGGAGCATACAAACCCTTGCCCGGATTAAACGGAAAGTACGCCTTGCTGCAGGTCTAAGCAGAGATAATACGCTTTCACGCGAAGCGATGGAGCGCGGGTGGCAATGCCTGCGCTTATTTGCTGAACGTCTCCAGGATATTCCCCAAGCACAAATTCGTGTTGTCGCAACCGCGACACTCCGCCTCGCCACCAATGCCAATGAATTTATCCAGCAAGCTGAAAAAATTCTCGGCTGCCCGGTGCAAATTATTCATGGTGAAGAAGAAGCTCGCCTGATTTATCAGGGCGTAGCGCATACCACTGGTGGTGCCGACCAGCGCTTAGTCGTTGATATCGGTGGTGCCAGCACCGAACTGGTAACAGGAACAGGTGCGCAAACAACTGCGCTCTTTAGTCTGTCGATGGGTTGCGTAACCTGGCTTGAGCGCTTTTTTAGTGACCGAAACCTTGCTCAAGAAAATTTTGATGCCGCAGAGCTTGCCGCAAAAGAAGTTCTACGCCCAGTGTGCGATCGGCTAAAACATCATGGCTGGAAAGTGTGCGTAGGAGCTTCAGGCACCGTACAAGCATTGCAGGAAATCATGATGGCGCAGGGGATGGATGAACGCATTACCCTTGCAAAACTACAGCAGTTGAAGCAAAGAGCGATTCAATGCGGGCGGCTTGAAGAGCTGGAAATTGAAGGCTTAACGCTTGAAAGAGCACTAGTTTTCCCAAGCGGGCTGGCTATTTTAATCGCAATATTCGAAGAGTTATCGATTAATTGCATGACGCTTGCAGGCGGTGCGCTACGTGAAGGTCTGGTCTACGGAATGCTTCATTTATCCGTTAACCAGGAAATCAGAAGCCGCACCGTTCGCAATATCCAACGCCGTTTCATGGTGGATACCGGCCAGGCAGAGCGGGTCCAACAATTAGCCCAGACTTTTGCCGACCAGGTTACAGACGCGTGGGGTCTTACGCCGCTCAGCATCGAAATGCTCAACAGCGCAGCGTTACTTCATGAAATAGGCCTGAGTGTAGACTTCAAACAAGCGCCACAGCATGCCGCCTATCTGGTGAAGAATCTTGATCTTCCAGGCTATACACCTGCGCAGAAAAAACTGCTGGCGACGTTAATGCTAAATCAAACTAACCCAGTCGATTTGTCGTCGCTGCATCAGCAAAACGCCGTACCTCCGCGCATTGCCGAACATATTTGCCGCTTGCTACGACTGGCGATTATCTTCGCCAGCCGCCGCCGGGATGACATCCTGCCGGAAATTACACTGAAGGTAGAGGGTGAGACCCTCAATCTTGTGCTTCCAGAGAAGTGGCTGGAATGCCATCCTCTCGGCGCAGAATTACTGGCACAAGAAAGTCTGTGGCAAAGTTATGTCCACTGGTCTTTATCGATTCAATAACTCAACTTTTACGCGCTTTTGCCAGCATTTCACGGATGTTGGCAACATTACTCTGCCCTTTCGTCATACGCTCTTCGGCGGAAACGACTTTACGTTCCGTCTCCCACTGCAAATCATCTTGTGGTAATTCAAGTAAGAAACGGCTGGGTTCAGGGCGAATCAGCTCGCCATACTGACGTCGCTCTTTACAAAGCGTAAAGGTCAGCTCTTTCTGAGCCCGGGTAATTCCTACATATGCCAGGCGGCGCTCTTCGTCGATATTGTCTGCATCAATACTGCTTTGATGTGGCAGGATCCCTTCTTCCATCCCCACTAAAAATACGTATGGGAACTCTAGCCCTTTTGAGGCATGCAAAGTCATTAGCTGCACCTGATCCGTGTCCTCGTCGTTCTCCCCGCGTTCCATCATATCGCGCAGTGTAAAACGCGTGACAACCTGAGTGAGCGTCATGGGCTCTTCCATATCTGAGCCTTCTAACATTTCCGTCATCCAGCTAAACAGAAGATTCACGTTCTTCATGCGCATTTCTGCAGCTTTCTGGCTGGGCGACGTTTCATACAGCCAGCTTTCATAGTCAATGCCGTGAATCAAATCACGTACTGCAGCAATAGGTTCGCGCTCAGCCAGAGTAGCAACGTCACGCAGCCAGTGAGTGAAGCGCTGTAACGACTCAAGACCCCGTCCGCTCAGGGTTTGGCTCAGTCCCATATCAAAGCTTGCACCAAACAAACCTTTATTGCGCTGCGTAGCCCAGGCCCCCAGTTTTTGCAGCGTCGCAGGGCCAATCTCTCTTTTCGGCGTATTCACAATCCGCATGAATGCACTGTCGTCATCCGGGTTAGTCAGCACACGCAGATAAGCGAGTAAGTCTTTGATTTCCGGTCGAGAGAAAAATGATGTGCCGCCGGAGATGCGATACGGAATACGGTTCTGCATCAGCATTTTTTCAAACACGCGCGACTGGTGATTCCCGCGATAGAGAATGGCGTAATCTTTATAGTTGGTCTTATTAATGAAGTGATGGGCAATCAGCTCACCGGTTACACGCTCGGCTTCATGATCTTCACTGTTTGCCGTCACTACTTTTAATTCCGCACCGTAGCCCAGCTCAGAAAAAAGGCGTTTTTCAAACACGTGCGGGTTATTGGCAATCAGAATGTTCGCGGCTTTAAGAATGCGGCCCGAAGAACGATAATTCTGCTCAAGCTTAATCACCTGCAACGCTGGGAAATCCTGACTCAGCAATACCAGGTTTTGTGGCCGGGCACCACGCCAGGAGTAAATAGACTGATCGTCATCGCCGACCACGGTAAAGCGAGCCCGGGCACCCACCAGCAACTTCACCAACTCGTACTGGCTGGTGTTGGTATCCTGATATTCATCAACCAGCAAATAGCGAATGCGGTTTTGCCAGCGTTCGCGCACCTCTTCATTACTCTGCAAGAGCAGCGTGGGCAGTAAAATCAGATCATCAAAATCCAGCACGTTGCAGGATTTCAGATGCGTATCGTACAGGCCATAACAATGGGCGAAGATTCGATCGCGCTCACCTTTAGCCTGCGCCGCCGCTTGAGCTGGCGTCATCAGATCATTTTTCCAGTTTGAGATCGTCGAGATCAGCTGCTGCAATAATGTCTTGTCGTCTTCGAGCAAGCCTTCGGTCAGCTCTTTAAGCAAAGCTGTCTGGTCGGTGTCGTCAAACAGAGAGAAATTAGACTTCATCCCCAACGCGGCAAACTCACGTTTGATTATCTCAAGCCCCAATGTGTGGAAGGTTGAGATCAGCAAACCGCGTGCTTCTTTGCGCCCCAACGTTTGCGCCACACGTTCTTTCATTTCGCGCGCTGCTTTGTTGGTAAACGTCACGGCGGCAATATGGCGAGCCTGATAGCCGCATTCACGAATTAAGTACGCCATTTTGTTGGTGATCACACGCGTTTTGCCCGAGCCTGCGCCCGCCAGAACCAGGCATGGTCCGGTTACAAATTCAACGGCTTGTTGTTGGCCAGGGTTTAAACGCATAAGGTCACTCAATGAAAGTCGGGAGGGGAGAAAAACAGCGTGGTAGTATAGCGAGCGTAATCCATACGACTCAAGGCACTATCATGGCAAAAACCGCGGCAGCATTGCATATCCTTGTTAAGGAAGAAAAACTGGCTCAGGAAATTTTGGCGCAGCTTCAGAATGGCGGCGACTTTGAAAAACTGGCTAAAAAGCATTCCACCTGCCCATCAGGCAAAAAAGGTGGTCACTTAGGTGAATTCCGTCAGGGCCAGATGGTTCCGGCGTTCGATAAAGTGGTGTTCTCCTGCCCGCTGCTGGAGCCAACCGGCCCGCTGCACACGCAGTTCGGTTACCACATCATCAAAGTGTTGTACCGCAATTAAAAGAAAGGCCGGGGAATCCCCCGGCCTTTTCATTTCCAGAATGCTAAATTCCGATTACCCAGCGACAGCAATACGTTTCATATCTTTCATGTAGCCGCGCAGTTTTTTACCCACCGCTTCGATTTCATGATTGCGAATCGCTTCGTTAACATCACGCAGTTGCGCGTTATCAACTGCACCGGCCGGGATTTCTTTACCCAGATCGCCTGCCTGCAATGTAGTCATGAACTCTTTCAGCAATGGAACTGCTGCGTAAGAGAACAGGTAGTTACCGTACTCAGCAGTATCGGAGATAACCACGTTCATTTCGTACAGACGCTTACGAGCGATGGTGTTCGCAATCAGCGGCAGTTCGTGCAGTGATTCGTAGTAAGCAGACTCTTCGATGATGCCTGCATCAACCATGGTTTCAAAGGCCAGTTCAACGCCCGCTTTCACCATTGCGATCATCAGAACGCCTTTATCGAAATATTCCTGCTCAGAGATTTTACCTTCAAACTGTGCAGCAGTTTCGAACGCAGTTTTGCCGGTCTCTTCACGCCAGGTCAGCAAGTTTTTATCGTCATTAGCCCAGTCTGCCATCATGCCGGAAGAGAATTCACCGGAGATGATATCGTCCATATGTTTCTGGAACAGCGGAGCCATAATAGTTTTCAGTTGTTCAGACAGCGCGTAAGCACGGATTTTTGCCGGGTTGGACAAACGGTCCATCATCAGCGTGATCCCGCCTTGTTTCAGTGCCTCGGTGATGGTTTCCCAGCCGAACTGAATCAATTTTTCTGCATATGCTGGGTCGGTACCTTCTTCCACCAGCTTATCGAAGCACAGCAGGGAACCCGCTTGCAGCATACCGCACAGGATAGTTTGCTCGCCCATCAGGTCAGATTTAACTTCTGCCACGAAGGAAGATTCCAGAACACCTGCACGGTGGCCACCGGTCGCCGCGGCCCAGGCTTTAGCGATTGCCATGCCTTCGCCTTTCGGATCGTTTTCCGGGTGAACTGCAATCAGAGTCGGCACGCCGAAACCACGTTTGTATTCTTCACGCACTTCGGTACCCGGGCATTTAGGCGCAACCATCACAACGGTGATGTCTTTACGAATTTGCTCGCCGACTTCAACCACGTTGAAACCATGGGAGTAACCCAGTGCTGCGCCGTCTTTCATCATCGGCTGCACAGCTTTAACTACGGCTGAGTGCTGCTTGTCTGGCGTCAAGTTAACAACCAGATCAGCTTGTGGGATCAGTTCTTCATAAGTACCAACTTTAAAACCGTTTTCTGTCGCTTTACGCCATGAAGCGCGTTTCTCAGCGATAGCTTCTGCACGCAGAGCATAAGCAACGTCCAGACCAGAATCACGCATGTTCAGACCCTGGTTCAAACCCTGCGCGCCACAACCGACGATGACGACTTTTTTGCCTTTGAGGTAGCTTGCTTCATCAGCGAATTCTTCACGCCCCATGAAACGACATTTACCCAGTTGCGCCAACTGCTGGCGCAGGTTCAAAGTATTGAAATAATTAGCCATCGTGTAACTCCGTGATTGTCGTGTTGTGCTTCTTGTAAGGGTCGCTTGCCGTGTCGTGCTTGCGAATAATGAACCCACTATATGACAGGAAATGCGTTGCTGAAATTGATATATTAACAACGTGACGTTGCAATTTTTGCAACGTGAGAACGAGGGTTAATGACCATGGATTTACGCGATCTGAAAACGTTCCTTCATCTTGCGGAAAGTCGCCATTTCGGTAGAAGCGCACGGGCGATGCACGTCAGCCCATCAACGCTTTCGCGCCAGATCCAGCGTCTGGAAGACGATCTTGGGCAACCCTTATTTTTACGTGATAACCGCACCGTTACGCTGACTGAAGCTGGAGAACAGCTCAAACAGTTCGCGCAGCACACACTTTTGCAATATCAACAAATGCGCCACACGATTGGGCAGGAAGGCCCGTCGCTATCCGGCGAGCTTCATCTTTTCTGCTCTGTCACCGCGGCATACAGCCATTTACCGCCAATTCTCGACAGATTCCGTGCCGAGCATCCAAATGTGGAGATCAAACTGACCACGGGCGATGCCGCCGATGCGGTAGAAAAAGTTGATTCAGATGAAGCTGACCTTGCCATCGCCGGTAAACCTGAAACGCTGCCGCCGGGTGTTGCATTCTCAATACTGGATAACCTCTCGGTAGCGTTAATCGCTCCGGCGCTCCCCTGCCCGGTTCGTGCGCAGGTGAACCAACCGGACCCCGATTGGGCAAAAGTGCCGTTTATTTTGCCGGATCAAGGGCCAGTGCGCCGCCGCATTGAATTGTGGTTCCGCCGACAAAAAATCAGCAATCCGTTTATCTACGCGACGGTCGCAGGACATGAAGCGATGGTGTCGATGGTGGCGCTGGGCTGTGGCGTTGCGCTTATCCCGGAGGTCGTGCTTGAGAATAGCCCAGAGCCGGTACGTAACCGCGTGCAAATACTGGAACGCAGCGATGAAAACACGCCGTTCGAGCTTGGCGTTTGCGTACAAAAAAAGCGGCTCAATGAGCCGCTTGTTCATGCTTTCTGGAAATTACTCCCC
>DASXXQ010000193.1:0-2630 GCA_036502985.1 Buttiauxella sp.
CTGTCGCTGGAAGCGTTTTTGATAACCGGCAACGGGACGCGTATTCACTCAATGGAAGGGGCGCTGCTGCATCGTCAGGATCTCACTCCAGAAGCGGCGGAAATAGTTATCCACGGGCAGTGGGATACTCACGCAAGCCTGCATGTGTTTAATGACACCGGCTGGTTAACGCAATATGACGTTGGAGATATGCTTGAAGCCCATGTTTACAGCGGTTTTAGCCCGAAAATTGGCGATGTTAAACGTATCCCTTCTGATGAAGTGACCAAGATTTGCTTCTGCGGCCAGCACGATGATCTTCTGCGTCTGAAAGTTCAACTAGAAGAGGCTTTGGGCGATCGCGCGTTTTTGTGTTTCTCGGCAGTAGAGTGTCTGGAAGTACTACCTACAGGCTGTAACAAAGGCTCGGCGCTTAAAACATTAAGCCAGCACCTTGGTTTTACGATGAAAGATTGTATGGCATTTGGCGATGCAATGAATGACCGCGAAATGCTCTCAAGCGTGGGCCATGGTTTGATCATGGGTAACGCGATGGCAGAACTGAAAGCAGATTTACCGCATTTACCTGTTATTGGACATTGTAGTAAGCAGGCCGTTTCTCATTATTTGACGCATTGGCTGGATACACCAAACCTCACTTATTCCCCCGAATGATAAGGCCTTAAGCCAGCCGGGCAATAGCCCGGCATTTTTTTATCCCCGTCATATTTCAAGCTACAGGGGTGTTGGTTGCACTCACTTACCCGAATCACTTACTTGAGTAAGCTCATCGGGATAAATTCCCTTGCCGCCTACCTGTAACTTGAATTATTTAGAGAATTGACAGCAACTGGGCTATCTGAGCCTTCGACGGTTCGACATCACCGATATTCGCCTTAACCCATTCCTCGTTGTAATACGTTTCCAGATAACGTTCACCGCTATCACACAGTAGCGTCACAATTGAACCGGTACGGCCTTCGGCACGCATACGTGCAGCAAGTTGTAAGACACCCCACATGTTCGTGCCGGTAGATGCGCCCACTTTGCGGCCCAGCATGGTTTCCAGCCACTGCATTGTGGCAATACTTGCCGCATCAGGAACGCGCATCATTTCGTCAATCACATCCGGAATAAACGAAGGCTCGCAGCGTGGGCGGCCAATCCCTTCAATTTTGCTGCCTACCGCACTGCGTAAACTGCAATCGCGCTTCTGCCAGTAATCAAGGAACACTGAATTTTGCGGATCGACCACCGTCAGTTGTGTAGGGTGGCCCTGGTAACGCAAGTAACGACCGATAGTAGCCGAGGTGCCGCCAGTGCCGGCGCTCATCACGATGTAATCCGGAACCGGATGTGGCTCGTGTTCCATCTGGCGGAAAATACTGTCGGCGATATTGTTATTACCGCGCCAGTCAGTTGCCCGCTCGGCATAGGTGAATTGGTCCATATAGTGGCCGTTTAGCTCGCGCTCCAGCATTTCAGATGCGGCATAGATCTCACATGCGCTCTCCACGAAATGACAGCGGCCACCGTAAAACTCGATTTGCTCCACTTTGCGCTTAGCTGTACACGCAGGCATTACGGCGACAAACGGCAGGCCCAGCAGACGGGCAAAGTACGCTTCCGAAACGGCAGTAGAACCCGACGAGGCCTCAATAATCGTAGTGCCTTCTTTAATCCAGCCGTTACACAAACCATAAAGGAATAACGAACGCGCCAGGCGATGCTTCAGGCTACCCGTTGGATGGGTACTTTCATCTTTTAGATACAGTTGAATACCGGGAAAACCAGGCAGCGACAGACGAATTAAATGCGTATCGGCAGAGCGTTGGTAATCGGCGTTAATTTCGCTAATGGCGTGGTTTACCCAGGTGCTGGTCATGGTGTTGTCCGGTTTGTCTATTTGTGCTTAGAGTAATGCAAAAGAAAGATAAAAAAGTTGCCTTTTAACCTGCACAAGGAATTAAATGGAGAAAATATTTCTCCCTGAGGTCGTCATGTTAGATAAAATTGACCGCAAGCTGTTATCCTTACTGCAAAATGACTGCACCCTCTCTTTGCAGGCTCTCGCTGATGCCGTTAATCTGACCACTACACCCTGCTGGAAACGTCTGAAACGTCTTGAGGACGACGGGATTATTAGGGCGAAAGTGGCCTTATTAGACCCGGAAAAACTCGGGCTTGGGCTGACGGCTTTCGTGCTCATCAAAACCCAACATCACAGCAGCGAGTGGTACTGTAAATTCGTCTCCGTCGTTGAAGAAATGCCGGAAGTGCTCGGCTTCTGGCGAATGGCGGGGGAGTACGATTACCTGATGCGTGTGCAGGTCGAAGACATGAAACGGTATGACGATTTTTACAAACGGCTGGTGAACGGCATTCCTGGTTTAAGCGATGTGACTTCGAGTTTTGCTATGGAACAGATAAAATACACGACGGCTTTGCCACTAGAACGCTGAATATACCCGTCATACTTGAAGCTACCTCTGCGTTGGCCGCACTCAATTACCCGAGTCACTTACTTGAGTAAGCTCATCGGGATTCTTTCGATTGCCGCCTTGATGTAACGTCAATTATTTAGGGTATTCACGTTCCCGGCCACAATAGAATTCATTTTTCTGCCTGACCGGGCAGACAGTACTTCAGGA
>DASXXQ010000194.1:0-4670 GCA_036502985.1 Buttiauxella sp.
GCGAACATCGGAAGTGACTGTAAACGGTGTGTTGTCGCCGAACATGGAGGTCAGGATGTATGCGGCTGACCCGCTCACAGTCGAGTGGCCTGATGGATATTCAGGATGCGGCGGAGTGCCTGTCGGGAAGAAGTCCAACCATGGTGTCCAGGCGGGATCTGGATCTGTGCTGGGATTGCCGTCCATATCTCCCTGGCGGATTGCCGTTATGGGACGCCAGAAAACGTATCGGTACTTCGAGTCCCAGCAAGCGATTGCCGCATCCGCCATTGAGACATTCAGCAAGGCGAACAAATGCGCGTTCGCAGTCAAACTCAGGCCTCGGCTTACCGATATTTGCGATGCAATGCGGTTCCAGTAAAGGGCTGTATTCCCTGCCCAAAACAGCGACAGCTCAGATTGATCAGCTGATCGACCCGGACTTGAGAACGCCCCCATCGTCTTGATTTCGTTGTAATCTGCCGCATAGCCTGCGCTATTGAGAGCAAGAGGTGGCGGCAAGCGGAACTGTGACGGCCGCAACAGAACCCATGGCGTCATGGTCGCGAACTGTGGGCCGGCACCGAATGCATTGGCCAGCGGTGTCGGTCGCCAGACGCCAATTGCTACGGGCAATGTTTCAATTCCGAGGGCACCCACAAACGGCGGTGCGGGCGGCGTGAGGCCGTCAGTTGATCGCAAGGCCAGAATGGTGGTCGCTACAGTCTGTCCCCACGCGACTCCAGCCTGTACGGAGGTTGCATTTTCGAGAGCTGCGATTTCCGCAATGGATGCATCACGCTGCGCGGCGAGTGAGCTGGCCTGCGCCGGATACCCCTTGCTCAAGATGATGTATGCGGCTTGGACAGCAGCAGCTCGTCGGGAGGCATTCTCAGGGGCATTCGGCTTGACATACAGTGCGTGATAGCGAGGTGCAATCCCGTTGACTGCGTCGAAAACGGAAGCTGAGACTAACGCTACGACGCGCGTCGTCGCCAAGGGACTCGTTCCGCCAGCGAGTACGGTGTCATTCATAACGCCGATCCATTGGAGAACAGGATCGGGTACTGCAGCTGCTGAAGACATGGGAGTGACGGTCGCCGAGAATATGAGCAGGGCGATCAGCAAGAGTGGGACAAAGCGATTGCGGTGGGACATGTTTTTGCCTCCTGATTAAAGGTGGGGGCCCGAGTCCACGGGGCGCACGGTTGCGCTTCGACGTGGAGTTCGCTAAATTTTCCCAGGGTGAGAACGGTGTCGCCACGTGAGATCGCGACTTGTCGGCGGATTATGAGCTTGAGCGGCCTTAAAGTCAAGCCCGATGGGGATGCCTGTCATACCACAATAGAAATGTCCCCGCATTGTCCACAATAGAAATGTCCCCTGGTTGTGGTTCACCAGGCCCAGGAAAAAGCCGGTGTTTTCATCTGCTGCCAACCTTGTCGCCAAGGATGATTCTGTGCCGGAGCAGGGCTGCGGCTTGGTTTTGGGGAAGGGGGTGCGGGGGAAGGGGCAGCGCCCCTTCCTCTGCCCATCGCTGTAGAAGCCGTGATTGTGGTGAAGGGCAGAAGCCGTCCGCGATAGTGGATCGCGATCGCACCTTGCTCATTCTCCCGCACTAATACTCGGCTCTTGGCCGGCGCCCAGTGCTGACTCTGCCGCTGGAGCTGCAGCAGTCGGTTTTTGTAGCGCACCACCCAGTCTTCACTCACCACCCGTTCTTCCTCCAGCCAAAACACGGCATCGAGTTGTCGCGCCGCGGGTGGTTGCCGGTGATAATCGGCTTCGGCCGCCGCGGGCCGCGCGTAGCGCCGGTTGTGCTCGGCGATGTAGTGCTCGCTCAGATAACGATTGGCCTCCTGGTAGGTGCCGACACCAGCCAGCCGCAGTTTCTTCACCAGCCGGTCCTGATGCGTGCCATGCACCCGTTCCACTCGTCCCTTGGCTTGCGGTGAGCTGGCCGCGATGATGCGGATTCCCAGCTTCTGGCACATTCGCCCGAACTGGGTCACGGCGGGTTCTCCGCGCAGCCGTTCCTGCGCGTTCGGCGGCCGCACATACACGTTCTTCCAGTCGGTGTATAGCGCCCGCGGCACGCCGTAGTGCTCGATCCAGGAGCGCAACAAAGCGGCGGCGGCCCAGATCGTCTCTTCCTGGAAAAACTGGCAATGCACCGTGCTGCTGGCGTCGTCGACCATGTGCATGAGACAGCCACGCTCGCCGCGCTCCTCCAACCAGTCGTGAAAGCTTCCGTCCAGTTGCACCAGTTCGCCAAAGTGCGCCTTGGCTTCCCGCCGCTGCCGGTAGGGTTTGCGCCGCCGTTGCCTCTGCCACAGTCCGGCCTTTTTCCGCCATCGCCGCAGCGTCTCGGCGTGCACTTCCAGTCCGTCATCGCTGGCTAAGTGCTCGGCGGCCAGCGTCGGGCCGAAATCTTCATATCGAGCCTTCACCTGTTGCAATACTGTGGCTCGAAATTCCGCTGTGTACGCCCGGTTCGACACCCGGCCACAGTTGCCATGCTGCAGCGCCTTGGCCCCTCCAGTCCGATACCGCGCCCAGATCCGCTTGATCTGCCGATAGCTCAACTCCAGCAACTCGGCGGCCTCGCACAACCCCAAGCTGTGCGCCTTCACCCGCCCCATCACTTCCACTCGGTTCAGCTCTTTCTTGCTCAATCCAGTTCTCCCCAATGGCAGTTCCTCCTCCCGGAGGAACTCTAAAGGGGACACTTCTAATGTGGCTTCAAGGGGACAGTTTCAATGTGGTTCAACACGTTGACGGTGAATCCGACGGTGAATCCGTAAGGCGAATTGGTGGGGGCGAGGGCTTATAATCTGGCGTCGATGTCTGCCACACCTGCCCCAAACCTGAGAGTCCGCCTACGGCGAATCTTCGTCGCCGCGATTCTTACCGTGCTTGGGGCGGCCGTATTGGCGTATGGCTTGGACCTTGCGGTTTTTCGAATCCGAGCCGCGACCAACCGGAATGCTTACGGATCGGTCACCGTAAATCATTACTACGCCGTGCTCCAGAAGAACGGAAAGACCCAGTTTATTTTCGACCCGCCGCAGGCTCAGACTTGTGTGCACGCTCTGTTTCCGCACGCGGGAGCGCTGCCATGCTGGTATCTGAGCCGGCATCCAGAGCAGCGGACGGATATCTAACGGATATCTAGACGACCAGCGACAGGCTAGAATGTTGGAGCGATGCGACGGGCTGAGCTTTGCAAACAGTGATGGAGAGGGACTCATGTTGAAAAGGATTTTGCGGAATGGATGTGGGCTCGGCTTCACCCTGGCATTAGTTTGCGCGACGATGGCGGGAGCGACTGCCCAGTCCGACGCGAGGTTGCAGAAAGCTTATCGCTTCCAGCAGGGCGGGTGGACGTACGTACACCTCGAAGGGAGCTCGTCGGATATCGGCTATCAGCACGGCTACCTGCTTGCGCCAGAGATCTCCGACGCGTTTGAGGCGATCAAATTATTTGACACGCATTCAACGCAGCGAAATTGGGATTTCTTTCGCACCACCGCGCGGCAGGTGCTTTGGCCGCACATCGATGCCGAATATCAGCAGGAGCTGCAAGGGATTGCCGAAGGAGTGAAGGCGCACGGAGTCGATCTCGACGTGTTCGACATTGTGGCTCTCAACGCCTTTGAGGAAGTGCCCGACTACTACCTGCCCTGGCTCAACAAGCGGCAAAAATCCGCCAAGGCTCCGAAGCTGGCTGCTCCCGGGAACTGCAGCGCATTCATTGCCACTGGAAGCATGACCAAAGATCATCAAATTGTAATCGCTCACAATAACTGGACAAGCTATCTGGCGGGCGAGCGCTGGGTAGTGATCTTCGACATCCAGCCGGAACATGGAAATCGCATTTTGATGGACGGATTTCCCGGCGTGATTACCAGCGACGATGATTTCGGCGTGAATTCCGCCGGCATGATGATCACCGAAACCACCATCACGCAATTTGAGGGATGGGATCCGAACGGGAAGCCCGAGTTCATGCGTTCGCGCAAAGCCCTCCAATACGCCAACAACATTGATGACTACGTGCGGATTATCAAAGAAGGCAACAACGGTGGATACGCGAACGACTGGCTCATCGGTGACCGCAAGACAGGCGAGATCGCATATCTGGAATTGGGGCTGAAAAATACGCCTCTGTGGCGCACCAAAGATGGATATTTCGTGAGTTCGAATTTTGCCCGCGATCCTAAGGTGATCCGGGAAGAAACCACGTTTGACCCGAATGACGCGTCGTCTTCGCCCAATGCGCGCCATGCGCGTTGGGAAGAAGTCATGAAGCAGGCGAAGGGCAAGGTGGACGTCACCATGGCGGAGCAGTTCTTATCCGACCATTTCGATAGCTTCGAGAAGAAGGAACAGGCCAACGAGCGAGCATTGTGCGGGCACGTGGATGCCTCTGCCCGCGGCGTGAAGGAGTGGGGCTGGGATGCCTACAATCCTGGCGGCGCGGTGCAGGGCAAGGCAACTGACAGCGCCATGGCCGCCAAGATGAGCTTTGTGGCGAGGGCGGGGCATCCCTGCGGGGCAGACTTTCTGGCTGCTGACTTTCTGGAACACCATCCCGAATTCGCCTGGCAGAAGCCGTTGCTGCGGGATATGAAAGCCGGTCCGTGGACGGTGTTTTCCGTAGGGCAGAAGGAAGGGCAGTAGGAGTCAAC
>DASXXQ010000195.1:0-1837 GCA_036502985.1 Buttiauxella sp.
AGCATGCCCGTAGGCGCAGAGGCAATGTTTACTGCCGCGCTGAACGCAGGGTCATACTGCTCTTTTTTCTGAATTGGCGACATAATTCCGCCAACGGCTGCCGCGGAAGCCACGCCTGAACCACTGATTGAGCCAAACAACATATTGGCAACCACGTTAGTCTGGGCTAAAGGTCCTGGCAGGAAATTACTGACCATCTTCGCGCAGTTAATTAAACGAATGGCTATTCCGCCATTGTTCATTAAATTCCCTGCCAAAATAAAGAATGGAATGGCTAATAACGCAAAGGAATCAAGACCGACAAAAACACGTTGTGCGGAAGTTAATATCGCACTATCAAAGGGTAAAATAAGCAACATTGCAGCGAAAGACGAAATCCCGATACTGATACTGATTGGCGCACCGGCCAATAACAGGAACAGCACGCCGCTAAACATTACTAAGGCAACAATAATCGCAATATCCATGTCGACACCTAATCAATCTTGTTTCGAAGAAAACTTTCTGAACAGCCCATATTGGTTATACAGGCAATAGAACAGCGTCATTGCACCGCTCAGTGGAATAGCAATGTAGATAATACCGATTGGAATTTGTAATGCGGAATCAAGCTGTGCCATCTGGCGGCTCATACCGATATAACCCCCGAAGGTCAGTACCAGTAATGCAAATATCGAGGTGGCGAGCTCGCCGACGATCTCAAGTGACAGACATATTTTACGCGGCAACTTATCACGCATAAACGTAATAGCCATATGCTCACGCAGGCCGAAAACATAAGCCCCGCCAATCAGCACCAACCAGATAAACAAATATCGCGCCAGCACTTCACTGACTGCACTTGGGCTATTAAATAAATAACGGGAAGCAACCTGCCAGCTCACCAGCAAAGTCATTAACCCCACAAGCAGAATACAAAGCAAAGACGCAACTTTATCGACAGCCTGTTTTACTCGTGTGATGTGCGAATAAAAACCAGATTTGGACACGGCGGCGGAGGCGGACTGAGAAACTTTCATAATAATCTCCACAGGGGGCCAGAAAGCCCCCTGACTTCTAAGCCGTATTACTCGGCCAACTCACGAATTTTTTCGTACAACGCTTTTTGTTCAGGCGTGGTTAACATGGCAGATTGCAGCGGCTTACAACGCTCCTGGAATGGTTTGATATCGACATCAGTGAAGACTGCACCGTTATCTTTTGCGACCTGGCGTGCGCCATCAAGCGCTTGATCCCACAACTCAAACTGAGTTTGCGTGCTCTCTTTGGCCAATTTGCGGAACAGATCGCGGTCGCTATCGGTCATTTTGGCGAGGAAGTTTTCGTTAGCCACTAACAGGTCTGCAACCATCACGTGACGGGTCGTGGAGAAGTAAGGTGCCACTTCGTATTGCTTGAGATCAGCGTAAGTGATTTCATTATTTTCAGCGCCGTCCAGAACGCCCTGCTGAATCGCAGAATAAACTTCACCTTGTCCCATCGGGACGCCGGTTCCACCCATGCAAGCCAACATTTTGATCATGGTGTCAGACTGCATGACACGTATCTTCTTGCCCTTCATATTTTCCGGGCTAGTGACGGCTGCACCTTTGGTATAAACGCTACGCGCACCGGCGGTATATGCGGTGACGACCTCAAAACCGGTGCCTTTGGTGGAAGCAAACAGGCTGTCCAGCACGCCGGAAGTAAACACTTTGCGCTGATGTTCGGGGTTGTCGTACACGTACGGCATTGCCAGTACAGAGAAGTTCTTATTGAAGTTTTCTACCAGTGGGTTGGCGACAACAGCCATCTGGATTGCACCAGACTGCACCAGCTCAAGTGATGCACGTTGATC
>DASXXQ010000196.1:0-3245 GCA_036502985.1 Buttiauxella sp.
CATATAGTTCACGGCGGCAATGCCCGCAGGGCTGGTTTCATGCAGGTGAATATCCACGCCTTTTTTGTAGTCGATGGCAATCTGGAACATGGCGTCCAGGGACTTTTCCATCGCGCCATCTACGTTGGTGGGATCAAGACCACCGACGTAGTGAGCACCCGCTTGCATCGCGTCACGCATCAGTTGAACCGAATCGGAATGCAGCAAACCATGTTGTGGAAACGCAACGATTTCGCAGCTAAAACCTGCTTTTCGACGCTCTAAAACCGCTTGCAGGTTTTCCAGATTCTTCAGGCCGGAAACGGGTTCAACGTTGCAATGGCTGCGGGCGATGGTGGAGCCTTTTGACTGAATCAAATCAATCAGTTTTTCCGCACGTTCCTGCGTGACCGGTTGCAGCTCAGGCAGCAGTTTCTGCTCAAGTGCAATCATGTCCAGAATCGTGGTGCCAGCCGGACGGGAATGTACACGCCACGGGCCGCCGTAAAAGGTTTTATCCAGATGAATGTGCATGTCGCGCATTGCGGGTAACAACAGTTTTCCCGCCGCATCGTAATGCGCAAGCGTGGCATCAGGATGTTGTTTATTTGCGAGCAACGCCGCAATAACGCCATCTTTGATTTCCAGCGTTTTCAGCTCGGTTTCCGTACCCACGATATTCTGCCCATCGCGGCGAAAGCCAGCCTCCAGCAGAACGTTGTCGAGGTAATAGTGTGATTCTTTAATGGCGCTCATGCGGTTGTCTGTCTCACAGGCGGTGGATACTGGTTTTGCAGCATACGCCATAGAGCCTGTTGCACCAAAGAGTGCACAGGCAGCCGCTACTTTGCCGCCGCCGCTTAAAAATTCACGGCGGCTTTTTTCAGCATTATTCATCGAGTTCTCCCGCTCTCAGGCGTTAACAATATGCGTCCCGGTTTCGCCGCGCAGGGCTTCGGGTAATTTATCAGGGGTGGTGATGACAACGCGTTTGCCACCATTGCGCAGGAACGCAAGGCTGGCGGTGATTTTCGGCAACATGCTACCCGGCGGGAAATGGCCTTCATCACTGTATCGCTCCATCTGTGCAACCGTCACTTCATCCAGCGCACGCTGTTCCGGCTTGCCGAAGTGAATACACACTTTCTCGACCCCCGTGGTGATGACGAGGATGTCAGCGCTGACTTCGCGGGCCAGCAACGCAGTTGAAAGATCTTTGTCGATAACCGCATCCACGCTCTGGTATTCACCCTGCTCAGTACGGATAACAGGAATGCCACCGCCGCCTGCGCCAATCACCACAAAACCTTGCTTGATGAGCGCGCTTATTGCGTCGGCTTCCACAATGCGGACCGGTTCAGGAGACGCCACCACCCGGCGGTAACCGCGTCCGGAATCTTCAACAAACTGCCAGTCAGGATGGGCAACTTTCAATGCTTCGCACTGTTGCGCACTAAAGAACGCACCAATGGGTTTTGTCGGATGGGTAAAGTTAGGATCGTTTTTATCGACTTCCACCTGGGTAATAACGGTGACGGCTTTTTTATCTGTGCTACGGCCCAGTCGGTTGTTCAATGCCTGTTGAATTAAATACCCGATGCCGCCTTGCGTATCCGCAACGCAGTTGGCGAGCGGCGTTAATGGCAGCCCTTCTTTTTCATGGGCAATTTCTGCACGGCGCAAATCCAGCCCAACTTGCGGGCCGTTACCGTGAGTCAGCACGATGTCGTAATCTGATGCCAACATTGCCAGAACGGACTCTGCGACTTCTTTTACTGCGGCTTGCTGATGTTCAACTGACTGGCTGGCGTTATCTTTAATGATGCTGTTGCCGCCAATTGCCACTACCACGAGCTGTTTCATCTGTTTTCCTTGTTGGGATTGGGGGATGATGCCGGCGGCTTATTCCCCTCAGAACCGCACGAATTTTTCTTCGTAGGGCGGATGGGCAAAGTGCCATCCGCCAGTGTGTTCAACTCTCAGAAACAGGAGCCACAGCCTGGGTCGCGGCTTCACGTCTGTCGAGCACATGCTTCACGACAAACATGGCGCCCATCATCAGATACGCAGTGACGAACATCATCGAGCTACCTTGCGCAAAACCGACTATCGGGGCATGAATCACGCCAAACAGCGCCAGTAACGCACCGAATGCCGCCGCAACCGCGCCGCGTAGTGGTTTGTTGATAATTGCGAAGATAGCGACACATCCCCACAACATGCTGGCGAGCGGTGCGCCGTTGCCCAAATGCACCAGCCCTTGATAAAACACACCTTTGTGAGCCAGCACATCCGGGCCAATTTTCGCCGCCGATGTCCCAGCTGCGGCCATCACGCTGTTGACCATCGTGAGCGCCCAGTTGGCTATCCACGGGAACAGGCAGATGAAGATAACCGGCACTTCTATCTTCGGCGTTTCGCGCACCACCTGGTTTGCGGTAACCACACCGATAAACACCAGAATCGGCACAATCGCAGTCATCGGAATAATGGCGAGCATGAACGCACCCAGCCCGAACAACGGCACGATAAACATCGTGACGCCAGAGGCCAGGGTATAACCGATACTGGCGCCCATTGCTTTCCAGCCCGCGTGTCCGACATACACCGTCACCGGGAACGGGTTCCCCATCAGGCAGCCAAGCGTAGACGCAAGGCCATTGGTAAGCATCACTTTACGGGTGTTGTATTCATCACCCGCCGCGTGGGCACTTTCGATGTTTTCGAGGTCGAAAATGTAGTTTGCAAGCCCCAACGGAACCGCGGATGCCAGGTATGGCAACGCATGTGGCAAGCCTTGCAAGAAGCTATCGACATGAATGGTTGGCGGGTTAAAGCCAAACGATGACATTGACGCTTTGATGGCTTCCGGGCTTTGCAGGCCAGAAATCCACGCCAGCGCGGTACCGGCAATCAGCAGCAATAAACCGGTAGGAATACGGGCGAAGATCGGCTTCTTACCAAACCAGTTAATGAAAATAAGCAGCAGCACGATGAACGAAACCGTTGGCGCTTCAAACGCCTGCAACATCGGGTTCATCGCCAGTAACAGCAGCCCTAAACCGGACAAACATGAAAGCAGAACGGTACGCGGGATCATCTTGCGGATGGTTTCGCCCAGGAATGAACCGCCCACCAGAATCATCGCTTCAACAAAGCACCACACCAGGCCAATCTGAATGGCAAACTCGGCATCGCCCGTTTGCTGATAGACCGGCATCAATACCAAAAATGTAACGGTAAAAATCGATGGTGCACTCGGCCCG
>DASXXQ010000197.1:0-39476 GCA_036502985.1 Buttiauxella sp.
GATTGGTGAGAATTCAATACTCATTCGCCAACTCGTTACCGAACGCTTACGCGTATTTGGCATAAAGCTAGATGCTGATAAAAATAACCAATCAAACCGCACAGGTGAGCGAATTATTTCAAGTGTTAACTCACCAAGAGCCTGCGCCGTGATTCCTACTAACGAAGAAAAAATGATTGCACTTGATGCACTGCATTTAGGTAAAGAACACCAACTTGCAGAATACGCCTGAATTATACCTGTCATATTTCAAGTTGCAGAGGAGTTAGCTGCAATCCGAATTATCTAGAGCGCATATATATTTACTGAGGGAAGAAGTAATGGAAGTGGATATTGATATTACCAACGATAATTATTCCCATGCCTGGCAGGAATTCTCGGGCGATGAATGGAAAAAGAAAATTAATGTTCGGGATTTTATCCAGCAGAATTATACACCCTATGAAGGTGATGAATCATTTTTAGCCGGAGCAACATCGGCCACCACAAAACTGTGGGAAAAGGTGATGGAGGGTATTCGCATTGAAAATGACACTCATGCGCCTGTAGATTTTGATACCAATATTGCCACGACCATCACCGCACATGCGCCGGGTTATATATTCAAAGAGCATGAAAAAATTGTCGGTTTGCAAACGGATAAACCGTTGAAACGCGCTCTGCATCCTTATGGCGGCATCAATATGATCAAAAGCTCGTTTGAAGCTTATGGTCGAGAAATGGACCCTGATTTCGAATACCAATTTACCTCGCTGCGCAAGACGCATAATCAGGGCGTATTTGATGTTTATTCACCGGATATTCTGCGCTGCCGCAAATCGGGAGTTCTGACAGGCTTGCCGGACGGTTACGGGCGCGGTCGCATTATCGGCGACTATCGCCGTGTGGCCCTTTATGGGATAGCGTATTTGGTTCGCGAGCGTGAATTGCAGTTTGCGGATCTACAAGGCCAGCTTGAGCGCGGTGAAGATCTTGAAGCCGTGATCCGCCTACGTGAAGAGTTGTCAGAGCATCGTCGTGCTTTGCTGCAAATTCAGGAAATGGCGGCAAACTATGGCTTTGATATCTCGCGGCCGGCACGTAACGCCCAGGAAGCAGTGCAATGGCTCTATTTTGCGTATCTTGCCGCAGTGAAGTCGCAAAATGGTGGGGCGATGTCACTCGGACGTACCACCACATTTATCGATATTTATATCGAACGCGATCTAAAAGCAGGCTTGCTGACGGAGCTACAGGCACAGGAACTGATCGATCATTTCATTATGAAGATCCGTATGGTGCGATTCCTGCGTACGCCTGAATTCGACTCGCTTTTCTCTGGCGACCCTATCTGGGCGACAGAAGTTATCGGTGGAATGGGGCTCGACGGGCGCACGCTGGTGACCAAAAACGCCTTCCGCTATCTGAACACGCTTTACACTATGGGACCTGCACCGGAGCCGAATCTGACCATCCTTTGGTCGGAAGGGTTGCCGAAGCCGTTCAAGGTGTATGCAGCGAAAGTGTCCATTGAAACGTCGTCTCTACAATATGAAAACGACGACCTGATGCGCTGCGATTTTGATAGCGATGACTACGCGATTGCCTGCTGTGTTAGCCCGATGGTTATTGGCAAGCAGATGCAGTTCTTTGGTGCGCGCGCAAACCTCGCGAAAACATTGTTGTACTGCATCAACGGTGGCATGGATGAAAAACTCAAAATCCAGGTCGGGCCAAAAATGCCGATGCTGCTTGATGATGTGCTGGATTATGACCAGGTGATGAGCAGCCTCGATCACTTTATGGATTGGCTCGCGAAGCAATATATTACTGCGCTCAATCTCATCCATTATATGCACGACAAATACAGCTACGAAGCCTCGTTGATGGCTCTTCACGACAGAGATGTTTATCGCACTATGGCGTGCGGAATTGCCGGATTGTCGGTGGCGGTAGATTCACTTTCCGCAATTAAATACGCCACGGTAAAACCTGTTCGTGACCAAAGCGGTCTGGCGGTTGATTTTGTGATTGAAGGGGAATATCCGCAATACGGTAATAATGATGATCGTGTTGATGCGATTGCCTGTGATTTGGTTGAGCGTTTTATGAAGAAGATCCAGGCGCTGCCAACCTATCGCAATGCAGTGCCGACGCAGTCGATCTTGACGATCACCTCCAACGTTGTTTACGGCCAAAAAACGGGTAATACGCCGGACGGACGCCGAGCCGGAGCACCTTTTGCGCCAGGAGCCAACCCAATGCATGGAAGGGATCGTAAAGGTGCGGTGGCGTCGTTAACCTCCGTTGCCAAACTCCCGTTCAGCTATGCGAAAGACGGCATCTCTTACACCTTCTCTATTGTTCCTGCGGCACTTGGAAGAGATGACGCTGTGCGTCAATTAAACCTGGTGGGCTTGCTGGATGGATACTTTCATCACGATGTGAGAACCGAGGGTGGGCAGCATTTAAATGTGAACGTCATGAACCGGGAAATGCTGCTGGATGCTATCGATCATCCGGAAAAATACCCGACGCTGACGATTCGAGTTTCCGGCTACGCCGTACGCTTTAATGCTCTGACGCGTGAGCAGCAACAGGATGTTATCTCCCGTACTTTCACGCACGCGCTGTAAACAATTCCATCTTCACCCTTTGGCCGCTGAAACCAGCGGCCTTTTTTATGGACCTAAGCTAAACCATCGGGTTCTGGCACTGGTGTACTTTTTTGTTTACCCTTTAATAACAAGCCATTTTCTTTTTGATGGTTAATTTTTTCCCATTTGGGTAAGCATAAGGAGGTTGAATGGAAGATCTTAATGTAGTCGACAGTATCAACAATGCCGGAGGCTGGTTGGTGCGCAACCAGGCGCTCCTGCTGAGCTATGCGGTCAACATTGTGGCGGCGATTGCTATTATTATCGTCGGGATGATCGTCGCTCGCGTGGTATCCAATACCCTCAATCGCGTGATGGTCGCTCGTAATATTGATGCAACCGTAGCTGATTTCCTTTCTGCACTGGTGCGTTACGGCATTATCGCCTTCACGTTGATTGCTGCACTGGGGCGTGTTGGCGTACAAACGGCGTCCGTCATCGCCGTTTTGGGTGCCGCAGGTTTGGCCATCGGTTTGGCATTGCAGGGTTCGTTGTCTAACCTGGCGGCGGGCGTGTTACTTGTGACTTTCCGCCCATTCAAAGCAGGGGAGTACGTGGATCTCGGCGGTATTGCAGGTTCGGTTCTTAACGTGCAAATCTTCTCCACCACGTTACGTACTCTGGACGGCAAAATTGTCGTTGTGCCAAACGGTAAAATTATCGCGGGCAATATCATTAACTTCTCCCGCGAACCGGTGCGTCGCAACGAGTTCATTATTGGTGTGGCGTACGATTCAGATATCGATCAGGTTAAAAAAATTCTGACCGACATCATCACCAGCGATGAGCGTGTGCTGAAAGACCGCGATATCACGGTGCGTCTGAATGAACTTGGCCCTTCAGCAATTAACTTTGTCGTGCGGGCCTGGAGCAACAGTAGCGACCTGCAAAACGTCTACTGGGATGTACTGGAACGCATTAAAAGAGAGTTTGATGCTCAAGGGATAAGCTTCCCTTATCCGCAACTGGATGTGAATTTCAAACGCGTTAAAGAACCTGCACAAAACTGATTTACAGGGCCAGCTTCGGCTGGCCTGTTCATTATTAGTATCTCTAATAAACCATTAGTATTATCCATTTCCTCTAATAATTTTTCCCCATTACACTCTTCCTCAATCGCTAAACATCGAAGAGTGAATCATCGTGTTATCTTATTATTTTCAAGGCCTTACATTGGGCGCTGCACTGATTCTGCCATTAGGCCCGCAAAACGCCTTTGTCATGAATCAGGGCATTCGCCGCCAATACCATCTGATGATCGCTTCTCTTTGTGCATTAAGCGATTTATTGCTGATTTGCGGCGGAATTTTTGGTGGCAGTGCGCTTCTGATGCAGTCACCCTGGTTGCTCGCCATCGTGACCTGGGGCGGAGTGGCATTTTTGCTGTGGTACGGCTGGGGAGCGCTGCGTACAGCGATGAGCAGCTGTGTGGAACTGGCTTCAGTGGAAGTCATGAAGCAAGGGCGCTGGAAGATCATTGCTACCGTGCTGGCTGTGACGTGGCTTAATCCACACGTCTATCTTGATACCTTTGTGGTGTTAGGAAGCTTGGGCGGGCAGCTCGCAGATGAGCCGAAGCGTTGGTTTGCTTTAGGGACTGTCAGTGCTTCTATTCTCTGGTTTTATGGCCTGGCGTTACTGGCAGCATGGCTTGCACCTCGCCTGCGGACCGCGAAAGCCCAGCGCATTATTAACGGCGTGGTTGGGATTGTGATGTGGTTTATCGCACTGCAACTCGCGGCGGACGGCGTTCGCCATATCTCTGCACTGATGGGTTAATTAGCTTAAATCCGATAGACAAGTTACCATTCCAGGCTAAGCTTGCTGCCAGACGCCCATGCATCTTACGGGCATAATGACAGTGGAATGTAGCATGGAGGATTTACAGTGAAGTTTAAAACCCTGGCATTAGCCGCTTTAGTGGGATTAGGTTCGGTTCCGGCATTGGCCGATGAGTTGCCAAATGGCCCACATGTCGTGACGTCCGGCACTGCAAGCGTGGATGCTATTCCTGACATTGCCACGCTCGCTATCGAAGTGAATGTCTCTGCCAAAGATGCGGCATCAGCTAAAAAGCAAGCTGACGATCGCGTTGCACAGTATCTGACATTCTTGCAGCAAAGCGGTGTCGAGAAGAAAGACATTAATGCCGCTAACCTACGCACTCAACCAGAATATGAATACCTGAAAGACGGCAAAACGCAGCTGAAAGGCTACCGTGCCGTGCGTCAGGTTGATGTCACGCTGCGCAAACTCGACAAAATGAACGAGCTGCTTGATGGGGCCTTGAAAGCAGGTCTTAACGAAATTCGTTCTGTTTCGCTTGGTGTAGCAAATCCAGAGCAATATAAAGACAAAGCACGTAAAGCCGCTATCGACGATGCAACACGCCAGGCAAAACTGTTAGCCGAAGGCTTTAGCAGTAAACTGGGGCCTGTTTATAGCGTGCGTTACCATGTCTCTAACTATCAGCCAGCACCGATGGTGCGGATGATGAAAGCGGATGCAGCGCCACCGGTTTCTGCCCAGGATACTTATGATCAGCAGACTATCCAGTTTGATGATCAGGTGGACGTGGTGTTTGAACTCGAGCGTGCTCAGGCTCAGAAGGCGCAGTAATCTCTAAGACGGGTCAGCCCGGCCACTTAGAATCGTAGGTTGGGTTAGCGTAGCGACACCCGACAAAAAAAAAGCCCGCTTATCATTAAGCGGGCTTTTTGTTATTCAGCATCCTGTCGTAGAACTCTGTGTCCATATTCCAGCAGTGCGTCCGTTACATTACGCATCATGCGGCTTTCTGGCGCAAAGCGGTGCCAGTACAACATTCGGCGCTGCATCAGGCCTGGAGTCAGGTCGATTAACTCGCCGTTTTTCAGCTCTCTTTCGATTTGCAGATGTGGGATCATGCAGCACGTTGTGCCCTGGCGCGCCAATTGCACAAAGGCTTCTGACGAATTAACGATATGGCAAGGTACGCTGCCCGGCGACAAATCAAAGTTTTGCTGTAAGAACGCCTGGTGCATGTCGTCGAGATGGTCGAACGCGACGGCGGGTGCTTTTAGCAATGCTGAACGCGTGACGCCATTCGGGAAATAACGAGCGGCAAAATCCTTTGAACCGACAAACAAATAATCCAGAGCGCCGAGCCGGTCGACCAAACAACTCGGTAATGGCTGTGGCTGAATAGATACCGCGCCAACCACTTCACCGCGGCGCAGACGTTCCTGAGTTCGTGTTTCATCTTCAACCTGAAGATTCAGACGGATAGGGGAATCGGCAAGTACAGGAGCTAATGCTGGCAGCAACCAGGTTGCCAGACTGTCGGCGTTCACTGCAAGCGACAGCAACAGCGGCGTTGAACCTGTTTGCTCGTCGCCCAGCCATTCTTCTTCAAGCAATTCGACCTGGCGCAGCAACGCCAGTAACTTTTGCCCTTGCTCGGTTGGGCGCGGTGGTACCGTGCGCACTAACAATGGCTGGCCGAACATATTTTCCAGTTGCTTGATGCGTTGCGAAACGGCTGATTGAGTAATGCAGAGCTTTTGCGCTGCGCGCTCAAATCCTCGTTCACGAATCACTGCATCCAGCGCCTGTAGCGTTCTATAGTCCGGGCGTTTCATTATTGTTAGCTAACTCCTGTTTTTATTATGTCAGCACTATGACATAAATTTGCAGTCGATCCAGACCAAATCCACAAAGATCGGATGAGTTCTGCCATTCACTGGGACAACCTCGCCGGGCTTGCATTATAATGCGCGTCAGTTTTCACAGCACAGGCAAAAACCATGACGCAGGATGAACTGAAAAAAGCAGTCGGCTGGGCAGCATTACAATACGTGCAGCCGGGCACTATCGTCGGTGTGGGTACCGGCTCAACTGCCGCGCACTTTATTGACGCTCTCGGGACTATCAAACATCAAATTGATGGCGCCGTTTCAAGCTCCGACGCTTCCACCGCCAAATTGAAAAGCCTTGGTATCACTGTTTATGATCTCAATGAAGTCGATTCTCTCGGAATCTATGTTGATGGCGCAGATGAGATCAACGGCCAGATGCAAATGATCAAAGGTGGTGGTGCAGCACTCACTCGCGAGAAAATCATCGCATCCGTAGCGGAAAAGTTTATCTGTATTGCTGATTCATCTAAGCAGGTAGATATTCTGGGGAATTTCCCGCTGCCTGTAGAAGTGATTCCAATGGCGCGTAGTTGCGTGGCTCGTGAACTGGTTAAACTGGGCGGTCGTCCGGAATACCGCCAGGGCGTCGTGACCGATAACGGCAACCTTATTCTGGATGTCTACGGCCTGAGCATCATCAATCCGATTGCGCTGGAAAATACGATTAACGGCCTGCCAGGGGTAGTGACTGTCGGTCTGTTTGCTAACCGTGGGGCGGATGTTGCGCTGATTGGTACAGCCGATGGCGTGAAAACCATTGTAAAATGATCTGACTGGGGCGTAGTACACGCCCCAGAATCCGCATAATAAATGACAAAATAATTTAACCGCAAATTTGGTGACATATGTCACATTCTTAACAACCGCCTGCTATTCATTCCTGGTTCTCTCTCCTGATTAGTATTTTGTGCTGCTTATAGCGGCTTATTCCGTTTTGGATGGCATGGCTGCGCAATCGTTTATATTGCCCCGCCCGTAATTTTTGATATTTTGGCAGAAGGGTGTCTTATTACGCAGCACAACATCAGTTCTAAAAATAGGGTCGGGAAATGGCAAAAGTATCACTGGATAAAGACAAGATTAAATTCCTGCTGGTGGAAGGTGTACATCAGAAAGCCGTAGAGAATCTTCGCGCAGCAGGCTATACCAACATCGAATACCATAAAGGCGCGCTGGACAGCGATGCACTGAAAGAGTCGATCCGTGATGCGCATTTCATCGGTCTGCGTTCCCGCACCAATCTCACTGAAGATGTGATGGCAGCGGCTGAAAAGCTGGTAGCTGTGGGCTGTTTCTGCATTGGTACTAACCAGGTTGATCTGGATGCTGCGGCAAGACGCGGCGTGCCAGTATTTAACGCCCCATTTTCCAATACGCGCTCTGTAGCTGAACTGGTTATTGGCCAGCTACTGTTACTGATTCGTGGCGTACCAGAAGCTAACGCAAAAGCACACCGTGGCGTGTGGAATAAGCTGGCGGTGGGATCTTATGAGGCGCGCGGTAAAAAACTGGGCATCATAGGTTACGGTCATATCGGGACTCAGCTGGGCATTTTGGCTGAAGCGCTGGGCATGAACGTCTTCTTCTACGATATCGAAAACAAATTACCATTGGGTAACGCAACTCAGGTACAACATCTGTCTGACTTACTCAATATGAGCGATGTGGTCAGTCTGCATGTCCCTGAAAATGCTTCCACTAAAAATATGATTGGTGCCAATGAGTTGGCGCTAATGAAGCCTGGTGCGCTGCTGATCAACGACGCGCGTGGCACAGTTGTGGATATTCCGGCACTATGTGATGCGCTGGCTCGTAAACATCTGGCGGGTGCGGCAATCGACGTATTCCCAACAGAACCTGCAACCAACAGCGATCCGTTCACGTCTCCATTGTGTGAGTTTGATAACGTGATCTTGACGCCACACATTGGTGGTTCAACTCAGGAAGCGCAGGAGAATATCGGCCTGGAAGTGGCTGGCAAGCTGGCGAAGTATTCCGATAACGGTTCTACTTTGTCTGCGGTGAATTTCCCTGAGGTTTCCTTGCCATTGCACGGTGGAAGCACCAGCCGTCTGCTGCACATTCACGAAAACCGTCCGGGTATTTTGACCGCGCTGAACCAGATTTTTGCCGATCAGGGTATCAACATCGCCGCACAGTATCTGCAAACCACTCCGCATATGGGTTATGTGGTCATCGATGTGGACGCTGAAGAAGATGTGGCTGAGGCTGCGTTGAAATCAATGAAGGCGATTCCGGGTACTATTCGCGCTCGTTTGCTTTACTGATAGTCAATTAACACAAGCCCTCTCCCTCTGTCGGGGGAGGGTATTACCATTCCCAAATCCGCGATGGTGTTACCACCGCAGGTAAAGGAATATCCCACTCTTCGGCAGGCAGCGCTGGAACATACTGGCAATCATGCGCCAGCCCGACAGGCCATAAACCGTGCTGTTGCCAGTGTTGCAATGTGCGATCGTAGAACCCTCCACCCATTCCTAGCCTTTGCCCTTGCTCATCAAATGCCACTAACGGCGTGATAAGCACATCCAGTTTATCCAGCGGCAATACGTCACGGACATCAAGTTTAGGCTCAAGGATTTTCAGGCGATTCATTACCAGATGGCTGTTTTCGGTATAACGTAGAAACAGCAAATTGCCCTTGCTGAAAGGGTGAAGCACCGGAAGATAAACGGTTTTACCTGCTTGCCATAACATGCGGATTAACGGCGTGGTATCCAGTTCACCGTCAAACGACAGAAACAAAGCGACTGTAGTGGCCTTCACCACGGGCTCATAAGCAAGCATACGTTCAGCGGCAAGTTGTGCGAAAAGGTGTTGCTCATCGGACGTGAGTTTACGGCGACGTTGCCGAATTTGTTGTCGAATTTCCTGGCGAAGCGATGGGATTAACTGAGTTTTCGTCATGATGATGACTGATTGGTAGAGAGAGGGAATCTCCGAGATGCCGCCGCAGGCTGTAACCCTTGAACCCTTGGTTCAAGGTGAATGCAGCGTCAAAATCATCAGGCTTCTCGGACGGACCGAGCATGCACACAGACTCTGGAGCACCACATTCTGGTGGTATTAAATATCGGCTCAGGGGACGGGCCCGCTTGCAAACATCTCAGAGAAATTTGGTCTTCAAAGTTACTCTACCATAGGTAACTGTGAAGTGTTATTCAAAATTTGGACCCTGTCTTTCTGTTATGCGACCTTGCTCAAGCAACGCTTGTTCGATGGTCTGCTGTAACATCCGAATACGCTCTTCCATATTGGCTGCGTAGTCGCGGGTTTTCGATTTTTCCTGAGCTAACTCATAGCAAATGTTCAATGCTGCGATGAAAACTAGCTGCTCAGTATTTGTGACTCTAGTGCGAACTTTTAAATCTTGCAACCGCTGATTAAGCTCTTCAGCTGCAAGGTTTAGTGCATCCTGTTGTTCAGGCGGACAATTCACGCGCAATGAACGACCGAAAATTTGGATATCGACTGGTTGTGCAGACATGCCACCTTCCTGCTGTTAACTCGCCTGCCTCCGTTAACCGTACCTGGTAACGAAAGGGGCGTCACTATAGCTATCCCGAAATGAAGATACAAGCCCTTTTCTGGTGCCTCGAGGTCCCTGGTGGTAGCATAACATGAACTATCCCTGCCAACGATGGCGAATGCGCATGTCAATACAAAACACGATGCCGGACTACGACTTAGTAGGCCAACTATTGAACCAACAAGGTGTGGGCCTAACGTCCGCAGAAATACACGGCTTAATCAGTGGCATGCTATGTGGTGGCAACAAAGACACCAGCTGGCAACCGCTGTTACACGATCTGACCAACGAAGGGCTGGCTTTTGGCCAAAACCTTGCGGATACACTGCGCCAAATGCACAGTGCGACATCTGATTCGCTCGAAGATGACGGCTTTATGTTCCAGCTTTATCTGCCGGATGGCGATGATGTTTCTGTGTTTGACCGCGCAGATGCACTGGCAGGTTGGGTAAACCATTTCCTGCTGGGTCTGGGCGTCACCCAACCGAAGCTCGATAAAGTCACTGGTGAAACCGGCGAAGCTATTGACGATTTGCGTAACATTGCGCAGTTGGGCTACGACGAAGACGAAGATCAAGAAGAGCTGGAAATGTCACTCGAGGAGATTGTCGAGTATGTGCGTGTCGCTGCGTTGCTATGCCACGACACCTTTACGCGTCCCGCTCCGACAGCACCAGAAGTGCGCAAACCAACACTACACTAAAAATAATAAGCTTCAGGAGGTGTGATGAATCAGCACGAATTTCTCCGTCGCCGTCAGGCGTTGTTGGCCAAAATGGCTCCGGCAAGCGCCGCGCTCATTTTTGCTGCTCCCGAGGCAATACGCAGTGCAGACAGCGAATACCCATATCGCCAAAATAGCGATTTCTGGTATTTCACCGGTTTTAACGAACCTGAAGCTGTGTTGGTGTTGATTAAGAGCGACGAGAAACATAACCACAGCGTTCTGTTTAACCGTCTACGCGATAAAACCGCGGAGATCTGGTTTGGTCGTCGTCTTGGTCAGGAAGCTGCACCCGAAAAATTAGGCGTTGATCGCGCACTGGCGTTCTCCGAAATCGGCGAACAGCTGCACCAACTGCTGAACGGCCTTGATGTTGTGTATCACGCGCAAGGCGAATACGGTTATGCAGACAACATCGTTTTTGCCGCTCTGGATAAATTACGCCGTGGCTCCCGCCAGAACCTCAAGGCACCTGCGACGTTGACTGACTGGCGTCCGTGGGTTCACGAGCAGCGTTTATTTAAGTCCGAAGAAGAAATCATCGCTTTGCGTCGCGCCGGGGAAATCACTGCACTTGCGCATACTCGGGCGATGGAAAAGTGCCGGCCGGGCATGTTTGAATACCAACTGGAAGGTGAAATTCTTCATGAATTTAACCGCCACGGCGCGCGTTTCCCTTCTTACAACACCATTGTAGGCAGCGGCGAAAACGGCTGTATTTTGCATTACACCGAAAACGAAAGCCAAATGCGTGACGGTGATTTGGTATTGATCGACGCGGGTTGTGAATACCAAGGCTATGCCGGTGACATCACTCGCACCTTTCCGGTAAACGGCAAATTTACAGCACCGCAGCGCGCAATTTACGACATCGTACTTGAATCACTGGAAACCTCGCTCCAGCTCTACCGCCCAGGCACTTCAATGCAGGAAGTCACCGCGCAAGTCGTGCGCATTATGGTTACTGGCCTGGTTAAGCTCGGGGTTCTCGAGGGTGATGTTGATAAACTTATTGCCGATAACGCGCATCGTCCGTTCTTTATGCATGGCCTGAGTCACTGGCTGGGGCTGGATGTGCATGACGTAGGCGCGTACGGCTCTGAACGTTCACGCCTGCTTGAACCTGGAATGGTTATCACCGTGGAGCCTGGTTTGTACATTGCGCCAGATGCGGATGTGCCTGCCGAGTATCGCGGCATCGGTATTCGTATTGAAGACGATATTTTGATAACAGCCGACGGTAACGAAAATCTGACCGCAAGCGTGGTGAAATCCGCCGACGATATCGAAGCATTAATGGCGGCGGCTCGTCAGCTATGAGCGTGATTATTGTCGGTGGCGGTATGGCCGGAGCAACGCTTGCGCTGGCTATTTCGCATTTAACAAATGGAAAACTGCCGGTTCATTTGATTGAGGCGGCTTCTCCTGAATCTGCGGCACACCCTGGTTTTGATTCCCGCGCGATAGCCATTGCTCAGGGAACGTGCCAGCAGTTAACGCGTATTGGCGTATGGCCTGCGATAAAAGATTGTGCGACCGCTATTACCACTGTTCACGTCAGCGATCGCGGGCATGCGGGTTTTGTTACGCTGGAAGCGCAGGATTACCAGATTCCCGCGTTAGGCCAGGTGGTGGAATTGCATGATGTTGGAATGCGTTTGTTTGCCTTGCTACGTAAAACTCCCGGTGTGACGCTTCATTGCCCTCAGCGTGTTTCCTCGTTTACGCGTGAAACGGATAAAGTCAGCGTCCAGCTTGATAACGGTGAGCTTATTGAAGGCAAACTGCTGGTGGCCGCTGATGGTTCGCGCTCGCCGCTTGCCGCGCAGTGTGGCATGACCTGGCAGCAACAGGATTACCGCCAGGTTGCCGTTATCGCCAACGTCACTACCTCGCAGCCTCACAACGGCCGTGCGTTTGAACGTTTTACCGAGCATGGCCCGCTTGCGATGTTGCCCATGTCTGACGGACGTTGTTCTCTGGTGTGGTGCCATCCGATAGCCGCTCAGGCTGATATTTCGCAGTGGGACGACGAGCGTTTTTGCAATGAATTGCAGCGTGCGTTTGGCTGGCGGCTTGGGCGGATCACTCATGCGGGCAAGCGTTCACATTATCCACTGTCGTTGACTACGGCCTCACAGTCGGTATCGCACCGCGTGGCGTTGGTCGGGAATGCAGCACAAACCCTTCATCCTATTGCCGGGCAGGGCTTTAACCTTGGCTTGCGGGATGTGATGTCACTTGCTGAAAATTTGGCAGTAGCGCATGCGGCATCGCAGGATATTGGCAGTTATGCCGTTTTGGCGGATTACCAGCAACGCCGCAGTGACGATAAAATTGCCACTATTGGCGTGACCGATGGATTAGTACAGTTGTTTGCTAACCATTGGGTTCCCCTGGTGGTGGGGCGCAATCTTGGGCTGATGGCGATGGAATATTTTACTCCAGCACGTGATGTGTTGGCACAGCGTACCCTCGGTTGGGTTGCGCGTTAAAGGAGAGTCAATTTGCAAAGCGTTGATGTGGCGATTGTTGGTGGTGGCATGGTTGGACTGGCAGTTGCTTGTGGCCTGCAAGGCAGTGGGTTGCGCGTTGCGGTGCTGGAGAACCATCTCCCGCAACCTCTGGCACCAGAATCGGCTCCGGCATTACGTGTCTCGGCTATCAATGCTGCCAGCGAAAAACTGCTGACCCACCTTGGCGCGTGGCCGAAAATTATTGCCCAACGTGCCAGTTGCTATCATGGGATGGAAGTCTGGGATCAGGACAGCTTCGGGCATATTGCATTTGATGATAAATCCGTTGGCTTCAGCCATCTTGGCCACATTATCGAGAATGCGGTTATCCATCATGCATTGTGGCAACGTGCATCGCAGTGCAGCGACGTGATACTGATGGCGCCAGCCGAATTGCAGCAAGTTGCCTGGGGCGAAAACGAAGCGTTCATAACCCTAAAAGATGGCGCAATGCTCACCGCGCGTTTAGTCGTTGGGGCTGATGGCGCAAATTCCTGGCTGCGTAACCAGGCTGATATCCCACTGACTTTTTGGGATTATCGCCACCATGCTTTAGTTGCCACCATTCGCACGACTGAACCGCATGAAGCGGTTGCCCGTCAGGTGTTTCATGGCGATGGCATTCTGGCTTTCCTGCCATTAAGTGACCCGCATTTATGCTCAATAGTCTGGTCGTTGTCGCCACTTGAAGCAGAACGTATGCAGCAGGTTAGTGCTGAGGAATTTAATCAGGCACTCTCTGTCGCTTTCGATATGCGCATGGGTTTATGCAGCGTTGAAAGCGAACGTCAGGTTTTCCCACTGACAGGCCGCTATGCTCGCAATTTTGCCGCACATCGCCTGGCGCTGGTTGGCGATGCGGCACATACCATTCATCCGCTGGCGGGGCAGGGTGTCAATCTGGGCTTTATGGATGCCGCAGAGCTGATTGATGAAGTACGTCGTTTGCATCGTCAGGGTAAAGATATCGGGCAATATTTGTATCTGCGCCGCTACGAACGTAGCCGTAAACACAGCGCGGCGATGATGCTTGCAAGCATGCAAGGTTTCCGAGATTTGTTTGCCGGAAGCAACCCAGCGAAGAAACTGCTGCGCGATATTGGCCTGAAGTTGGCAGACACACTTCCGGGTGTGAAACCGCAATTAGTTCGCCAGGCGATGGGGCTACACGATCTGCCTTCCTGGCTACGTTAAAAATATTCTGAGAACCGTGTCACATTTCCCTTTTCGTTTATTGGAAAGGGAATCTCCCTCCTCATTTGAAAAATTCTAATCTCACGCAGAATCTCGGATTACTTTTTTTAATGTCATGTTTTTTGTGATGTAGTGAATTTGTTTCTGAAATGGTCGTAAATGTTAGCTAACGCTAAATTCTAACTAAAACACTTCTTGTTTATGCGTAGTGCCTCGCATTTTCATAGTCGAATACTCTGCATGCTTCACCTCTGGTTTTGGTCATAAGCTAATGCAATGACCATTTCCCCCTTATGGTTTACTCCCCCATTCAGTGGTAAGTTCAGGCAAAAGGTAACGTTTGCGTAGCTATCGGGATCGGTGGCTGTGCCGGGTTTCGTCTGACGAAAAGAAAAGCGAACAGCGCTTTTCAACCAGATGGTTAAAGAGGAAAAAATGACTCAAAAGACCCCTTTGTTTGAACAGCACAATCTGTGCGGTGCGCGTATGGTGGATTTCCATGGCTGGATGATGCCATTGCACTACGGGTCGCAGATTGATGAGCACCACGCGGTGCGTAACGATGCCGGGATGTTTGATGTTTCCCACATGACCATCGTTGACCTGAAAGGCAGCCGTACCCGCGAATTCCTGCGTTACTTAGTGGCAAACGACGTTGCCAAACTGACCCAGCCGGGCAAAGCCCTCTACACCGCCATGCTGAATGCCTCCGGCGGTGTTATCGATGACCTGATTATCTATTTCCAGACTGAAGACTATTTCCGCCTTGTAGTGAACTCCGCTACGCGTGAAAAAGACCTGGAATGGATTAATCAACATGCTGAACCGTTCTCTGTTTCTGTCACTGTGCGTGATGACTTATCGCTGATTGCCGTTCAAGGGCCAAACGCTCAGGCAAAAGCTGCGCAGCTTCTCACTGAAGAACAGCGTAAAGCTGTCGCGGGTATGAAACCTTTCTTTGGCGTTCAGGCGGGCGATCTGTTTATTGCGACAACCGGTTATACCGGTGAAGCGGGTTACGAAATTGCCATGCCAAACGAAAAGGCCGCCGAGTTTTGGGCGCAACTGGTCGAAATTGGCGTGAAACCTTGCGGACTGGGTGCACGTGACACCCTGCGTCTGGAATCCGGTATGAACCTGTACAGCCAGGAAATGGACGAGGGTGTCTCTCCGCTGGCGGCGAATATGGGCTGGACTATTGCCTGGCAGCCTGAAGACCGCGATTTCATCGGCCGTGAAGCGCTGGAACAACAGCGCGAGAAAGGAACTGACCAGCTCGTTGGTTTGATCATGACGGAAAAAGGCGTATTACGTAATGAGCTGCCTGTCCGTTTTACTGATGAATCAGGCAACATCCATGAAGGCGTTATCACTAGCGGAACCTTCTCACCGACATTGGGTTACAGCATCGCACTGGCGCGTGTGCCGGCAGGTATTGGCGACACGGCCATTGTTCAAATCCGTAACCGCGAAATGCCTGTAAAAGTGACTAAACCTATTTTTGTTCGCGGCGGTAAAGCTGTCGCGCAGTGAATTTTGAAATCAGGAGAAAAATAATGAGCAATGTGCCGAACGAATTGAAATACAGCAAAGAACACGAGTGGCTGCGCCAGGAAGCTGATGGTACTTACACCGTAGGTATCACCGAGCATGCGCAAGAGCTGCTGGGCGATATGGTGTTTGTTGACCTGCCAGAAGTCGGTGCAACAGTCAGCACCGGTGATGATTGTGCCGTTGCCGAATCTGTAAAAGCAGCTTCTGACATTTACGCTCCAATCAGCGGTGAAATCATCGCCGTGAACAACGAACTTAGCGACACCCCAGAGCTTATCAACAGCGAACCTTACACCGCAGGTTGGATCTTCAAGATCAAAGCCAGCGATGAGTCCGAACTGGACGGTTTGTTGGATGCCACCGCATATGAAGCTCTGTTAGAAGACGAATAAATTCCCTTCATTCTTCGCGTTGCTGGGGTGTTTGAGCGATGCCAGCACCCTGGCAACACGTATGGTTTTGGGAGTTGAAATTAGTCGGGTGAGCCTTACCAGCCCGGTTTTGTAGGGTGGATTAACGTCGTGCCATCCACCGCTAAAGCCCCACATGTTTCAGGAATCACCGCTCATGACCCAGTCTTTACGTCAGCTTGAAAACCACGAAGCGTTTATCGACCGTCACATTGGACCAAACGCGCAGCAGCAACATGAAATGCTGGAGACGGTGGGCGCTCGTTCATTAAACGAGCTGATCGCATCGATCGTTCCGGCTGATATCCAGCTTGCCGAGCCACCACAGGTGGGTGAGGCTGCTACAGAATTCGCGGCACTGGCTGAATTAAAGACCATTGCCAGCCGTAACAAGCGTTTCAAAACGTACATCGGCATGGGTTATACCGCGGTGCAAACTCCGCCGGTTATCCTGCGTAACATGTTAGAAAATCCAGGCTGGTATACCGCGTACACGCCGTATCAGCCCGAAGTTTCTCAAGGCCGTCTTGAAGCTCTGCTCAACTTCCAACAAGTGACGTTGGATTTGACCGGTCTGGACATTGCCTCTGCTTCTTTGCTCGACGAAGCGACTGCGGCTGCAGAAGCAATGGCGATGGCAAAACGCGTCAGCAAACTGAAAAATGCTAACCGTTTCTTTGTTGCAGCTGACGTACATCCGCAAACGCTGGATGTTGTTCGTACGCGTGCTGAAACCTTCGGCTTTGACGTGATTGTCGACGATGCGGCGAAAGTGCTGGAACATCAGGATGTATTCGGTGTGCTGCTGCAACAAGTGGGCACCACGGGCGAAGTCCATGATTACAGCGCCCTGATTACTGAACTGAAACAACGCAAAGTCATCGTGAGTGTTGCCGCTGACTTTATGACGCTGGTTCTGCTGACGGCTCCTGGCAAACAAGGTGCTGACATTGTGTTTGGTTCTGCACAGCGTTTCGGTGTGCCGATGGGTTACGGCGGCCCACATGCCGCGTTCTTTGCTGCCCGCGACGAATTCAAACGCTCCATGCCTGGCCGTATTATCGGCGTATCTCGTGATTCAGCAGGCCGTACTGCACTGCGCATGGCGATGCAAACGCGTGAGCAACATATCCGCCGCGAAAAAGCGAACTCCAACATTTGTACTTCTCAGGTATTGCTGGCGAATATTGCCAGCCTGTATGCGGTATTCCACGGTCCGGATGGCCTGAAACGCATTGCAGGGCGAATTCACCGCCTGGCAGATATTCTGGCCGCTGGCCTGCAACAAAAAGGGCTGGTGCTGCGTCACAAGCACTGGTTCGACACGCTGTGCGTAGAAGTTGCTGATAAGGCTGCTGTTCTGGCACGTGCCGAAGCCAATGAAATCAACCTGCGTAGCGATATTCTCAACGCAGTTGGCATCACACTTGATGAAGCCACTACGCGTGAAGATGTGCAGGCGCTGTTCGGTGTGTTATTGGGCGAAAACCACGGTCTGGATATCGACAAGTTAGATCAAAACGTGGCGGGCGATAGTTTATCGATCCCGACAGGAATGCTGCGTGAAGATGCGATCCTGACGCATCCGGTCTTTAATCGCTACCACAGCGAAACCGAAATGATGCGTTATATGCACTCGCTTGAGCGTAAAGATCTGGCGCTCAATCAGGCGATGATCCCACTCGGTTCTTGCACCATGAAGCTGAACGCTGCGGCTGAGATGATTCCAATCACCTGGCCTGAATTCGCGGAACTGCACCCGTTCTGCCCGGCAAATCAGGCAGAAGGTTATCATCAGATGATCTCCCAGCTTTCTGACTGGCTGGTAAAACTAACGGGTTACGATGCGCTTTGCATGCAGCCAAACTCCGGTGCACAGGGTGAATATGCTGGCTTGCTGGCCATCCGCCGCTACCACGAAAGCCGCAACGAAGGCGGCCGTAATCTTTGCCTGATCCCAAGCTCTGCACACGGTACAAACCCGGCATCAGCGCAAATGGCTGGCATGGAAGTGGTCGTCGTTGCATGTGATAAGCAAGGCAACATTGATCTTCACGATCTGCGTGTTAAAGCTGAACAAGCAGGTGATGCACTTTCTTGCATCATGGTGACTTATCCATCTACCCACGGTGTATACGAAGAAACGATCCGCGAAGTGTGCCAGATTGTTCATCAGTTCGGCGGCCAGGTTTACCTTGATGGCGCGAACATGAACGCGCAGGTGGGAATTACTTCACCAGGTTATATCGGTGCTGACGTTTCGCACCTGAACCTGCATAAAACCTTCTGTATCCCACACGGCGGTGGCGGCCCGGGTATGGGCCCTATTGGTGTGAAAGCGCACCTGGCTCCGTTCGTACCAGGCCATAGCGTGGTGCAAATTGAAGAGATGCTGACCCAGCAGGGCGCGGTTTCCGCGGCACCGTTTGGTAGTGCGTCTATTCTGCCAATCAGCTGGATGTATATCCGCATGATGGGCGCGCAGGGGCTGAAAAAAGCAAGCCAGGTGGCAATCCTCAATGCCAACTATATTGCGACTCGCCTGAAGTCTGCATTCCCAGTGCTGTACACCGGGCGTAATGGTCACGTGGCGCATGAATGTATTCTCGACATTCGCCCACTAAAAGAAGAGACCGGCATCAGCGAGCTGGATATTGCTAAGCGTTTGATTGACTTCGGTTTCCATGCGCCAACCATGTCGTTCCCGGTTGCGGGCACGCTGATGGTTGAGCCAACGGAATCAGAAGGCAAACTGGAACTGGATCGCTTTATTGATGCGATGCTGACTATCCGCACTGAAATCGATCGTGTTGCGCGTGGTGAATGGCCGCTGGCTGATAACCCGCTGGTTAACGCCCCGCATACTCAGGACGAAATCGTGGCTGACTGGACGCATCCATACACCCGCGAACTGGCGGTATTCCCGACCGGTCATGGCAACAAATACTGGCCAACGGTGAAGCGTCTGGATGATGTGTTCGGTGACCGTAATCTGTTCTGTTCTTGTGTTCCAATGAGCGAATATCAGTAACCCGACTATGGGGTTTGGTAGGGTGGATTAGCGGAAGCGACATCCACCTTATGCCAACGTTACGGGATAACGCTTGCGAACCCGGCCCATGAAAAAGGTTTGTCATTAGTCCAGGGGGCACTTCGGTGCCCTTTGTTTTATCTGTAAATCAGGAGGTTGAAATGGGAGTGGTACTGGTAACCGGCGGCAGCCGTGGAATTGGTAAAGCTACATCGCTGCTATTGGCGCAGTCTGGTTACAAAGTCGTCGTAAATTATCAACGCAATAAACTGGCGGCGGATGAAGTGATTAACACCATTCGTGAAGCTGGCGGGGAAGCAATCTCCATCAAAGCGGATATTTCCGATGAACTGCAAGTTATGGCGATGTTCGTAGAAATCGACAACGCATTCGGGCCGGTTAGCGCGCTGGTCAACAATGCCGGAATTCTGTTCCAGCAATCCACCATTGAAGAACTCACGGCCGAACGTATTAATCGTGTTCTTGCAACCAACGTGACGGGCTATTTTCTCTGTTGCCGCGAAGCGGTAAAACGCATGGCTTTTCGTCATGGTGGAACAGGCGGAGCCATTGTTAATGTTTCATCGGCGGCTGCGCGCTTAGGTGCTGCTGGCGAATATGTTGACTACGCTGCGTCAAAAGGTGCGGTGGATACGCTGACGACTGGACTTTCTGTAGAAGTAGCGGCGCAGGGGATTCGTGTGAATGGGGTGCGCCCCGGATTTATTTACACCGATATGCACGCGTCTGGCGGGGAAGCAGGGCGAGTTGATCGCGTGAAAGATCTTCTGCCTATGAAGCGCGGTGGGCAGCCCGAAGAGGTCGCACAAGCCATTGCCTGGCTGCTGAGCGACAAAGCCTCCTACGTGACGGGAAGTTTTCTCGATTTAGCAGGTGGCAAATAAAATAAATGGCAGCCACCTAATGTTCAGATGACTGCCATTATTCGAGTTATTGTTTTTTACTCATATCATCTTTAGACATATTATCTTTGGTCATCTTGTCTTTGGACATATGATCTTTTGTCATGCCGTTCTTAGACATATGCTCTTTCGACATGCAGTCTTTTTTCATGCTGTCTTTAGAGCAATCATGGGACATTTTTCCCATATTATCTTTCGCCATATTATCTTTCGCCATATTATCTTTGGCCATAGTACTGTCGGCAGCATTAGCGCCAGCAACACCAAAGAATAATGCCGAGCACATCAGAGCAGCGTAGAGTTTTTTCATTTTTTATTTCCTCGTCGTGTTATTAATTACAGATGGTGACTACATATATGTTTCAGCTCTCAGATTGCAGCCAATATCTCTACAACCTGAAGGGCAACGGGTATGCTATTAACTGCCGCCGAACCAGTTGTATCCCTGATCCTCCCAATAACCTCCTGGGTAGCGATTAGTGACTTCCATAACCAAAATATGTTTTGGGTTTTTATAACCCAGTTTGGTAGGCATTCTTAATTTCATCGGGAAACCATATTTACGTGGCAATGTTTGGCCATCGTAGGTGAGCGCTATAATGGTCTGCGGATGGAGCGCAGTCGCCATATCAATGCTGGTGTAATAATCATCGGCACATTTGAAGCTAACGTAACGGGCGTTCAGATCGGCACCAATTCCTTTGAGAAATAAAGAGAAAGGTACGCCTCCCCATTTGCCAATCGCACTCCATCCTTCAACGCAGATGTGGCGCGTCACCTGGCTGACCTGCGCCATCTGGTGTAGTTGTGCCAGTGTCCATGGCCGCTTATCAGCCACCAGGCCTGCAACCTCCAGACGATAATCGTCGCCGTTTATGACAGGGGCTTCGTCTTCGCTATAAAAAGCATTGAAAGGAAACGGACGCGTCATCATGCTTTCGGGATAAACCGGTGCCAGATGGTCAGGATTAAATAGCATCGCCTGAATACGATCGTTAAAGCGTGAGATGCCACTTAAGGTCGTTTCGACTGATTTATTATCACTAATATCACAACCGGTTAGCATCATTAATCCACCGAGCGTTAAGCCCTGTTTTAAAAAACGACGCCGGCCTTCGGAAGATAACTGCTTATTAATTTGCTGTGTCGCATCCTGAATAATGGCGGCTTTGTCGGCGTCAGAAAAAATATTATTTTTATTGTTCATTTTTTTCCCTTATCGCCCGCGCAGCATGGCGAGTAAAGTTTTGGGAACCAGTGCCACCATAATGAGATGAACGACAACAAATGCGACCATTCCGGACATGGAATAGAAATGAATTAAACGGGCGGTGTCATAACCGCCGAGCAATTCCCGTAATAATGGGAACTGAACTGATTTCCACACGACCAGGCCGGAGCAAACCAGAATGATCCCGTCGATCATCACAAACAGATACGCCAGTTTCTGCACTGCGTTGTAGTGGTTGAGATCCTCATGAGCCAGCTTTCCACGGAGTGCCGCGATAAAATCGTGGATTAATTCGCGGGGTGATAAAGGCCAAAATTTGCGTTTCAGGCGGCCACTGAAAATATTAATCAGCAGGTAAATCACACCGTTGATACCGAATAACCACATCCCTGCAAAATGCCACTGCAACGCGCCACCCAACCAGCCACCGAGTGTTAACTCATTTGGAAAACTGAAGTTAAACAAGGGTGAGGCGTTATATATGCGCCACCCGCTGGTGACCATGATGAGTATGGCGAGCGCATTCAACCAGTGGCAAACCCTTAGCCACCGTGGATGAACTATGGCGGGTTTAACCTGAAACGTTGGCGTATCCATGGTTTTATTTCCCGTTATTGCGTTGTAATGAGTGTGGCCTAAATCTGTTCGCCAAAGTCTCACGAAAAGTTAAATTAAATGTGATAACTCGAGGCTCGTTTGTTGTATAGACTTCCTGTAACTGGTGGATAAAAGGCGAAGTGATGAAGCCCAAAAAGTTGTTAATTGTTGAGGACGACGAAAATATTGCTGAACTTTTGCAGCTGCATTTGCGGGAAGAAGGTTTTGAAATTGTCCATGCCGCAGATGGTTCACTGGGGCTGGAATTACTAAAGCAGGGCGGTTGGGACGCGCTGATTCTTGATCTTATGTTGCCGGGCGTTGATGGCCTGGAGATCTGTCGCCAGGCGCGAACCATGACGCGCTACACGCCGATCGTGATGATCAGCGCTCGTTCAAGTGAAACGCATCGGGTTTTGGGTCTGGAGCTCGGGGCCGATGACTATCTGGCAAAACCGTTCTCCATGCTGGAGTTAGTGGCGCGAGTAAAAGCGCTATTCCGCCGCCAGGAAGCCATGAGCCAGAATTTGATGCAGGATGCTGGTACGTTGACTTTCGAGCGGCTGACCATCGACCCATTAGCCCGTGACGTTCGTCTTAGAGAACAGCCTGTCGAGCTTACGCCGCGGGAGTTTGACCTGCTGTGGTTCTTTGCCAAACACCCGGGAAAAGTGTTCTCGCGCCTCAACCTGCTTAATCAGGTTTGGGGTTATCAGCACGAAGGTTACGAACACACGGTTAACACCCATATCAACCGGTTACGCATCAAGATTGAAGATAACCCCGCAGAGCCCGAGTTCATTCTTACGGTGTGGGGAAAGGGGTATAAATTTATTGCGCCGCGGCACGAGTAAACCATGAGAAAACTCACTCTTTCACAACGCCTGACTCTGGTTTTTGCGTTGCTGCTCATCACCTCATGCTCGTTGCTTGGGTGGTTGCAAATTCGTAGCAGCACGCAGTACAGCCAGGCGGTTATTCAACAGCTTTCAGGTTCGCTTGCCGAACACATCAACCAAAGCTATCCCTTGCTTGGGCAAGATGGCCTGAATAATGAATCCGTGCGCACCCTGTTTGATCATTTGATGACGGTAAACCCAAGTGTGGAAGTTTATCTATTGGACGAGAAGGGCAATATCATTGGGGATGCCGCGCCGCCCGACCATATCAAACGCCATCGTGTTGACCTGGAACCCATCCAGTCGGCGCTAAATGAACGCCAATATCCCATCTACGGCGACGACCCGCGCAGCGTGGATGGAAAGAAAGTTTTTAGTGTCGCCCCGATGCGCCAAAACGGGCAAATCAAAGGTTATCTGTACGTCGTTTTGCTCGGTGAAAATTACAATGCGCTGGCAAGCGACGCACAATTTAATGCCATTTCTAAGGTGGTTTTACTTTCAATAGGCCTGGTCGCCCTTTTAGGACTGCTTGTCGGGGGACTGGCGTTTCGTTGGATAACCCGGCCACTGCGCTCACTGTCTCGTCAGGTTAACGCGCTGGAAACCGGGGGAATGGCTGAAATGCAGGCACTGGCGGAGCTGCCGCTTGATAAAGTGCAGAGCAATGATGAAATAAGGCTGTTGCGCCAAGGAGTTATCATGATGGCGCGGCGTATTTCGGAGCAATGGCATCGCTTGTCGCAACAAGATCAGCTCCGGCGTGAGTTTATTGCCAATATTTCCCATGACTTACGCACGCCTCTGACGTCTTTGCACGGTTATCTGGAAAGTTTATCGGTGATGTCAGCGACACTGTCTGAAGCCGAGAAAAAGCGCTATCTGGAAATTGCGTTAGCCCAGAGCCAAAAAGTGCGGATGCTCGCGCAGTCTTTGTTTGAACTGGCTCGTCTCGAATACGGTGTCGTGAAGCCGCAAAAAGAGCATTTCTGCCTCAGTGAGTTATTGCAGGATGTCTTCCAGAAATTTGAACTGATGACCCAGACACGGCAACTGCAACTCGTGGCTGATATCCAGCCCGGTTTGCCATTGATTGATGCTGATTTGGGGATGATCGAACGCGTGCTTACCAACCTGCTGGATAATGCGATTCGTCATACGCCGGAGAAAGGAATTGTTGCGGTACGTCTGTGGAAAGAAGACGAAAAAGTGATGGTACAAATTAGTGATAGCGGGCCGGGTATCCCACAGGAACTCAAAGAAGGCTTGTTTGTGCGACCGTCGATTGTTAACCAGTCGCACATCAGAATTGGTGGGTTAGGGCTGATGATTGTGCGCCAGATGCTGCAACTGCATGGCAGCGATATTGCCCTGGTGGAAAGACCTGAAACGGGTGCTTGTTTCCGCTTTGGTTTACCGATCTAAAAGAGAAACCGCTTGCATCGGTGGCAAGCGGTTTCAGGCTGCTTTAGTTAAGCGGATAAGGGGTATACACACCGTTCAATGTGTGGAGGAATGCCACGATGTCGTCAACATCATTTTGCGGCAAGGTGGTACCAACCTGGTACTTCAGCATCTGTTTGACGGCTTCATCAAGCGTTTCGATATCACCGCGGTGGAAGTAAGGGGCGGTGAGTGCAACATTACGCAACGTCGGTACTTTCTGGCGCAGACGGTCACGCACTTCTTTGGTGACATTCATACGCCCAATATCGGCGCTGGTGATCTCCCCAAAGCTAAAGTCTTTTTTCAACCCAAGTGGTTCAAATGAGCGCCCGCCAAGAATTTTTCCACCGTGGCAGGTGGCACATTTGTTGTCTTTGAAAAGCTGATAGCCATGCTTTTGCTGAGCGCTCAGTGCCTTTTCATCACCGCGTAAATACAAATCAAAAGGCGCATTTGGTGTAATAAGGGTTTTCTCAAACTCGGCAATAGCATCAGTAATTGTGGCTCCGGAAAATCCTTGAGGATAGATTTTGGTAAAATCGCGAGACAAGATGGGGTCTTGCTTCAGTTTATCGGTAATGTCATCCCAGGATTTGGATGCCATTTCTATCGGATTAAGCGGTGGCCCACCTGCCTGCTCCTGAAGATCGGCTGCTCGACCGTCCCAGAATTGCTCAATATTGAAGACGGAATTGTAGACAGTTGGCGCGTTAATGGGCCCAATGGATCCTCCCACTCCACGAGAAGTTTTACGTCCATCGACACCACCAGCACCAAGCTGGTGGCAATGCGCACAAGAAATAGAGTTATCTCCCGAAATTCGCGGATCGTGATAAAGCCGCATACCCAGGGCCACTTTTTGCGCATCTACAGGCAGCGATTCTGGGATCGGCTGCACAGGTTCATTACGCCGGTTTTCTGCCATATCGGGAGTTGCATAATAGTGCAGGCGTTGATGCTTTACCCAATCAAGGAGAAGGGTACGCTCTTGTTCATTCATTGAGCCTGCCCAGTGCAACGCGGTGTAGCGCCCTGGTGGCATTGTTTGATGCTCCATTACCCATTCTATTTTTGTTATATCACCTTGCGGCGCAGCAGTATTTTCAAGAAGGCTATTCCTGATTTGCTGCATATTAAATGATTTATAACCAAGCTCAATATCATAATCCATCAGCTGTTTAGCAATGGGAAAACTGGCATAGAATGGCAATTTAGCGGAAGGGGTATGGCAATAATCACAACCTTTTTCTTGCAAAATAGTGAGTACATTGGAATTAAGTGTTGATGGTTTTATTGGCGTGAGAGAGGCAGTGGCTCGCTGATTGTCATGGTAGTAGACATAACCTACCAATGCGAAATAACAGACGGCACACCCGGTGGCCGCTATTCCTAATAATTTTGTTATTCTTTTCATTAGTCGTCCTTTCCATAGATGTTTTCCGGAGTTTTTCCGGATGCCTATCATCTGAAAGAACATGCCCTACGATATTGAGGGCTATCAATTTAAATAATTGGTTTGGGCTATCATTAAAATAGCCCTTACCTATTAACCCATGTATTTATAATTAAATACTTTAAAAGCGATTAATTATAAAACTTCACCGTTGCTGGCAATCACTTCTTTGTACCAGTTAAAACTCTTCTTACGTGAACGCGACATATCGCCGGTGCCATCATCGTGCTTGTTCACATAGATAAAGCCGTAGCGCTTGCTGTATTGGCCGGTAGTGAACGACACACAGTCGATACAGCCCCACGGGGTGTAACCCATCAGGTCAACGCCATCGAAGGTTACTGCTTTCATCATTTCTGCAACGTGCGCCTTCAGATAATCAATGCGGTAATCGTCATTAATTGAGCCGTCTTCTTCCACTTTGTCGTAGGCACCAAAGCCGTTTTCGACAATAAACAGCGGTTTCTGGTAGCGTTCGTACAGCTCGCACAGCGCATAACGCAGGCCAACCGGGTCAATCTGCCAGCCCCAATCGGATGCTTTAACGTGTGGGTTTGGCACGCTGCCCTGGAAGCCAGACAATGCGTCTCCGCTGCCACCTTCGGCTTTCACTGCGTTTGTCATGTAATAGCTGAAGCCAAGGTAATCGCACACGCCTTCACGCAGGATTTGCTCGTCACCCGCTTCCATTTTGATGTTGAACTCGCGACGTTCCCATTCGTTGAGTACATAAGATGGGTAGTAGCCGCGCAGTTGTACGTCGGTGAAGACATAGCGTTCGCGCATAGATTCCTGGGCGTACATTTGGTCTTCTGGTTTGCAGGAGAACGGATACAGCGGCACCATCGCCAGCATGCAGCCGATTTTCATTTCAGGATTGATGCGGTGGCCAATTTTTACCGCTATCGCGCTTGCGACAAACTGATGATGCAGAACCTGATACATCACTTCTTCTGGATTATCGTGTTCTGTATAAACCACACCGGAGCAGCAATAACCGAACAGCGGTGCACGCCAGTTGCGTTGGTTATTGATCTCATTGAAGGTCATCCAGTATTTCACTTTGCTCTTGTAGCGTTCAAACACCACTTCAGCGAAGCGAACAAAGAAATCGACCACTTTACGGTTGGTCCAGCCACCGTATTCAGTCACCAGATAATGTGGCATTTCAAAGTGGGAGAGGGTGATAACCGGCTCGATGTTGTACTTCAGCAACTCATCGAACATATCGTCGTAGAACTTCAGCCCTTCTTCGTTAGGCTGCAGTTCGTCACCTTTAGGGAAAATACGCGTCCAGGCAATTGAAGTACGGAAGCATTTGAAGCCCATCTCGGCAAACAGCGCGATGTCTTCTTTGTAACGGCCATGGAAATCGATGGCTTCGTGGTTTGGATAATATTTGCCCGGGATAACTTCCTGAGTGATTTCACGCGGTACACCGTGTGCGCCACCGGTTAACACATCACAAATACTTGGGCCTTTACCTTCTTTGTTCCAGCCACCTTCAACCTGGTGTGCAGCAACAGCACCGCCCCATAAAAAGTCTTTTGGTAAAGTCAGTTTTTTCATATTTGTTCATCTCACGGTTAGCGCGGGAAATAATGTGGGATACATCACATTCCGGCGTTAAGTTATTAATCTTTGATCCGGAGTCTAACAAACGAGAGTTGATTGTCACGATATAACAAACCACGGTTAATGTGATTTGTTACATGAAAAAAACAGGCTGTTTTTTTATGTCATTTTCTTAGCCAATTTACGGCCAATAGTTTCCAGGATATAAATAACAGGGATTTGTGTCGTGATGTCATATACCCCACCGACACGGGTAAGCGGAATATGCCAGGAAATATTAAAATCGGCGAGTTTTGCCAGCGAAGAGTTTTCGTGGCTGGTTATAGAGAACACCTTGCAGTTGTGCAGGCTGAACTGGCTGGCGAAGCGTAGGATCTCTTCGGTTTCACCAGAAACGGAAAGCACAATCGCCAGCGCATTTTTTGCCATGTCATTAGTGACGGGAAAATAAGGGTCGTCAATATGGTTACTAAATTTACCGACGTTAGAAAAGAAACGTGCGCCATATTTAGCTAATGCACCGGATGTTCCTGCACCAACAAATATAATACGTTCGGATGAGCAAATAATATCAACCGCGCGGTCAATTAAATTATCGAACTCTTCGTTATTGGTACTTTTAAAAAAGCTAATGATTTCACTGGGGCCAAAATTAACCAACTGTTCTTCGTTTTGTTCCAGGTATAATTTAAAGCGCACCCGAAATTCAGAATAACCTTCGCAGTTTAGCTTGCGGCAAAAGCGCAAAACGGTGGTTGTCGAAACGCCTACCGCATCGGCTAACTCGCGGATAGTCATGTACATCACTTTGTCACGGTTTTTAATGACAAAGTTGTAGACCAACATTTCCAGCCCGTTGAGATTAGCAATTGCCGCATGAGTAAACATGGTACGTATTCCTGAATGTTACAAAAAAGAAAGGGTTTAGCGTAACCAGCCCTTTTCTTGCGCTGAAAATAAATGACTGACGACATGTTGCCATAATTCGGGCCAGCTTTCGCCCACCAGTGCATTGCGCGTCAATACTTGTTCCAGGGAAATTCCATTCTCCCGCCAGCTTTGCCCTTCGTTATGTAAGTTTTGCAAAATAGGCAAAATTCTATCCAGCGCGCCAGCAAACCGGGCATCTGCAGTTACAGCGGCTTCATATTCCAGCCAGAGCTGCAAAAATTGTGTGCTTTGTGGTTCAGGAAGCAGGCCAAATAACCGTTTAGCCGCGGCGGCTTCTTTCTCAGCCACCGCTGCGCGTGCAGCAAGGTCGTAAACCAGGACATCACCCACATCTATTTCAACAATATCATGCAGTAAGGCCATCTGGATGACGCGGGAAATATCGACGTTTTCTGGTGAAAAGGGGGCAAGACTCATCGCGGCAACGGCAAAATGCCAGCTGTGTTCAGCGGAGTTTTCCTGGCGGGCATGGCCGATAATCTTAGTGCGCCGCTCAACAAGTTTTAGCTTGTCGATTTCCATCAGAAAGTTGATCACGTCACTCATAGCGCCAAAGGCCAACTGCGTCATCCTTGTTCTCCATTCGTTAGGCATTAGTGGCAAGATTGTATAGGGGCAGTTATGGCATCTGACAGATTTATTTTAGCGTACATGTGTTAGCTGGAATCATTCTCAGTTATTCTATACCCTTCATTCTTCAAGCTGCGTATGCGTTGGCTTTCCTCGTTCACCCCCGTCACTTACTCAAGTAAGCTCCAGGGGACTCACTGCGTCGTCGCCTTTGTGCAACTCGAATTATTTTGGGTAGAGTGGCGATGCGTTATCCATTTTTGTCTCACCGGGAGTAGCCATATGGTTGATAAACCATTAATTAAGAAAGGGTATTCGCTGGCGGAGGAAGTCGCCAATAGTATTAGCCACGGTATCGGGCTGGTGTTTGGGATAGTTGGACTGGTTTTGTTGCTGGTACAGGCAGTGGATGCCAAAGCGAGTGTGACGGCGATAACCAGTTACAGCTTGTACGGTGGCAGCATGATTTTGCTGTTTCTCGCTTCAACGCTGTATCACGCCATTCCGCATCAACGCGCCAAAGTATGGCTGAAGAAATTCGACCACTGCGCGATTTATTTACTGATTGCCGGAACGTACACGCCATTTTTACTCGTCGGGCTGGATTCGCCGCTGGCGCGCGGGCTGATGATTGTTATCTGGGCGCTGGCGCTGGCCGGGATACTCTTCAAGTTAACTATCGCGCATCGCTTTAAAGTTTTGTCGCTCGTCACTTATCTGCTGATGGGCTGGTTATCGCTGGTGGTGATTTACCAGATGGTTATCAAGCTCGCTCCGGGTAGCGTCACGCTGCTGGCGGTGGGTGGCGTGATTTACTCGTTAGGCGTTATTTTCTACGTCTGTAAACGCATTCCCTACAACCACGCTATCTGGCATGGCTTTGTACTTGGCGGTAGTGTTTGCCACTTCCTCGCCATTTACCTGTATATCCACTAGATCTGTCGCCCCCTAAATCGGGAGCGACGGTTAATAACTACTATTCGTCTTCTAATGAATAAGGCAGTCGTTCAATAACCAGATGGCTGCCGCTATCATCGCGAACACGCAGTACGCTATCGGCTTCCAGATCGTTGTTCATCACCACCTGCACCAGAACGCGGCCATCATCAAGTTGGCTTGCTGCCAACACGGTGCCGGTACGACGCCAGTTGTCACCCATTTTCAATTCCAAATCTTCACCTGCTTCAGGTAAACGGCTGGCATTACCTGCGAGGAACCACAGCGCACGCTTGTTAGCGCCACGGAACTTCGCGCGCGCCACCATTTCCTGGCCGGTGTAACAACCTTTCTTGAAGCTGATGCCACCCAATGCCTGAATGTTGGTAGCCTGCGGAATAAACTGTGCGCTGTTGACACTATCAATAACGGGAATACCCGCTTCAATCTCCAGAGCAAGCCACTGCTGGCTATCGTTACGCTGCGCTTCGCCGTGTAATTTATCAGCCAGCATTTGTGCGGTAGCTTCATCGGTCACCAGCATGAAACGCTCGGCAGGCAGCTCAAACCATAGCAGCGTTGTTACACCTACTTGTACGACTGGGTTCTCTGCATCCGGTAGCGTTGCGAACACATTAGCGAGTGCTGCACGAGCCTGGAATCCCGCGGCGCCCAGAAGCACACTTTCATCATCAGCTACGATGGAAACTTTGGAAAATACCGCATATTTTTTTAATTCGACCAATTGCGCGTCACGCAGGTTACGACGCTCAATCAGTGCAAAACCTTCGCCACGATGGAACAGACGCAGGTTGCTCCACATTTTTCCTTTCGCGTCACAATGCGCGCAAAGGGTGTGCTGGTTTGGCGTCAGTTGTGCTATGTCAGCAGTGACCTGGCCTTGCAGATACGTTTCTGCATCTTTGCCCGTCACGTTTGCCAATGCCCAATCATCAAGAGTCATGAGTGTGAGCGGCAGGCGAGCTGCGGCTGTCGGCTGACGTGGAGGAAATGGAGTGAAAGCCATAGTTATGTCCCAGGTTATCCAGCAGATGAATTGACTCAATGGTAAAAGAGCCATCCGGCAATGCAAGCAGTTTGATACTGCGAATGATGCGCTTACGGGATTTCTCGCAAGGTTAATGTAACGACAACACCTTGCAAATATTTCTCACGATAAACAGCGCAAACAGTAACATTCATTTAATGCGTACCATGAAAACACGTTACACTAAGATTTGTACCTTCTTTATTAGATTACCAGGAAAGAGCACATGGATATCAATAACAAAGCCCGAATTCATTGGGCGTGCCGCCGGGGAATGCGCGAGTTGGATATTTCGATTATGCCATTCTTCGAATATGAATATGACTCGTTAAGCGCTGAGGATAAGCAGTTGTTTGTCCGTTTGTTGGAAAGCGATGATCCTGACCTGTTCAATTGGTTAATGAATCATGGCAAACCGGCAGATACAGAGCTGCAACGGATGGTGACACTGATTCAGACGCGGAATAAAGAACGTGGTCCTGTGGCAATCTGATCTTCGCGTCTCCTGGCGTGCACAATGGTTATCCCTTCTGGTTCACGGTCTGGTTGCACTGTTTGTGCTGCTGATGCCGTGGCCGATGAGTTATACGTTAATCTGGATGCTTCTGCTTTCACTGGTGGTATTCGACAGCGTACGCAGCCAGCGGCGCATTCATGCCTGCCAGGGTGAAATGAAACTTCTGACAGATTACCACCTGCGGTGGCAGAATCAGGAGTGGGAAATTGTCGGTTCACCATGGGTTTTGCGCAGCGGTATGATGCTGCGCTTACGCCGTGTTGGGCGTAAACGCTGCCAGCATTTATGGTTATCTGCCGACAGCATGGATACGGGTGAGTGGCGAGATTTACGTCGCCTGATGCTGCAACAACAGGCGAGTGGTAGTGGAGAGGTATGAATCGCTGTCAGGCAAATTTCTCGGCCATTTCTGCGAGAATTTGCTCGCACCAGTTTTCGATTCGCTCGTCGCTTAAATCGTACTGATTGGTTTCATCAAGCGCCAGGCCAACGAACAGTTGCCCATCGGCAATCACTGGTTTCGGGCTGGTAAACTCATACCCTTCGGTTGGCCAATAACCAATAAACTGAGCGCCACGCGGGGCGAGTTTCTCATGCAGCATGCCGAGTGCATCAAGGAACCACTCGCCATAACCGAGCTGATCGCCCATGCCATAAAGCGCTACGGGTTTGCCCGCAAGGTTCAGACTATCCAGTTGATCCCAGATGGCTTCCCAGTCTTCCTGTAATTCCCCGAAATCCCAGGTAGGAATACCGAGAATCAGCACATCGTACTGTTCCATCATGGCAGGGGAATCATCTTTCAGATTGTGCAGTGTCACCAGTTCGGGGCCAATGATGTCACGAATTTTTTCGGCAGCCATTTCGGTGTAACAAGTGCTGGAGCCATAAAAAAGGCCAATGTTCATCGCGTTAACAACTCTTTTAAAAACGTGCAGGGTTGCAAGTGTATCAGATCCCATTGTGCATCATGCATAATGGACACAATTCACCAAAAGTGAGGCAGTTGTGGAACAGGATCAGGCCCGAATCGAACAATTTCTGGATGCGCTCTGGCTTGAGCGGAATCTGGCACAGAACACGCTGGACTCCTATCGCCGGGATCTGAAAATGGTGGCGGAGTGGCTTGAACGCCATGACCTGAGCTTGCTCAATGTGCAAACCGGCGACTTGCAGTCACTATTTGCAGAGCGCCTTGAAGGCGGCTATAAAGCCACAAGTTCGGCACGAATGTTGAGTGCTATTCGTCGGTTGTTTCAGTATCTCTACCGCGAAAAATTGCGTGACGACGACCCGAGTGTGACGCTGGCATCGCCAAAACTACCGCAACGTTTGCCTAAAGATTTAAGCGAAGCTCAAGTAGAACGTCTGCTGCAGGCTCCCTGTATTGATCAACCTATCGAGTTGCGTGACAAAGCGATGCTCGAATTATTGTATGCTACTGGGTTACGTGTATCGGAATTAGTCGGCCTGACCATGAGCGATATTAGTTTACGTCAGGGCGTGGTGCGGGTTATCGGTAAGGGCAATAAAGAACGGCTCGTGCCAATGGGCGAAGAAGCGGTGTATTGGGTAGAAAACTACCTTGAGCATGGCCGCCCCTGGCTGCTTAATGGCGTGTCGATTGATGTGGTTTTTCCCAGCAATCGCGCACAACAGATGACGCGCCAGACATTCTGGCATCGGATTAAACATTACGCAGTTCAGGCCGGCATCGACAGTGAAAAGCTATCACCTCATGTTCTGAGGCACGCTTTCGCCACGCATTTACTGAACCATGGTGCGGATTTACGAGTCGTACAGATGTTGCTTGGACATAGTGACTTGTCCACCACACAAATTTATACGCATGTAGCGACAGAGCGTTTACGTAAGCTACATCAACAACACCATCCACGGGCGTGAGTGGTAGAAAATAAAGGAATTATCATGAAAAAGCGTTTGTGGCTGCTCCCATTATTAGCGGCCTCTGTGTCCAGTTTTGTTCATGCTGACGATGCAGCGATCAAGCAGTCTCTTGCTAAGTTAGGCGTGCAAAATGCCGATATCCAGGCAGCACCCGTAGCAGGTATGAAAACGGTATTAACCGATAACGGTGTTCTGTATGTGACCGAAGACGGCAAACACGTTATCCAGGGGCCGCTGTATGATGTCAGCGGCGCTCAGCCGGTTAACGTCACCAACAAATTGCTGGTGGGTAAACTTAATGCGCTTGAAAAAGAGATGATTATCTACAAAGCGCCGCAAGAGAAACACGTTATTACGGTCTTTACCGATATCACCTGTGGTTATTGCCACAAGCTGCATGAAGAGATCAAAGACTACAACGCGCTAGGCATTACCGTGCGTTATTTGGCCTTCCCGCGCCAGGGTCTGCAAAGCCCGGCTGAAAACGATATGAAATCTATTTGGTGCGCCAAAGACCGCAACAAAGCTTTCGATGCCGCCATGAAAGGTGATGCTGTGACCGCCGCAACGTGTGATACCAACATCGCAAACCATTACAACCTCGGCGTGCAATTCGGCGTGCAGGGGACGCCGGCAATAGTGCTGAGCAATGGCACCGTTATCCCTGGTTATCAGGGGCCAAAAGAAATGAAACAAATGTTGGATGCGCATCAGCAACTCACCAATGTAGGCGGGTAGTTAACGGGTGAAACAACAAACGCAACTTCGTCGCCGTACGGTTGATGAATCAGTGGTGTTACCCCAGGAACTGCATCCACTTTTAAAACGCCTTTACGCGAGTAGAGGCGTGCGCGGTGAGCAAGATCTGGAGCGTAGTGTGAAGGGAATGCTCCCGTGGCAACAACTCAATGGTATGGATAAAGCTGTTGAGATTCTGCACAACGCGTTTCGCGAAGGTTTGCGAATCATCGTTGTGGGTGATTTTGATGCCGATGGCGCGACAAGTACCGCGTTAAGCGTGTTGGGTTTGCGTAGCCTGGGTTGCCAAAACATCAGTTATCTCGTTCCTAACCGTTTTGAAGATGGTTACGGTTTAAGCCCGGAAGTGGTGGATCAAGCTCATGCGCGTGGTGCGCAAATGATCTTAACCGTCGATAACGGCATCTCATCCCATAGCGGCGTTGAGCGTGCCCATCAGCTTGGCATTCCAGTGGTGGTCACTGACCATCACCTGCCTGGGGCTGAACTTCCCGCAGCAGAAGCCATCATCAACCCGAACCTGGTTGATTGCGAATTCCCGTCAAAATCACTCGCAGGTGTGGGCGTTGCCTTCTATCTCATGCTGGCATTACGTGCACATTTACGCGATTGCGGCTGGTTTGAACAGCAAGGGCTGGCTATTCCAAATCTGGCGGAGCTGCTGGATTTGGTTGCGCTGGGTACAGTGGCTGACGTGGTGCCGCTTGATACCAACAACCGTATTTTAACCTGGCAAGGCTTGAGCCGTATTCGTGCAGGCAAATGCCGTCCGGGAATTAAAGCACTGCTTGAAGTCGCGAATCGTGAGCCTCAAAAGCTGGCAGCAAGCGACCTGGGTTTTGCTCTCGGGCCTCGTCTGAATGCCGCCGGCCGCCTGGACGATATGTCCGTGGGTGTCGCGTTATTGCTGAGTGAAAACATTGGTGAAGCGCGCATGCTTGCCAATGAGCTGGACGCGCTCAACCAGACGCGGAAAGAAATTGAGCAGGGCATGCAGGTTGAGGCTCTGGCGCTGTGCCAACAGCTTGAGCATAGCCATGATGAACTGCCTTATGGCCTTGCGATGTACCATCCCGAGTGGCATCAGGGCGTGGTCGGGATTCTGGCTTCGCGCATTAAAGAGCGCTTTAATCGTCCGGTTATCGCCTTTGCACCAGCCGGTGATGGCACGCTTAAAGGTTCAGGTCGTTCAGTACAGGGGCTGCATATGCGCGATGCTCTTGAGCGTCTCGATACCTTGTATCCCGGATTGATGCTCAAATTTGGCGGTCACGCGATGGCGGCGGGCTTGTCGCTCGAAGAAGCAAAATTTGACGATTTCCGTCAGCGTTTTGGCGAACTGGTCGGTGAATGGCTCGATCCAGCCTTGCTGCAAGGGATCATTTGGTCAGACGGGGCAATAACGGCTCAGGAAATGACGCTGGAAACAGCCGAAATGCTGCGTGACGCCGGGCCGTGGGGGCAGATGTTCCCGGAACCCTTGTTTGACGGTAAATTCCGCTTGTTGCAACAACGGCTGGTAGGTGAGCGCCATCTTAAAGTGATGGTTGAGCCCCTGAGCGGTGGCCCGCTAATTGACGGTATTGCTTTCAATGTTGATACCGCATGCTGGCCGGACAACGGCGTACGTGAAGTTGAGCTGGCCTTCAAGCTTGATGTCAACGAGTTCCGCGGTAATCGCAGCGTGCAGTTGTTAATCGACCACATCTGGCCAATATAACCTTCGTTCCTGAAGCGACAACTTCGTTAACGGCACTCACTCACCCGAACAACTTACTGGAGTAAGCTCATTGGGATGAGTTCCCAAATAGCCTTGCTGCAGCGCCAATTACTTGGCTATATCAGGGAAGAGAGCTATAAAAAGCGGCGTAAATCCGGTAAACTTTCTGGTTTACGACCGCATTTTCGTCTTCTGTCATCAACATAAGATAATACAGACCATGTTTGAAATTAACCCGGTAAAAAACCGCATCCAGGACCTGACAGAGCGCAGCGACGTTCTTAGGGGGTATCTTTGACTATGATGCCAAGAAAGAGCGTCTGGAAGAAGTAAACGCAGAGCTGGAACAGCCTGATGTGTGGAACGAACCCGAACGTGCGCAAGCGTTGGGCAAAGAGCGTTCTTCACTGGAAGCGATTGTCGAAACATTCGATCAAATGACTCAGGGGCTGGAAGACGTTTCCGGTTTACTTGAACTGGCTATTGAAGCCGACGATGAAGATACCTTCAACGAAGCGGTTGTCGAGTTAGATCAGCTGGATGCCAAACTGGCACAGCTTGAATTCCGTCGTATGTTCTCCGGCGAATATGACAGCGCTGACTGCTATATCGACATTCAGGCTGGTTCTGGCGGTACTGAAGCGCAAGACTGGGCCAGCATGCTGATGCGTATGTATTTGCGTTGGGCTGAATCACGTGGCTTCAAAACCGAAATTATTGAAGAGTCTGATGGTGATGTTGCGGGTATCAAATCCGTGACTATTCGCATTCAGGGCGAATATGCCTTTGGCTGGTTACGTACCGAAACTGGCGTGCATCGCCTGGTGCGTAAGAGCCCGTTTGACTCCGGTGGCCGTCGCCATACCTCCTTTAGCTCCGCCTTCGTTTACCCAGAAGTTGACGACGATATTGATATCGAAATCAACCCGGCGGATTTGCGCATTGACGTATATCGTGCGTCAGGTGCGGGTGGTCAGCACGTTAACCGTACAGAATCTGCGGTGCGTATTACCCACCTTCCAACCAACACAGTGACTCAGTGCCAGAACGACCGTTCGCAGCATAAGAACAAAGATCAGGCGATGAAGCAGATGAAAGCGAAGTTGTACGAGCTGGAAATGCAGAAGAAAAACGCTGAGAAGCAGTCGCTGGAAGACAACAAATCGGATATTGGTTGGGGCAGCCAGATTCGTTCTTACGTGCTGGACGACTCCCGTATCAAAGACTTGCGTACTGGGGTTGAAACCCGTAACACGCAAGCGGTACTGGATGGCGATCTGGACAAATTTATCGAAGCAAGTTTGAAAGCAGGGTTATGAGGAACCAACATGTCTGAACAACAAGCACAGGGCACCGAAGCGGTCGATCTAAATAATGAACTGAAAGCTCGCCGCGAAAAGCTGGCTGGCCTGCGCGAGCAGGGTATCGCTTTCCCAAATGACTTCCGTCGCGATCATACCTCTGACCAACTGCACGCTGACTTCGACGCGAAAGAGAACGAAGAGCTGGAAGAGTTGGGCATCGAAGTTGCCGTTGCGGGTCGTATGATGACTCGTCGCATCATGGGTAAAGCATCATTCGTTACCCTGCAAGATGTTGGCGGCCGCATTCAGCTATACGTTGCGCGCGATGATCTGCCAGAAGGCATCTACAACGAGCAGTTCAAGAAATGGGACCTCGGAGACATCCTGGGTGCGCGCGGCAAGCTGTTCAAAACGAAAACCGGTGAGCTTTCTATTCACTGTACTGAACTGCGCCTGCTGACTAAAGCACTGCGCCCTCTGCCGGATAAATTCCACGGCTTGCAGGATCAAGAAGCGCGTTACCGTCAGCGTTATCTGGACCTGATCTCTAACGACGAATCCCGCAACACCTTTAAAGTGCGTTCGCAAATTATGTCTGGCATTCGTCAGTTCATGGTTGCTCGTGGCTTTATGGAAGTTGAAACGCCAATGATGCAGGTTATCCCTGGCGGCGCGTCTGCTCGTCCGTTCATCACTCACCACAATGCGCTGGACATCGACATGTACCTGCGTATTGCACCAGAACTGTATCTGAAACGTCTGGTTGTGGGTGGTTTCGATCGCGTATTCGAAATCAACCGTAACTTCCGTAATGAAGGTATTTCTCCGCGCCACAACCCTGAGTTCACCATGATGGAACTCTACATGGCGTATGCGGATTACAAAGATCTGATTGAGCTGACCGAGTCTCTGTTCCGTACTCTGGCGCATGACGTACTGGGTACCGCGCAGGTGAAATATGGCGAAGAGATTTTTGACTTCGACCAGCCTTTCGCAAAACTGACTATGCGTGAAGCTATCAAAAAATACCGCCCGGAAACTAATATTGCGGATCTGGACGATATGGCGAAAGCACTGGAAATTGCAGCATCTATCGGCATTAAAGTTGAGAAGAGCTGGGGCCTGGGCCGTGTAGTGACGGAGATCTTTGAAGAAGTGGCAGAAAGCCATCTGATTCAGCCAACCTTCATCACTGAATACCCGGCAGAAGTTTCCCCGCTGGCGCGTCGTAATGACGAAAACCCAGAAATCACTGACCGTTTCGAGTTCTTCATCGGTGGTCGTGAAATCGGTAATGGCTTCTCTGAGCTGAACGATGCAGAAGACCAGGCACAGCGCTTTGCAGACCAGGTGTCAGCAAAAGACGCAGGCGACGACGAAGCGATGTTCTTCGATGAAGACTACGTGACTGCACTGGAGCACGGCTTGCCGCCAACGGCGGGTCTGGGTATTGGGATCGACCGTATGGTTATGCTGTTCACTAACAGCCACACCATCCGTGACGTTATCCTGTTCCCGGCTCTGCGTCCGGTTAAGTAAGTTGTTCAAGGGAGACGACCAAGTCAGGGCCGTCTCTCTCGCCCGAAAGAGGCGAGGGCTGGGGTTAGGGGAAACAAAGACCACTCACCTCAGCACTGCTTTGCTTTTATTTAAAGAGGGATAGTTTGCGCAAGGAAAGCACAGTCACAAAGTGGACACTGAATGCAGTCGTCCTGCTCATGGGCCTGTTACTCGTCGCTTGCTCATCAAACAAAGCGAGCACCTCTAAAGCCTCCGCAGGAAGCTATAACGGCTCGGTTTATACCGTCAAACGTGGCGACACACTCTATCGCATCTCACGCATGACCGGCTCAAGCGTTAGCCAACTGGCTCGCCTCAACGGAATCTCCGCCCCATACACGCTGGAAGTAGGCCAAAAACTTCGGGTTAGCAGCTCGGGTTCTTCTTCCTCATCAACGAAAACAGTCGTCGCCAAAAACGCTAAACCGCGTTCATCCTCTGACAGTTCTGTTGCGAAAGTCGCACTGCCTCCTGTCGGCTCAAAATGCTGGCTCTGGCCAACTACGGGTAAAGTTATTGAGCCGTTCTCCACAAGCGACGGTGGCAACAAAGGTATTGATATTGCAGGCAAACGCGGGCAACCCATTTACGCTTCTGCCGCCGGAACGGTGGTCTATGTTGGGAACCAGCTGCGTGGCTACGGCAACTTAGTGATGATTAAACATAATGAAGAGTACATCACGGCCTATGCTCACAACGAAACAACGCTGGTCAATACCAGCCAGAAAGTCACCGCAGGGCAGAAAATTGCCACAATGGGCAGCAGCGGTTCAGACTCTGTGAATCT
>DASXXQ010000198.1:0-21525 GCA_036502985.1 Buttiauxella sp.
GGCAGCAACAGCGAATTTCAACGGGTGGATGAGCGCATTGCGGCGCTAAAACCAAAGTCCGTGGATAACGCTTCCGCCGCCGCTCTGCCGCTGACGGCTATCACCGCCTGGGAAATGTTATTTGACCGCCTTGCTGTAAAAGAAAACGGTGGGGAAAACGAGGTGCTGCTGATTGTCGGCGCGGCGGGCGGAGTGGGTTCCATCCTGACGCAGCTGGCCCGTAAGCTAACCAAAGCGACGGTGATTGGCACCGCTTCACGTCCGGAAAGCCAGAAATGGGTGCGGGAGCTGGGCGCGCATCACGTCATCGACCACAGCAGGCCGCTGGCCGAAGAGCTCACGCGCATCGGGATTGGGCAGGTTACCCATGTTGCCAGCCTGACGCATACCGATCTGCACTATCAGGAGATAGTCGAGGTGCTCGCTCCGCAGGGCAAGCTGGCGCTGATTGATGACCCGGACACGCTGGATGCTCGCCCGCTGAAGGCGAAAAGCATCTCGCTGCACTGGGAATTTATGTTCACCCGCTCGATGTTTGAAACCCCCGATATGATTGAGCAGCACAGGCTGCTAACCCGAGTGGCAAACCTGATCGACGAAGGCGTGCTGAAAACCACTCTTGGCGAGCATTACGGCAAAATCAACGCGGCGAATCTCCAGCGCGCGCACGCGCAGCTGGAGAGCCACCGAGCGGTTGGCAAGATTGTGCTGGAAGGATTTTAGTGCGGTAGAACATTAGGGGCTGAAGCCTGTTGCGGTCGACATCCCCAACAGGCTTTAAAGGCGCTATCCCGCTCAAAAAGGGCTGGCATTAACAGCCAGCATTGGCTCTCCGCTAACGGGATGCACAAAACGCAGCTCGCTGGCGTGCAGCATCAATCTCGGCGTATTTTCGCTGCCCGGTATCCGCAGGCCGCCATACAGATCGCAGCCCAAAATAGGGTAGCCTAGCCGCTGGCAGTGGATGCGGAGCTGGTGCGTGCGCCCGGTTTCCGGGATGAGCTGCACGCGCGTCAGCGGCAGCTGCTGACCCTCTTCCTGCTCATTATAAATGCGTTCAACGACGCGATAGCGGGAGCGAGCGGGCTTGCCGTTGATGGCACAAATTGACATCAGCGGGAACAGCGCCGGGTCTTTAGCAATCGCGGCGTCTATCACGCCTTCGTCGTTGTCCAGATGCCCGCAAAGCAGCGCGCTGTAGACTTTGGTTACCGCACGCTGGCTGAACTGCTGGCACAGTGCGGCGTTGATAGCCTTATTGCGGGCAATAACCATCAGCCCGGACGTGCCGAAATCAAGTCGGTGAATCAAAGTACAGCCCGGAAAGATTTTGACCAGCCGGTGATGCACCGAATCGAGATTTTGCGGATTTTTCCCCGACAGGCTCAGCAGCCCGCTGGGTTTATTAATCAGCACCAGATGGTCGTCCTCATAGAGAATTTCTATCTGCTCAGGGCACGGTGGAGCAATAAAGGTATCAATAATCGTCGACATCAGGCGGCCCGGCTGGAGTGTGGCAGCGGATGATAGCGAATTTTCAGCCGGTAGACGAATCCGGGTGCCCGGCGGGCGGTAAACCGGAACGGCACAATATTATCTATACTGCATTTCACTCATCCTCATTCCATAAGGCCGTCCGTGTTAGCGAATATCCTTGTTGCCGCCGTTGCGGCCATTCATCTTTATATTCTGGTTCTCGAAATGTTTTTGTGGGAGACGAAAACCGGTCGCAGGGCATTTAATCTCACGGCTGATTTTGCGCGCGAAACCCGCGTACTGGCCGCCAACCAGGGGCTGTACAACGGCTTTCTCGCGGCGGGTCTGCTTTGGGGGTTATGGCTGGGCGAAAGGGGAGTCCCGGTTGCCATCTTCTTTCTGGCCTGCGTGCTCATCGCCGGCATTTTTGGCGCGCTCACGGCCAGCCGCAAAATACTTTATGTTCAGGCGCTTCCGGCCCTGGTGGCGCTAATTACCTTATGTCTTCGTTGAAAAGTCTTATTTGCCGGTTCGCCTCATTCAGGCCGTAAATCTGTAACGCCCAAAAAAGCAAAAAGCCCGCTTAGTTTCCTAAGCAGGCTTCTTAAATATGGCTCCTCTGACTGGGATCGCCTTTGCCATTAACTGGCTGATTGGTAAGCTAAACCTAAAAATTGGGGTTGTCAAGACCACCAGAATGACCACCTATTTTTTCTGGTTTTTTCTTTCTGTACACAAGTCGAGTACTATGGTTTGTACATCACCTCATCTATGCTTTCCTTCAAACCAGATAAAGCGCAAAAAAGCTGTGCGGTAGATCGTAAGCGTTCAGCGATCTCATCTTCCGCGGCCGTCCTCACACCGGCATCCTTATCCCACCGTTCTTTCAGATGGGACCACAACCACGATGGAAAATTTTATCTCACATCCTCTCCCTGACCGCGTTTCTCTCGACGACGCCCGCCGCTACGTTATTCTCTGGCGGCAAAGTGGCCTCACCCGACAACAGTTTTGCGAGGCTCACGACATCCCCTTCGCCAGACTGCGCAGTTGGGTGCAGCGCGTTGACATGGCCGACCGCGCCACCGCCGCTCCCCCCTTTGTGCCCGCTAAGCTGGCCTCACCACACTCTCACGATGATATCGAACTTTGCCTGCCCGGCGATATCCGTATTGCCTGCTCACTGGCTAAGCTCCCCGCCGTTCTACAGGTACTGCGCCATGCTGCGGCCTGAGCGGCTCTTCCTCGCCACACAGCCTGTCGATATGCGCTGCGGTATTGACACCCTCTCGCAGTATGTCGCCGACAATCTTTCCGCCGACTGGCGCAGCGGCGCTGCTTTCGTCTTCTGCAACCGCGCCCGTTCGCGCATCAAAGTCCTGCGATGGGACAACCACGGCGTCTGGCTCTGTGTCCGGCGTCTGCATCGCGGTCATTTTGTCTTCCCGCGCTGCGGTGAAAAGACCTGGACGCTGACGACAGAGCAGTTCGACTGGCTGATTAAAGGCGTTGACTGGCAACAGGTAGCAGGGACCGATTTAACGCGCTGGAGAATGTGAGCAATGTCACTTAATTCGTTGATTATTAATGTACTTTAATCACCAGGTTATTATAATAAGTACATGAAAATCAATGACCTGATAACCATCACCGACCCTGACACCCTTCGCGCCGCCTCGATGGAATTACTGCGTCAGCGGGAGGCGGCCCTTCAGGAAAATGAAATGAAACTTCAGGCGATGGCCGCATATATCCGCCAGCTGGAAGAGGCCATCGCCCTGAACCGCAGACTGCGCTTTGGCCGCAGCGCCGAAACCTTCACCGGCGTACAGGGTGACCTCTTCGCCGAAGATATCGACGCCGATACCGCCGCGCTGGAAGAGAAACTGACAGCGCTGATGCCGGAGCAGGAAAAGCCCCGCAGGACCGCGCCCGTACGCCAGCCTCTGCCTGCGGCTCTCCCGCGTGAAGAGCACCGCCATGAACCCGGCTGCGACCACTGCCCGGACTGCGGCGGCAGCCTGAGGTTTATCCGCGATGAAGTCAGCGAAAAGCTGGAGTACGCTCCCGCCCGTTTTATCGTTCACCGCCATATCCGCCCGCAGTACGCCTGTGGTGCCTGCCAGAGCGTTATCAGCGCTGACCTGCCCGCGCAGATTATCGACAAAGGCCAGCCGGGGCCGGGACTGCTCACTCAGGTCGTGGTCAGTAAATACCGCGACCACCTGCCGCTGTACCGCCAGCAACAGATTTTTGCCCGCGAGGGTGTGGACATCCCGCGCAGTACGCTCAGTGCCTGGGTGGCCGCCGTCGGCGTGGCGCTGGAGCCGCTGGCGCAGGCATTACGTGATGCCCTGCTGACCCGTAATGTACTTCACGCCGACGAAACGCCGCTGACCGTGCTCAACCCGAAGAAGGGCAAAAGCGAGCGTCATTACCTGTGGACTTACGTCAGCGGTGAAGCCACCGGCAGCGCCATCGTGGTGTTCGACTGTCAGCCGGGACGCGGCGGTCAGTATCCGCAGGCGGTACTGAAAACGTGGCAGGGCCACCTGATGGTGGACGGCTATGCCGGCTACAACACGCTGTTCACGCACCCGGAGCACCCGGTGACAGAGCTGGCCTGTTGGGCACATGTCAGACGCAAGTTCCACGAGGTGTACAGCGTCAGTAAAAATCCACAGGCGGCAGCCATCACGATAATCCGCAAACTGTATCTCTGCGAACGACGGCTGAAACAGGCACCGGAGCCCCGGCGAATAAAATATCGGCGACGATATGCAAAACGCGTCCTCACGCACCTGCGGTGCTGGCTGGATGAAACCCTGCCGCGCACACCGTCGGGCAGCGGTCTGCACAAAGCGATAAGCCATGCGCTCAAACGCTGGCCTGCGCTAATCCGCTACGCACAGGACATCAGTCTGCCGCTGGACAACAACCGTGCGGAAAACGCCATCCGGCCCGTGGCGGTGGGCAGGAATAACTGGCTCTTTGCGGGTTCGCCGGTAGCCGCGCAGCGGGCCGCCGCCATAATGAGCCTGCTGGAGACGGCGCGAATGAACGGCATCGAACCGTATCAGTGGCTGTACAGCGTGCTGACCCGCCTGCCATCGTGGCCGAACTCGCGGCTTCAGGAGCTGCTGCCTTACCCGGAAAATATCTTCGGCTGAGTGAAGGATAACACGTCACTAAGGTCCGGTAAGGTGAGTTCGCTGGACGGTTACCGTTAAAACGTCCATACCCGATTTTCAAAATGCAGTTGTGCCAGAAGGAATTGAAGATATGCAATCCGAACAAAATCACAACATCCGACATCTTCCATTGCCACAAAGTGTCAGAGAAGCCATTACCGCAGCAAGAAAACAGGCCGGTACGTTTTACGCCTTTTCCGAAGCAGATACACCACTACTGATTCAGTCTCAGGATGGTACGGCGAGTGGCAAAAGCTATAACGTTTTCGCTCAATACATCGAAAACGTAAATCCAGCAATCAACCCAGGCAATAGCCATCGCAATCTGGTGTTTATCACACCGCTGAAATCACAAATTGACATCCCGGAACAACTTATCGCTCGCGCCCGAGATAAGAAGATTGAATTGTTACCTTATCTTTCGCAAGGGGATATCGCAGATCTTGGTTTTACTTCATGGGTGAAATCTCCTGAAGGGAAAACACCTACAAACTGGGAACGTTATCGCGGCTGGATCAAGCAAGCCAACAAATTGATGTCGGGTGATATTCAGCTTATTTTTCAACGTCTGAAAGCGGAAGTTGATGCGCGTAATAGTCTGGAAGTACGTCTGGAAACAGAGATTAAAGTGGGGGCAACGTTTGAACAAAAACGTCTGGAGGATGAGTTACGTCTCAATAGTTTTCATTTAGCCGGTCGCTTACAGGAAGCGACTGTGGCGATGCTTAATGCCCTGAATCAGGATCTGGCGGCTTTACTTGATGGGGAGGCGACTAACCCTCGATATGCACTTGCGACGGAAATGGTTAAACATCTTTTCCCGTTTCAGATTGCACTGTATCGCCGATGTATCCTGCTGGCCACGACGAAAAAGTTCGATGGCAGTGTGCTGTTACTGAAACGCGATAAAGAAGGCGGCTATCACCGGAGTTCACAACAACTGGACCACGTTCTGGGCCAGAAAAAAAGCCTCAAAGTGAATCCATTAGGCGAGATTGCTAACCAGACTAATCCACAGCGAATTGAGAGCTTAAAAGAGCAATATTGGATAACCGACGAAGACTCACCTTTTGCACAACGTGATATTCGTTTTACATTAGTTCTGGACGAAGAGCACGAAGCCTACCGTATCTTCCAGCAGAATGTTTGCCAGACATTAATGAACGACGATCAGCAGCTTCCTTCGTTACTGGCAATTTTACATCGCGTACTGGAATATGTGGATGAATGTTCTTCAGATGAAAGAGCGCCAGGGTATACCCCTCTGAAAAATTATGTCGATGAGATCAATAAAGCCTTATTACAATGTGATTTACGACCAGATTTCGATCTTAAGAAGCTGACCAGACTCTTTAGAAATAGTTTGCTTGATATCGTCGTTGATAGCCGTAATGCTGAGCAGGTTATCGCGTTAATTGGTAATATTTTCAGTTATCAGATTCAGCGATTTTACCGTGAGTCAGATCTTCGTCGTATTCATTTACGTAGTCACGGGCGTCATTCATACACTGAAGTCTATGTTTCTGAAGATGACAAAAAAGTTCCAGATGAATTTACCCTATATGAACTGTATCAGACACTGACTGCTCTATTATTAGCCTCTGCCCGGTTGGAAACACCCAAACATGTCTGCGATTTGCTGGCACAGCAGGAGATGGCAAATCAGAATAACCCATTATCTGTTTTCATTCGTAAAGCCCAAAGTATTAAAGGAGATATAGATCATTTATCTTCCAGTGAGCCTCAGAAAGAACAGTTGATAGATGACTTTTTTACCTATTTTCAACCCAAGACATTGTTTTCCCTTTCGCTACGTGAACAGGTAAGAATTGAGGCTGAACAACTGAGGGGATGGGTATTACTCAAATTTCGGATGGAGTTAATTAAGGAATTACCCGAAATAGCATTATTACGTGTGCTTTATAATACACGTAATACTATTATTTTACTGTCTGCTACAGCAGGATTTCCTGCAACGTATAATGGGCAGTACAGCCGCCCGTTTCTGGATAAATACGCCCGTGACTTGAACTATCGCATCAGGCAGCGGGATGTTGATTCTGCTTCGCCCCTGTCGGCGATCCGCGACAACAGAAACCTTCATCGTCCTGTAGCGCTGGAGGTATTTGACGATCAGGTACTGGAGTTTTTACCACAAAACGAGGAGCCTGAGTTCAGGAATGCATATCGTTTCTGGCTCAAAATGCTCGAACCATACTCTACAGCCGTTCAGTTTAATCGCTATCATAAACGAGAGTTTCATCGCCAGTTACAGAGTATGTTACTTGCAGCCTATACTGGCCGGAACATTCTATGTATTGGGATCAGTAGCCGTTTTTTTGCGATTATCGGGAATTTTCTTCGTGCCAATAAGTTAAGTGCAAATCCCTATCGTGGGGTTGCTATTCTTGACAATGAAACACGTCGGGGGAACGATTTACCTCGTGTATTTGAAATTACTCCTTTTGCTGAGCAGCATAGATTGCGTGTCGTCATGTTTGATTCAAAACTCAACCGGGAAGATCCGGTAAGAGACTATCTGCAAATTAATCACCAAAACTTAGCAATATGCATGGTTTCCCACTTCCAGGGGGCTGGTACAGGGCTTAATTACTATGTCACTTATCCGGTACCGTCAGAACCTACAGGAGCAGATTCAGAGCAAATCGACTTTGATGAATTAGCAATGGTCTGCGGCAGCTACTGGAGTCAGATTAATGCAACTCCATCGCGAAACACGCTGGAAAATTATATTACCTTACTCAAGCATTATGCTCATGGAAGCGTGCCTCGCCAGGTTGGTGATTTCGATACGGATCTAGTTGATTCTGATGCTGCCCAATTACTGGATACTGAACATACCGTCGAGCTTCATAAAATTGCAATGCAAACTATTGGCCGTACAGAACGGCGTGATGCCCAAATGAATGGGATTATTCGTTTACCTTCTGGTGTTCATCATAATGCATTGTGTGTTTTTCGGGATTTGGATCGTCACCCAAATGCACAATCGTTACTTGCTTCCCTGAGTCTGCATAACCACCTATGGTTCAAACGCTCAAAAGAGGATTTATTAAAAGCCAGCTTTTCTTCCGATAGTCAGCGTAGCGAATTTGAAAATAAAGTTGCTAAAGCAATAGATATGTATAGCGACTTTGAAGCTGAACTGAAAAATAAAATTCTGCCGCTGGCAAGACAAGGTGATCGAGATGCAATTGAGTTAAATGAAGCATTACGTCACCGGGACTGTTTTACCGATCCGCAGTCATATATGAAGCGTCTTAAACGCAACGCGATTATTAAGAAAAATGCTCACCTTAGCGACTGTGTAAGTCATTTTTATCTGGAGCGTACTGCCGATTGGGAAAATGTGATACTGGCTAAAACCTTAGATGGTTATGGATTAACAGATATTTCAGCTGGGGCAAATCCATACAAACCGGAATATTGTTTACCCCAATATCATGAAGCCATGGCTGAAGAGTCATCCGGAACTGAACAGCGTATTTTTGCGAAGATTCTGGGATTAGAGGCCACGCCTTTACAACAATACATCCCCATCCCTTCATTGATGCCACTTTTGATTGGCAACATTGGTGAATGGCAATTACACCTTGTGCTCCATGAAATGAATATTGCTCCGATCCGACCACAAGAGCTATCATACTATCTGGCTAGCTCTTGTTATGAGCTGTTTGATGTGTATTGCATTCACAAGAACCGGATTGTTGCAATCGATGTAAAAAACTGGCGAATGCAAGGAAATAACCGCCAATTAGCGAAAAAGATGCATAATAACTCATTGGGGAAAGTCAGTGAGTTGCAGAAAATCGTTACAGAAAAAACACAGTTTGATGGTGTTGACGTTGTTTATCTTAATACCCGATATGCTTTAAACAGCCTCAACATTCGTGCCGAACATTCTAACCATAAGGGTATCTGTTATTATAACCTTTTTAAAAATATTTCATCTTATGAAAAAGATAATGGCAAAAATCCTTATGATGCAAAAATAAAATCAGAATTAAGGATAAATCAATTCTTACTTAATCTTTTAGGAGTGAATTATGACTGATGTAACTGAAAGTCAACAGCATAATGAAATGGATGTTGTGATGGCTGCCGAATGGGGGCTTCAGACTCCAGATTATGCACCTAAAGCACGAACACAGCTCTTTGATATCCATGATACTGCTGATGTAATGTTGGAAAAACTTCTGCAATTACCCTCGGCAAATGGTTGGGGAATTGATGCAATCTGTATCAACAAGGCAAAAGAATATTCCATGAAATGGGATGATTTTTTTATTGAATTGCACAGGGAAATTCAAAATTTATTATCCTTAAAACTAGGCATGAAGAATAACAGGGAGTTTCAGTATCAAACGTTAAAAAAAGCAAACAACTATCTAGTGATGTTTCTTTCACCAGATGCCCGTCCGTATTATCAATGGGTTAATGAACTAAAAATAAAGGGCTTTGATCAATATAAAATTGCTCAAACTGTACTCGGACTGCGTTTGAAACTACATTTTTTAGATAATGCCGGGAAGTATTTTGACGTGAGTCATGGGGCCTATAATAGCGAAATTTTTCTGGGTGCCGTCGTACAAAAAGAAGAACCAGACAAGAGAGGAAACTATTACGTCGATGCATTGCAAAGTGACCTCTTTTACAGCCCGGATTATGGTGACCTCACTTTTACCCTGAAAGGGATCTGCTTCAGAGCTAAAGCGGAAGATCTTGGTGTACTCAGCGATTATGGTCGAATTCTGACTAAGGGTAAAAAATCATTGCAGTTGCTTGAGAAAGTAGATGGTAGAAAATACAGGAAAATGCCCTATATGCGTTTTGCCAGTAAAGCTTATTCTGGCTGCAAAAATCACGCAGAGAATCTGGTTCAGCGCGTGCTCGGTGATATCCTTTCTCAGGCTGACATCACTTTTTCACCACGTGTTTTTTGTGCAACCCACAGTCAGTTAGACTTTCTCACGACCAATGTCAAAGTACTTCAGCGCCCGTTAGTTATTATAGACAATCTTGATAATGGCGAAGAACCAGAAGCGCACCAACGATTTATTCACTATCTGAAAAAAGAATTAGGTGCAGTAGATATAATTTCACCTCAGGAACTTATTGATCTTGATAAAAATATTAACTATCTGGTGCTGAATCAGTCTAAAAAAATAAATGGGTCCAGCATTTCCCTTGGTGAAGATATCTTTTTAAACTCTACCTGGCAGGCACTGAATGAGGCAAAAGCGGGTAAAAAAAATCTGTTAGATTATTATTCAAGGCTAAAAGTGGATTTCATCCTTGATTTTGAGAAAAATTATCAGCGAGTCTTTCAGGGATGTAATATTGAAGCCATAGAGCAGAATAAAAAAGATCCTGTTACCCAGGTGGTTAAAAAAGTTCCTAATCCTGTATCTGTCGCTAAGTTGGAAATGATCCGCAGCGAACTCTGGCTAAAAGAAGCTGTGCTGGTGAGAAAGAAACTTACCGGTTTTAGCATTAACGATGGTGAGTATATTCTTGTCTCAATTCGGTGTTCCTCTTCCGGAAACAGAAGAGGAAATGATTTTTATGGCGTTGCTACGCCCGTCGTATTCAGCCATGGCGTAATGAACATCGCAGAGCCGAAAATGTATACCGATGAGATCGATTTCCGTAATAATGTTCCAGGGATGAATATTAATTGTGTTGATAAATTGCGTGATGATAATTTCTATCTTGTTGATACAATAAATCAGGTTGTGATTAAGCGATACAATACTGTTCGTATTCCGAGATTATTAGGTTCTGCGGAGCGTTGTTCTCTTCAGGTAGCAGAAGAGAATCATGATAAAATTAATAAATTTGGTGCAGCGGATAAAACATGTTTGCCTTACTACTTAACGCCAAAACCTAAAAGTCATGCTGTCAGTCAGTATCAACAACTCTTTATTGAAAAACGAGGTACTGAAGCATTACTTTTTTGTACTAAAAGCAACCAACCCAACCAGACTATGGACAGGGCAACCTTAGTTTATAATTTGGTGGCGACAACATTTGACGGTAAAGAAGCTGATGTGATGACGCAACCAGCAACTGAATTACTGTTGCGAACTTTAACTTACGATACCACCCGTTATAATGAAGTCAGTCAGACATCTCTTCTGGAAAAGATATCGCGTTTGATGCTGCATAACTAATTTTATCAGCTTTTAACGTGGGTTATTCTTGATCAGGCCATGTGTTATGGCCTGAATATTTTTAAACCGGATAATATCGAACCTGTTCGTTCACTGAATCAACTCCGGCAACCTATAAAGCAAACGCCTGGCAGATGGCCAGCCTGCATCCATAAAAATATCCAGACTTTCTATCAAACAGGTACGTCGGTGTTCTTCTTCAAAAATGATTTTATAGTCGGCAAGAAACACCCCCATCATTTTTACCAGCTGTTCCATTCCCATATGTTCGTTCTGGAAACCATACCTTGTTCCGTGACGTAATGCATGGGCCATCAGATCAAAACATTTTGCAGGATCGACAGGAACAAACGTTTCCAGCAGTTCCAGAAGGTAGTAAATAGTGTGTGGCGTGCTGCAATCACCAATGCGCCGCATGTGCAGTTCAGTTTCGTTTAGAAATATCTTAACTTCTTCTTTTCCTAATGGTTTCTCAGGATTATGTTTCCCTTCACAAACAAAGCGAAGTTGCAGACATGCTCCGTCTATAATTGCAAAACAGCGTCTTACATCTTCCAGTTCAATTTCTGTCAGATCGGTGCGGGGTGAATACTCTTCAAGTTTTTTTCCTGCAGCATCAATAATGCTATAGGCTATATCTAACGCTCGTCGTCTGATTCCAATGTCCTTCGGTGTACTCTGTTCGGTAAAGCCAAGAACGAATCCATCCCTTAATGTAAATAAAATTTGTTTAAGTTCATGGCTATAAATAGTGGGATCGACAATCCAACCTTGAAGAATATCATATGCTTCCCTGATTTCATGGACTCCCCAGAGAATTGTCAGATCGATACTAACTATCTTGCGAATACGGTGCTGACGTTCAGGATCGTTACTAAAACGTCCCAGCAGTTTCTGGATAAGACAGAAAGAACGCGTCGGATCGGTATATAGCAGACGTCTGATTCCGTCCCCAACCATATGCTCTATTATGCCGGTATTGATTTCCTGCTCCGCGCGTTCATTCAGGTAATGCCATACGCTATCCGGAGCAATATCCCACAACCTTAACAGGCGTGTTGATGCCTGAAGACGAACGGCCGGGTGAGGGTCAACCAGCATCCTTTCGATATCAGGTTTCAGTAGATCATACAGATCAGGACGTAAAGGAATTACATCCAGAAAAATTCGTGCAGCATCAATCCTCGGTGAAGGAGAGCCCCAGCTAACGCTGTTGGCAAAATTATCCTCGGTATCTTCATTGACAGTTGGAGATATTGCGCGAGAAGTCATATGCAATAAATCCAAAAAATGAGAGGTCAGTTCATCTACCTGGTTGTCATTGGCAGGTGGTAATAATTTCTGTTCAACAGCCGCAGCGCAGGCTCGAACAATAACATCCTCTGCGGTTGTACGCACATAGGTATGAATATTTGTAGCAATGAGTTGTTCACGAAGCGTCTCGAGAATGCCAAAAACATCTTCCAGAGATAATTCAGAGGAGAGTGTATTATTTGTCGTTAACCCCAGTGCAGCTTTTGCTGTTTTGACAGCACTGATAAGCATGGCATTGACTGGCTCATTTTGATCCAGACCTTCGATAAAATCATAAGGTATACCCGTGCTAACCTTGACCGGAGAAATATCGAAAAGCCTTTTATTACCTGATATTTCATCATCTCCCTGCGTATTTTTTAGAAAGTCCCGGGCGGCTTCAGTAGAAAGATTATCTGAGCCAATCGCGTTGAAAAGGCGATATAACAGTCGTTTCTTTGCTTCTCCCGGGTAAATATAGCCAGAGAAGTTATACCGGAATGCTGCATTCTCCAGCATTTGCCGTTCCTCCACTGGACGCCGGGCAATTCCTTTGCTGACCAAATCGATAGCATCTTTACGAGTATCTTCGTTCCGGATAAACGCTTCCTGCGCTGCAATGGGCCAGAGAAAATCAATCAGGCTATCATTACGTTCATTTGCCGCCAGAAAGAGCCTGGCCCAGAAGATTGCCAGTGAGGCTTTTTTACGAATAAGTTCTGCGAGAGCTAACACGTCTGGTTCAGTCGCGCTTTTCAAATGCTGAAATAGTTTCTTAACCAGTATTTCTCCGTCATGCGCATGTTCGCCTGTAGGATTGTACGCCCAGATGTGGCTGTGATCGGCTTTAAGAGAGATATCATTCCCGGAAATGGATAAATGCATCACAGGGGAATCGACAGGATGGCGCCGGGCAACATATCCATTTAAAGCGTTAACGGCAGCATCAACAGCCTGCTCGGGATGTTGTTCGAGAAAATGGGAGAAAAACTCACCGAGTGAATAACGAGCCGATTCATAGTCCTGCCGGGCATTTGATCTCAACGGCAGAATTCGGCTGTTCCCCAGCGTTGTTTCCCGTTCTTCGGTGACATCGTAGCGATAGACAAACTCGAATACTTTGGCAACAAACTCAGGCGCACGATCTGCGATTTTCTTGATGTTGTAACAGAGTACGGGAATTTCCTCTGAACCAAAACGCTGGAGACGTTCGACGGAAATAATTTGCTCCAGTAAACGGCAAGATGCATCAACATCGGTATTGATCGTATCTGCAACGAAAGGTATAGCACTTCTGACAAAATAGCCCGGCTCACTCTGCTTAAGGCCATAAGAAAGCACGGCGCGGCAGGCCGTACCCAGAATATTGCGTAGATCAGGATCAGTCACCTGCTTAGTAAGCGGATGCAGCAAAAATCGCAACGTCTCCGCGACTTTATTGATGTCAGGCGTTAAAGCAGAGACCAGATATACCCACGGAAGCAGAGCCACTTCTTTTTCATCTTCAAACCGAATTGCCAGCGCGCCGCAGAGATGACTGAGCGTGGAAATAACGTTCTGATCGTCCATTGCCACACGTTTAGCGAGCCAGAGCAGGTCGTTTTGTGCAACAGGATATTCAGCCGCAATTCGGCCTGTCGAACTACGGATAATGGGATCGCCATCGCTATCATTAACCAGATGACTTACAGCCTGCCAGAAACCGTGATGATCTTCGTTATAATCCCAGATTTCCTGGAGCACAAAACCCAGTGCGGGAGAAAGCAACAATCCCTGAGCCTGCTGTTTAGGGAAACGCAAGGTTCCCGCAATGAGTGCGTCAGGATTGAATGATATTTTTGCCGCAGCATAGTCAAAGAGCAGATGATGACGAAACTGTACCCAGCGATCGCTAGCCTCCCTGACGACAACGCCTTCACGAGAGAGTGTATCAATCATATCGGCATCTGCGCCTGTCAACAGAGATGCAGCCCTGAGTGAACGAGTGGCAATCATATGATCAACCAGAGCCTTAAGACACTGCCGGGCATTCAGCCCATGTTTCTCAACGCGATACTGCCAGTAGAGTTTTAATAATTCGCTCTGAGATGAAATACGACTCAGATTAATATCCGCATATTGCGAAACCAGGTCGGCCAGCAATCGTGTATTAAACGGTACTTTTGCTAAATCGCGAAGCCTGTCAGAAAGCTGCTTAAGTGCTGCTGTCAGCGCCGAAGATTGTTCCAATAACTGGCTGAATTCGTTATCTGACCAGCGTGGAATAACAATATGGCGAACCGAAGAAAACTGCGTATCGGCACGTTCCGCCACTGGAGGATGACCCTTAAACAGATCGCGAAGCTTCACCCCCATACGCAAATCGAAACTGCGAATGGAGGCAATAACGCGCCATCGCCCCTTTTGATTCAGTACCTGTTCAATCAGCGGACGAAAAACGGCCTCACCTTTACCCCCACGGGTCGCATCCAGTGCATCAATAATCAGCCAGCCGTGAGACGTACCATCCCATGCTTCAAGCACTTCAGTCAGACAATGATCCAGCCGGAGTTCACGGCTCAGTCCTTCGAGTGACTCAACCGAATAGTGATCAACCGCCAGTTCAAGAACATCGTCTCCACGATTGCGCAGGCTACGTGCCAGCGCATTCAGTACGCCGCTTTTACCGGCTCCGGGTTCACCAATAATTAATAGCGAGCCGGACTGCACAGCCTGCTCAACCGCATCCTGGCATTCCCTGCGCAAAGTAAGCGGCTGACCGGAGGGATTATCGATGGTTTCATACTGATGCAAGACATTGGCAACGTGCTGAGAGTGGCGGATAAGTTGATGAATATCCGCCTGATATTGTGGCGGTGCGGCCAGTTTAATCCCTTTTCCTGCCAGTATGTTACGTAATAATAATGCATCACAGCCACCACGTCGGGACATTATCTCCCCACAGGTGGTGACAAGAATACTCAGGGCTGCTGCTGAGTCAGTTTCTCTGGCAAGGCTGCGGCTAAGTCGCATCTGAAGTGTTGATGCGATATTTTCAACATCAACAACGTGAACGACAATCAGACGGGCAAGTTCGGCTAACAGATCTGATGGCCGGGGCTCCGTGGTAATCCGGCCCCACGCGGTCAACACACAGCGTTCGAAAATATCAGACGCTGATTTCTGTTTCCTGTTCATAGCTCCGCGGCCTTGCTGGGAAAGATGGCGTAACGCGGCGGAAAGATCGGTCCGAACAGTCGCTGATGCTTTGATGCTTACGGCTAAAATCAGCCGATCTTTCTCCGGCGACAGAGGGCGGTTCCATTCCAGAGAACCATCACCATCCCGACAGGTTAGCCAGTGTTGGACGAACTGTTCAATTGTCCGGTAAAAAGGACTCTTTTCTTTGTCTGAAAGTGGGACCGTTGTTTTTGCCTGAATTGCAAGAAATCCGCCCACAGAAGTTGCCACAAGAATATCGTCAACTGGCGCTTCAGTTTCGAAACGAAGCCGAACAGGTGCTGCATCACCCAGTACTAATGAAGGATCCAACGGGTCATTACTCAGGATCTGAGCGGCGAAAAACGCGCCTAATTGTTGTTGAAAGACAATACCGCTGCTGGTTGCCGCGCCACCACCGTTTGAGGGACCGCTCATATTCGTATCAGACAAGTTTCACCTTCATAGCATGAGTTCCGTGTTGGCGTTTATTTTACGGACAGGCGATTGGTAAAACAAAGAGATAAAAATACAGTACACGGGTAAAACCGTCATTGCGATAATGGCATTTCAAATGCGAGCTCTTGCCGTCCATCACCAATCGCAGTATTCTTAATCCGCACCTGCAAAATCAGGCGCCGGGATTGGTCTCCTGAATATCATACCTGCGACATAATGGCGCATCCGCGCTTTTTTTATGTCGTGCGTTCGGCTACATCTCTATGGTGGGCTGGGCGGGGGCACCGCAAGGTGCGCCGGTGTAGGTATGGCCGGTAAGACCAACTCCGTTCAGTTCACCACCCGTAAGATTGGTCTCTTCGGTGGTGGAATTTAAATTCACATACCGGAGGTTGCCCTATGGCTACAATCCTCACTCAGACACACCCGTCACTTGCTGTTCCTTTCAGTGCCACCACGGATTTCACCGTACTCGCTGGTCACTGCGAAACCTTTGCCGAAACCCTGATTGAAAGCAACGACCCCGCGTTGAAAATGGCGCTTTGCGGCAGAATCAACACCTGTCTGACGCTGCTGCAACCCACACTGTTAGAGCCTGTTCCTCCCCATCTGGTTGAAAGCCTGACCGTTGACACGCTTCCTGCGACCATTCCCCGTTTTGAGCCTGAATGTACGGAGCTTTGTCGTTACTGCCTTGCTATCACGCAAACCCTCTCGGGGCTGGGATTCGCCTCTGAAACGGAGAAGTACCTTAGCTGGCTGTTGTACGACCTGATCAACTATTTCGCTGCGGAAATGAAAGCCCCGCGCTGGCTGCGTACTTCTGGTGGCGTGAAGTTTATCGACGGTGTGGAGGTTAAAGCATGATGCAGTCTGACTGGCATCCTGTCGACATTATCGCCGGACTGAAAAAACGAGGCACTTCGCTGTCAGCGCTTTCCCGTCAGGCGAGGCTGGCGTCTTCTACGCTGGCAAATGCGCTTACTTGCCGCTGGCCCAAAGGCGAAAGATTGATTGCTGAAGCGTTAGATGTTGCGCCTGAAAAAATCTGGCCTTCACGCTATCGCTGATATCCCTCCGGCGCAGCCCGGGATACGGAAGCTGCGCCGCATTTCGTTTATCTGAATCGTCATAATCCTTTGAACCGCAAAAACAGTTTTCTATTATCGGCTTTCTTACCACGAACTAAGCTCTCGCCTGCACGAAATGCTTCATGACCTGAAAGAAGCGACTGATGTATCAGGATGGTCGCCTTTTTACCGGCAATGCCGCCTTTGAAAACTGCCGGATCCGTCCTTCGATGGATTAAGGCTTCCTTCACACGTTATTACGCTAAGGGAATCGCAATGAATCTGATGAATAATTGTGCATCGCCTGCCGTGGATGTTATATTAAAATATAATATTCGGAGGTGCTCTATGTATACAACTCGCCTGAAAAAGGTCGGCGGATCTATCATGCTGGCGGTTCCTCCCGCCGTGCTGAAAACGCTGGAGCTGTCGACGGACAGCGAAGTGGGTATGACCATTGATAATGGCTGCCTGATTATTGAACCCCAGAAACGGCCCCGCTATTCGCTTGAGGAGTTGCTGGCGCAGTGCGATCCGAACGCCGAAATGAGCGAAGAAGATCGGGAGTGGATTGATGCGCCTACGGTGGGCAAGGAGATCCTGTAAATGGACAGAGGAGAAATCTGGCTCGTTTCACTGGATCCGATTGCCGGTCATGAGCAAAGCGGAAAACGTCCGGTGCTTATCGTATCGAAGGCATCGTTTAACAAGCTGACCCGGCTACCCGTTGTTGTTCCCGTTACCAGCGGCGGAAACTTTGCTCGCGAAGCCGGTTTTACCGTTTCACTGGACGGGGCGGGAACAAAAACAACGGGCGTGATCCGCTGCGACCAGCCCAGAACCATTGATATGGGAGCCCGAAATGGTAAGCGACTGGAGCGCATACCCGACGCTGTCGTGAATGAAGTGCTGGCCCGACTGGAAGCCATTCTGAGCTGATGTTTTTTATGTCACCTGTACGAGGGCGCTGTCACATACAGCGCCCTCATTTTTTATAACGACAAGTGATTAAAAAATCCTTTTACAGGTAAAAACAGTTTCTCCTTTTCGCGCCAGTGGCACTGGCGCAGTCTCACCCTTGCTCTATGCTGTCGTTGACAGCGCCACGCTTCACAACCTGAAAGAAGCGCCTGTTATCAGGACGGTTGATCCGTTTACCGGTGCTGACCTTGCAAACACCGGGTCGCAGAACATTGCGACGGAGGCCTGAGTTTTCACACGATACGTCCTTTTACTGCGCCAGCCTGCTGGTCTAAATCTGTACCGCGCCGGAATTCTCCCGGCTAACCTGTATCTGCTGACACCCTCAGCGCCTTGTACCTGGCCTGCATTGCCGTAAGGCTTTGCTGCCGCGTGGTCGTAAAACTGCACCAACGATAAATTTTCAGACACTGCACCAGTCCAGTGCGTCACTTTAACCGCGCAGAGGGGGAAAGTGACGCACCCAGCTTTTTCGATCTGCGCCAGAGAAATCAACTGCACCAGCCCGTTGCGGGATTCTGACACCGCTTTTTCAGCCATTTTTTGCAAAAGGAGAGCATGAACCGATACCGGAGGCGGATCAGGATGGTCCGGGGGATGACCCGTTAACGCGGGCGGCTGCTCAGAGAGCACAACCGATACCCCAAAATACCTCAACGGCTGCCGCCCCGGCGCTCAGGTATCGTTCGCAGCCCGACAAGAAAATCAGGGCTACTGGTTAATGCGCCGGGGAGAGCAGTATCAGTTTTTGGGTAAACGATTTGGGCAATCATGAAAGGAGGAGACTATGGGGATTCTGGCGCAGGAGATGGGGCGACTGGCGAGGCTGGCGGGCGGCAGTCACAAGACAGTTCACGATCGTATCGCACTGGCGCAGCGGTTTTGTGAACGTCTGGTCATGGCGCAGAACGTGCAAATTCGCCGGATGGAGCACCTGAAAGCGCGGCATATTGAAGGCTATATTCGGGAGCGGCTGACGCAGGGCATCACAAAACGTTCCCTGCAAAACGAGATGGCAACGATCCGCTGCCTGCTGAAACAGGCCGGGCGTGACAGGCTGGCAACCAGTGAACGGCTGAGCAACCACTCGCTGGGGCTGGCGGGCGCATCCCGCAATGGCACCCGGCAGGCTATCCCGCCGAATTATTACCGTCATGTGCTGGAAATGGCCCGTGCAAAAGATCCGGGTCTGGCGGCAGCGCTGGAACTCTCAAGGCTGCTGGGGCTGCGTTCGCAGGAAGCGGTACAAAGCGCCCAGTCGCTCAGGACGTGGCAACAGGCACTGGATCGTGGTGATACCCGGTTCACCGTGATATTTGGCACCAAAGGTGGGCGATCCCGTGAAACGGTCATTCTGGACGCCGGCGCAGTCAGAAAGGCGCTGGATAATGCCGTATCCGTCGCCGAAAGCCGCCACGGCAGGCTGATTGATAAGCCGGATCTTAAAAGTGCGATGAAATACTGGCACAGCCAGGCATCGCGTATTGGTTTGACTGGCGCATGTTCCCCACACTCGTTGCGTTATGCCTGGGCGCAGGATGCGATCCGCCATTATCTGGCGCGGGGATTCAGTGAGAAGGAAGCACTGGCAATGACGGCGATGGATCTGGGGCATGGCGACGGGCGCGGGCGCTATGTGGCGCAGGTATACGGGCGGCGGGGAGAGACTGGCTGATAGTTTTTATCTTCAGTTATTACCCTGTTCCATCGTTATCCACAGGAAAATATTTGGGGGCAAATATTTTAAGGCGATCATCTATTGATTTATGTTATTTCAACAGGTAATGACGATGATGAGCGTTGCCACCGCCAACAGAGCCTGTTATTAGTTGGTTTGAAAACGGTGGCGCCAGAAAAGGCAAAGGGCCATAAGGGTAAAGGGCTGTTAAGGGTAACAGCGCCAGACCGGAAAGGGCTGAAAAGGCCATAGCTGGCGCAGATCGATGTTTATCGTGTGATATCTGGTGCAACTGAATAAATTCAGGCATCTGCCGATGAATAACCGAAAAAATAAAGTTAACACCTTTTAATGTCTGAAAGCAGCGCCTGAGCAACCGGGAACTGCTTTATTGCTGTCAATCAATTACACCGGTGCTGATTCAGGCCACCCGGTGCTGTCGGGCATAAATATAGGGCGCAACGTATCCTTTGCGACTCACGTCCAGATAATCCGACCACCACTGCATCATCGCTTTGCGGGCATCAAGATGTTCAGCACGGTGGATGTATGCCGCCCGCACGCTGTTACGCTCCTGGTGGCTCATCTGACGCTCTACAGCATCCCTGGACCAAAGTTCAGATTCCACCAGTGCGCTACAGGCCATCGTCCTGAATCCATGCCCGCAAACGTCGGTTTTGGTATCATACCCCATTAAACGCAGCGCCCGGTTGGTGGTGTTTTCACTCATTGGTTTGTACGGATTATGGTCGCCGGGGAACACCAGATCCAGATGGCCGGAGATTTCCTGTATCTGCTTCAGAATGACAATAGCCTGCCGGGAGAGCGGTACGATATGCGGTGTGCGCATTTTTGCCCCGCGACCCGAAAAGCGTACTTTGTTTATCGTCTCGCGGGTGGCGGGAATGGTCCAGATTTTGTTTCTGAAATCAATTTCGCTCCAGCGGGCAAAGCGCAGTTCGCTGGAGCGTATAAACAGGTGGAGAGTCAGCATGACCGCCAGCCGCGTTAATTCCCGGCCCTGCTGGTAGTCACCGATACGCTCAAGCAGCTCAGGCAACCGTTCCGGCGGCAGGGCAGGGTGGTGATTTTTCACCGGTGGCGCGGTGACGCCTTCCAGATGTTGTGCCGGGTTGTGTTCAGTGAGTCCCTGCTGTACAGCATAGCGCATGATGTTGCAGAGCTGCTGCCGGGTACGGGACGCGACTTCCAGGAAGCCTTTATCCTCAATAACCCGCAGTAACGCCGTGAAATGTTGAGTTTTCAGCATCGTGACGGGCAGATGACCAATCGACGGAAAGATATGGTTTTCCATGCTGGCGAGAATACGTGCGGCGTAATCAGCCGACCACTTTTTGTTGGTTTTGTGCCAGGCCAGCGCCACGGCTTTGAAACACTTATCCGGAGAGCAGGCGGCTTTTTCCGCCATACGCTGCTGCGCCGGGTTGATATTCTGCGCCAGCAGCTTGCGAATTTCGTCACGTTTCTGTCTCGCCTCAGAGAGCGAGATGAGCGGATAGGCGCCGAGACTGACGCGGGATTCTTTGCCGGCGAAGCGATATTTAAGATACCAGATACGCGAACCGCCCGGATTGACGAGCAGATACAGACCGTGTGAATCGGAGAGTTTAACCGGACGGGTAGAAGGCTTTAAGCTGCGGATTTTTGAGTCATTTAAGGACATGTGGTGGTCACTCCATAATCGAACCGGATTGACCCCAAATCTGACCACCAAATTATTCCGATGCATGCAGACAAATAGATATGCACCGGGAAGGTTTTTCACGCTAACTCATTGAATCAAAAATATATAGAGATTCGCAGGGATGCATGAAAACAAGAATTTGGCTCCTCTGACTGGACTCGAACCAGTGACATACGGATTAACAGTCCGCCGTTCTACCGACTGAACTACAGAGGAATCGTGTGAACGGGGCGCATATTAGCGAGCCGCCTGCGCCTTGTCAAAGACTGAAATAACGGTT